>CAYRWE010000179.1:0-10351 GCA_964427655.1 uncultured Solibacteraceae bacterium | reverse complement strand
ATCGCGTTGAGGCCAGCCTGGGCGAGTACGCCTGGAACCTGGGGATGGCCTTCCAGCTCGTGGACGACGTGCTGGATTTCACGGCCCGCGAGAAGACCCTCGGCAAGCCCGTAGGCGGCGATTTGCGCGAGGGCAAGGTGACGCTTCCGCTGGTCTATGCCCTGGAGCACGCCACCGACGCAGAGCGAAAGCTGGTGGCCACCATTCTGCGCGACCGCAGCTACGACGAAGTTCCTTTCGGGCGCATTGTGCTGCTGCTCGAGAAGTACCAAGGCATCCAGCGCCTGAAGGAGCGCGCGCAGGCCTTCACCGAGAAGGCCCGCCGCATCATCGGCGAATTTCCCGATTCGCCGTACCAGAGAGCGCTGTTGGCGATAACCGATCTGGTGACCGAGCGGGATCACTAGAGCTGTGGCCGCACGGTAGGTTGCAAAGACCGCTCCCTGACGGTCGCGGCTCAGTAACGCATTCCGAGCCGCGACCGTCAGGAAGCGGTCTCCCCAACAAAATCAGCTTTCAGATCACGAGGCCGGGGATGCCGAAGCGGTGCGCGGCGCGGCCTTGCTCAGGAAATCGACGAGCGCTTGGTTAACCTCCTCCGCGTGGGTCGTGATGGTGGCGTGCGGCCCGTCTTTCACCACCACAAGGCGAGCGTCCTTGATCAACGCGGCGGTCCGGCGCCCGCCGGCGTCAATGGGCACGACCCTGTCCGCTTCGCCGTGTATGACGAGCGTCGGAATGTCGATGCGGGCCACATCCGCGCGGAAATCCTCATGCCACGCCGGCACGCAGGCCAAGCTGGCGATGGCGGAGCATTGGGCCGCAACGTTCCAACTGGCCTGCACGGTCTGGGGGCTGACGCGCTTGTTCAAATATACATCCGTGTTGTAGAAATTATCGAAAAACGCGGTAAAGAATGCGTACCGGTCCGCGGAGACAGCCTTCTCGAAACCTTGGAACACGGACGCATCCAGGCCTTCGGGGTTGTCCTGCGTCTTGAGCAGGTACGGCGGCACACCATCGATGATTACGGCTCTCGAAACCCCTTTCGATCCGTGCTTTCCAATGTAGCGCGCCACTTCGCCGCCACCCATGGAGAAACCCACCAGCGAGAAATTGCGGAGCTTGAGATGGGTCACCAGCTTGTGGAGGTCTTCGGTGAAGGTGTCGTAGTTGTAACCGGTGGTCGGCTGGCTGGATTTGCCAAATCCTCTGCGGTCGTAGGTGATGACGCGCATACCCGCGCTTAAGAGCGCGGCGGTCTGCTTTTCCCAGGAGGCGCCGCTCAGCGGGTATCCGTGGATTAGGATGACGGGGTCGCCCGAGCCATGATCCTCATAATAAAGGTCAATAGCTCCGGAGTTCTCTTTGCCGACGTTAACAAATGGCATTGCGATGCTCCTTGTCGCGGCTTCCCAAAGCCGCTTCGGAAAGCGGAGCAAAGCGATGACCCGGCCCGCGGTCTTCGGTGTGAAATTGAACCCGCGGACCCGCCCAACGGTGCGGAAGCGTGCCGCTGGAGCCAGGATTCCGGGGTTCCCCTACCGATCTCCACGCGCGAGATTTATCTGACTTTATCTGCCAGCGCCGTGGCCAGTGCCACGCCGTCATTACCATCCTGGCTGATGGTATAACCGCCGATGTAGCTGCCCTTGCGGAAGAAGCACAGCTTGCCGAGGTACTTGTCGTTGGCCTGGAAAGCTTCGTCGGCGATGGTGGCCGGGGTGGTATCGCCAAAGCGCGCCTTCAGCTTCTGCATCACCGCGGCGGCCGATTCGGGCGAGGCCTCAAACACCACGAAGGCCTTGCCGAAATCGTACTGCGCCACGTAGCCGCGCTTCAGGAGCCGCAGGCCGAGGGCGCTTTCCGGAACCAGACGCAGCCCGGTGCGCTTCTCGGTGGGAAACCACGACATCGCGGGAGGCACGTCGGTCCGGCCCGAAATGGTCTTCTCGAGCGCCGCGGTCCACTCCGTTAACGCGGCCGTGTGGTCGCCTTCCGGGTTGGCGCCGATCTCGACATAATACTGGCCCTTAGAAAACACGGCGCGCCGCGGCTGAATCTGGCCGCCCATCCCGATCTTGTTGCCCGGCTGCCGCGAATCGAAGTTCGCGGTGAAGATGCCATAGGCCGAATCGGCGTCGCCCATGTCGGAGACGTCCATGACGAAGGTGATTTCGCCCTTCTTGCAAGAGACCCCTTGCATCTTCTGGAAGCCGTAAATGAGATAGCCTTCCGCGTTCCCGTCCATGTATTCGAACAGGTTGTCGGATTCGTAGGTGCGGGCGGCGCCGGATTGCGTCCAGCCCGGCACCAGATTGCACGTAGGAGCGGGGAGGGTCTGCGCGGCCAACACACCCGCCGCCAGAGCCGCTCCGAAGACGATTTTTAGCATGCGAATAGTTCCTGCGCCCGGATCAGGCGCTCTACTACTTTAACTCCATGCGGGCACTGGACGGTGCAGCTTGGGCAATCGCCGCACTTCACGCTGGTATGCGCGGGGTCGAGTTCCAGGAAACGCTCGCGGCCCAGCGCGAATTGCCCGTAGCCATCGGCATAAGTCAGGATGCGCAGCATGTCGGCCACCGGCAGCCCCTGGCGGCAAAGGTCATCGCACTCGCCGCACGTGCGGCAGTAGAGCGGCCGGATCAGTTCCATGCGCTCGGCCAGCAGCTTCTGCTCGGCCACACTGATCGGGTGCCCCATGGCCGTAAGGTTCTCTTCGAGCTGGTCGTTATCGGTGATGCTGGGAATGGTCGTGTGAACGACCTTGGGGTTGCGCATGGCCCACTTGAGAGCCGCCAGCAGCCCGCCATCCTGTTTAAGCTTGGGGTAGGCGGGATCGCCCGGCTTGATGGTGCGGAATCCGCCTGCCATCACCTTCATGGCCACCACGCCCTTGCCCGCCGCGGCTGCCTGTTCGAGAGCCGCGCCTACGCCCGGGTCGAGCGTGAAATTGTACGCGCTCAGGACCACGTCGACATGCGGATTCTTCGCCAGCCACGGAATCAGCGTGGGCTGCCCGGAGTGCGTGCTCACGCCGGCGAACCGGATCTTGCCGGCCTTCTTGGCCGTCTGCTGGGCCTCGAGCAGGTCGTCGGTGACATCCTCGGGCTTGGTCTTATTGTGGAGATACCAGATATCCAGGTGATCGGTGCCGAGTTCCTTGAGGCTGGTATCGAGATCGTTGAGCGCCTCCGGCCCGGTACGTGCGTGCGACTTGCTTGAAAGCGTGATGCTGTTGCGCTTGGCCTTCAGGGCGGCGCCCACCATGCGCTCGTTGTTGCCCCCCGAGTATCCGCGCGCCGTATCGAAATAGGTAATGCCCATATCGGCCGCGCGCTCGACCACGCTGCCATCCGAGGTGACCATGCAGCCCATGCCTACAGCGGTGACTTTGAGACCGGTGTTGCCCAGCGTGCGGTACTCGAACTGGATATCCGACGGGCGACGAGTGCGGGTTTGCGGTTCAGGGTCGGCGGAGCGGGAAGCGGTTGCCAGCGCGGGCAGTCCGATCCCGGCCACGAGGAAGTTGCGGCGAGAAGAACTCATAGTGCCTCCAGGAAGTACACAGATACACCCGTTTCAGGTGTTTGGACCTTATTATACCTGATTGGTCCGCTTTGGCAAGCCGGGGTGGGGCACGCTTTAGCTTGCCCAAGCCGTACCATAATGATCTAGGGACGGTCCCCCTTTATGAATCGCAGGCAATTCGTCACTTCCTCGGCCGGCGCGCTGGCGCTCGCCGGGCCCTCCTCGGCCGCGCCGCCGGCGTCTCCACGCGCCCTCATGAAGCTGGGATGCCAGAGCGCTCCCACCAGCGAGGCGCACCTGAAGTACTTCGCCCGCTACGGAGTGCGCAACATCTGCGGATACCCGGAGATCGCGGGGGACCGCGTCTACGCCACCGTGGACGAGCTCACGCGCGTGCGCGACCTGGCGGAAAAGAACGGCATCTCGGTCGATTGCGTGGCGCCTCCCATCCTCTCTTCGAGCCACATCGATCGCGAGAAGCACGGCGCCATCATGCTGGCCGAGAGCCCCGAGCGCGACCGCGATATCGAGGGCCTGCAAACCTTGATCCGCAACTGCGCCGCCGCGGGCATCCCCTCGATCAAGTACAACATGAGCCTGCTGGGCGTGCTGCGAACGGCCTCCACGCCCGGGCGCGGCGACACCGTCTACAGCACCTGGCGTTTCCGCGAGGCCCATCCGGAGCGGCCCCTCACGCGCGCCGGCCGCGTGGATCCCGATCGCTTCTGGGAGCGCATAACCTATTTCCTGGATCATGTCATCCCTGTCGCCAACGAGTACAAGGTGCGGATGGCCTGCCACCCGCACGATCCCGGTGTGCCGCCCGAAGGCTATCAGGGCATTACGCGCGTGCTGGGTACTGTGGACGGCCTGAAGAAGTTCGTCTCCATCCAGGAGAGCCCCTACCACGGGCTGAACTTCTGCCAGGGCACCGTCTCGGAGATGCTACAGGATCCGGGCAAGGAACTCTTCGACGTGATCCGTTATTTCGGGACGCGCCAGAAGATCTTCAACGTGCACTTCCGCAACATACGCGGCCACCGCGACGACTTCGTCGAGGTCTTCCCGGACGAGGGCGACGTCGATTTCGTGAAGGCGATCCGCGTATACAAAGAGGTGGGCTACTCCTACCTGCTCATGCCCGACCACGTGCCGCAGGCGCCCGCCGATCCCGGCGGTCTGCAATCGTTCGCCTTCTGCTACGGCTACATTCGCGCGCTGATCCAGTCCGTCGACCAGATGGGTTGAGGTAGCGCTTCTGGTCCCGGTCATTCGGAATTAAGCAGGTCTCGGGACGTCGTCGGTTAACGCGTGATACGGCAAGTTGGCCAGGCACCACAAACACAAGCCCGTATCCACCAAGAGACGCGCGGAAGAGGCGCTAGTCGAGATCACGACCGCGAACCAGGCGCCCCCGCTACTCGTTCATCCGAAGCCTGGAAGTTCGTGCGCATCGCTCTCGATGTCTACATCAGCGTGTGGCCGATAGAAGACCATCGCGGCGAGCTATTGTCCGAACCAGGCTGTCCTCCGAGCCAAACAACGAGAAGGCGTTGATATTCATCTGGTCAAGTTCCGCGAGTGCGATGTCCCTCTCTTCGGCGGGTATTGCAATGCGAACTAACTCGCCTTTAATTCCGAGGGTTCCCGGCTCGGCGAAGGCCTCGTCGTGGCTGCAAAACTTGTAGCCCGCATGCCACATCATGCAGACCGAGTACTGGCACTGCTGTATGAGGTGGCGGCGATGCGTGCGGACGAAGGGGCCCATGATGTCGACAGTTGGCTGACCGGCCGAAGAAAGACGAACTCGATCCCGCAGCATAGAATAGACAGATACGGATCGTGCCGTCTTAGGCATAGAATCGAACGCGAAGAATGCCGCCACATGAGGGGACGCGGTCCAGTCGAGCAACGGGGAGGGGTAGCCGTGGTGCCGTAGGTATATCAGGTATCTATACAAAGGCACGTTGTTGATGAAGAAAAACTGTGCCCCCAACGTTTCGAACTGGCTCAGCATCGTCAGGAATTCTAGTGGATTGGGTAGGTTTCCCCAGTCAGCGTCGCTCAGGGTTTCTACCGATGATTTCGACTTAGAAATCAATTTGTAGTACGCTTGGAGGTCGGGAACGTCTTGCGCGAGTTCCAAAGGAACTGCGCGCTCAAGCGTGGTCTCCAGGCCCCAGTCACTGCTTCCAACGCCCCGAAACAATGGGGCATCAAATTCTCGCCTCTCAGCGGCCTCAAGCTCCTTGCGTCTGGCTCGAATGTCGGCAAGCTGCGCTGAAAAATCCGCCCAAGATTTCAGCTCAATTGTTCTCATGTTTCCTGTTATAGCCGACTGCGCAACGCGACGTCGGTGACTCTCCAACTGCCGCAACGCTCAAGCTCGTGAGGCGCCTTCACGGCATCTATCTTGAGCGGGTTGCCCCCAAATTGCTGAAGTGCACTGCGCCGGCCTGTTGCGATTGAGTGAAATCTGCCTACAGCCGTGACGGCGGGTCCAGGGCAACCCGTGCGGACCCCGTAGTCCGCCCCACTTACAATGTAACCCACGCCCCGGAAGCCGCCGAGCGCTCCACGGCATCGAGCACTTCCTGCACGCGCAAGCCGTCTTCGAAATCGGCGTGGAACGGCGTGCCCTGCTCAAGCGCGCCCAGAAAATCGCCCAGCGTGGCAATAAAGGTGTGCTCGTAGCCGATCGGGTGTCCCGGCCGCCAGAAATTCGCGGCATACGGTTGATCCGGCCCCGTGACCGGCAGATAGGCGGGCCCCTGCATGCGCTTGGGCACGCGCGCATCCACGTAGACCAGCCGGTTCATGTCTTCCATGTTGTAGGCCAGCATGCCGTTCGAGCCGTGGATCTCAAACGTGTTGCGGTTCTGCACGCCCACGCCGAACTTGGTGGCTTCGAGCGTTCCCATGCTGCCGTTCGAGAAGCGCACCAGCACGGCCGCGGCGTCTTCGATTTCGCGGCCCTCGACAAACGTGTGCGACATGGCGCAGAGCTGCCGTATGGGCGCGTTGAGCCACAGCGCGAGATCGGCCACGTGCGAGAGCAGATCGCCGATCACGCCCGCTCCCGCCAGGCGGCGCTCCAGTTTCCAGCCGGTGCGGCGCTTGGGGTCGGCGCCCGATTGGTTCACGTACGTGGCGCGGTAATGATAGGGCGTCCCCACGCGGCCTTCTTCGATCAGCTCTTTGGCGAAGGAAACGGCGGGGATGCGCCGATAGTTGAACCAGACCCCGTTGGGCCGCCCGGCCACAGCGGCAGCCATCTTTCGGGCCTCGTCGAGTGAGATGGCCAGCGGCTTCTCGCACAGCACGATCTTGCCGGCCTGGGCGGCGGCCAGCGCGATTTCCGCGTGCAGGCCGTTGGGCGTGGCGATATCGACGATATCGATATCTTTGCGGTCAATGGCCGCCCGCCAATCCACGGCGGTCTCTTCCCAGCCCCACTGCGACGCCATCTGGTCGAGAGCCTCGCGATTGCGGCCGCAGATCAGCTTCGCGACCGGCAGCCGTTTGAGATCGAAGAAGCGGCCCACCTGGTGGTAAGCGTTGGAATGGGCGCGGCCCATGAATCCGTAACCGATCAGCGCAACGTTCACAACGATATAGGTAGCACGTTTTGGCTCGGAAACGGTTCTGAGCTTATCGCCGGCCCACGCGCGCCAGTACCGAGCGGATAGCGGAGCGCACCTGCGAATCGTCCGGCGGCGCGGCGTAGTCGTTCGAAAAGGGAATCACTACGATTCCGGGACCCCCGATGTCCGGCGGGGCCGGGCCGCCCAGCGCCAGGATTCGGACACGGTCGCCCAAAGCGATCGCGTCAACCGGATAGAGGGCGGCGGCCGGTGCGGGGCGCTGCTCCAAACCGTGCGCCGGCTCGACCATCTGAAACGCCGTGCGAATCGGCCCCCGCACCGCTTCGCCCCCACCGCAGCCCTCGAAGGCCAGTCGGGCGGCTGAGAGGGTTGCCAGGCAGCGGCCCTCGGACGTGGTGACCGCGACCGCCGAGTCATCGAAGAGAATCCGCGCGGGTTCCATACGGCCCAGCGCGGCGGCCATAGCGTCCATCAGGTTCTGCTGATCGTCGGGAGTGCCCGCGTGCTCGCCGGCCGTCCCGCGCAATAGAATGCCGCCGCGTTCCAGGGCGTAGCTCTTCATCGCCTGCGCGGCTACCACGTCGGAGAAAGCCCGCGTGACGGCGAAATCCGCCTGCGCGATAACCACGACGTGGCCGCGCCGGTCGTCCAGAGCCAGCGCCAGCGCGCTTCCAGACTGCCCGGTCCCGGCACGGTACCCGGCGTTCGCGGCCGCCAGGCCGAGCGCCGCCGCCAGCCCGGCAACGATCAGGCCGGCGAGGCTGGGCGGCAATCTTCTCCTACTTATGTAGTTCAATAACCGTCACGCTGCGGGCCGGAAACGTATGGCGGATTTCCGCGCCACGCACTTCAACCGAAACGGGGGATGGCACCACGGCTTCCGGCGTGGCGGAATCGTTGACGGTGTAGAGGTCCGGCGCGGTCAACTGGTTCCCCTTCGCGGTGCGCGCCGCGAAACCGCTCAACGTTACCGCCGTGCGGATCTCACGGGCGGGGTCGCGGTTCACCGCAAACAGCGTCAGGCGGCTGCCATCCGCGTTGAGCGCGGCGGTCACATCCAGATACGGCACCCCGGAAATCGAAGGTATCCGCCGCACGCCCTGCTCCACGTCGTAGGTTTCCACTTTGACCGAGGATTCCACCAGGCGGGTAGCGTCGGCGGTCGAATACAGCCGAAAAGCCCAATACGCCGGCACGCCATACGTGACCGCGCGGTTCTGCCACACGCCCCCGAACTCGATGAGGCCGGTCATATCCGCGATAGGGGTGAAATCGGCGACCCGCATCAGAGTGTTGAGGAAGCCCGCCGTGCAGAGCGCCCCGCCCAGGTTGTTGTACATAGGAACCTGCTTTTCCGGCCCGGCGAAGAGCCACTCGGTGAAGGCGATTTTCACCTTGTCTTTCGCTCGCGGATCGGCATCGATCTGCTCCTTCATCAGGCGGAGGCGGCGCTCCAGGCCCACCGGCAGCGCCAGCGAGGCGGCAGCCATGAACTCGGGGCTCGAGTTAGCCTTGAGCACCTGGTTATCTGTTACTACAAAATGCGTAGATAGATAATTGAAGGCCCCGGGCGCGTTGGCTAACTGCGCCGCGTTCCAGGATTCGAAGTGGTCCGGGTCCTGTCCGGTGGCGATCAGCCGCGCGTGCGGGTCCTCCTTGCGGATGGCCGAAGAAAACGCCAGCGTGCGAGCGGCCACGCGCGGTTCGGTGGGATAGCCGATCTGGAAATTGCCCCATAGCTCGTTGCCCAGCTCCCACAATCGTCCGGCCCCGCTCTGCCATTTACTATCGATGTAGTGAACCCACTCGGCGGCTTCTTCGGGCGTGCCGCTGCCCAGGTTCAGCGCCACCTGCGGTTCGGCACCGATCAGCTGGCAGAAGCGCAGAAACTCGTCCGTGCCGAAATGGTTGTATTCAGGTATGCCCCAGGACTGGTTGAGCATGGAAACGCGCTTATCCATGGGGCCTACGCCGTCGCGCCAGTGATATCCGGAAGTGAAATTCCCGCCGAAGCGGACCACCGGCGTTCCCAGCGCCTTGGCCAGCGCGATCATCTCCGGGTTCATGCCGTCCACGTGATCCGCCGGAAAGAGGAAGACCTGGTCGAGCAGAACGCGCGTCTCATCCGCCGCGGCCACCACGAAATCGGCCGCCTCGCGGGTGGCGAGCGAGCCTTTTTCCAGCTCGAGCGTGAATTCGTAGCGCGCCCAGCCGGAGCCGGCGAGGCGCGGCGAGCTTTTTGCGAGCACGCTCTCCGGATGGTTGCGGCGGCGCAGCGAAACCTCGATGGCGCTCGGCCCGCTCACCGGTTTGGCCCACAGGCTGCCGGTATAGCGCAGCACGCGGTGCACCGGAAGATACACCTGCTGGCGCACGCCTGTCTGCTTGCCGGGCAGCGCCATGATGAGCAGGGAGCGTGCGGAGTTGGCGGCGTCGCCCCAGCGCGCCTCGTAGCGCGAACCCTGCGCGGCGTCGAGCGGCTCCCAGGGCAGCGGCAGGCCGACGCCGGACGCCTGCACCAACTCGGGCCGCTCGGTCACCATCGCGCGAACGTTCCCCGCACTCCACAGGTTCTCCTCGAAGCTGGGGTTTTCCAGGATCTGCGCCCACAGCCCGCCATAAGTGCTGTGGCCGATCGGTTCGAGGAAGGTTCCATAGATGGTTCGCGGGATGGCGTGCAGCACCTTGGACGCGTCCACTTGCACGCTGGCTTCGATCTGCGCCCACGCGGGCGCGCCAAAGGCCAATGGCACCAGGAGCAGGGCGGCTCGCAGCCAATTCGCGGATCTGAGGCGGCGCACTCCACGGGCGCGCGGATAACAGGTTTCCATGTCTCCCGATGCTACGCCCAATCCCGGCATGACTCAAGCGGAAACGAGGCGCCGCTTCAATCCCCCTCCACAGCCGCCCCTTCCGTGAAACACTGGGTGACATGGGCGCTTCGCATCCCCTGGATCCGTTCCGCACGCATAACCTTCTCGAAGTGGAACTCCGCAAATGGGACCAGGACTTCCGCTTTCTGCTGGATTGCTTCCAAAGGATGCTAGCGCGTATCCGCGAGCCGGAACTGGCGCGCCTGGCCGCGGTGGCCTTCGCCGTGCCGCCCGAGCCGGGCGAGCGCCTGCCCCCGCGCGGCGCCCAGGCTCTCTCGATGGCGTTTCAGCTCCTGAACATGGCGGAGGAGAATACCGCCAACCAGGTGCGCCGTATGC
>CAYRWE010000178.1:0-10413 GCA_964427655.1 uncultured Solibacteraceae bacterium | reverse complement strand
CTGATTCGCAAAGGTTTCGATCGTGTTTGTGGATTCGCTCACCAGGCTCTCCTCAAGCTTCTGCTGACCCCAGATTATCCAATCTGTACTTCTTAGTCAAGATTACCACTTCAGTGGATGCCAGGGAGCGACCGATGGGTTCGGCGCGTGGCTAAAAAGCGACGGCGCCCGGACGCAAGCGGCTCGCGAACGGACGCCGGACTGGCGGGTGAAGATGGACCGGGCGAGCGGGGGCGCTCAGTGTTTGGATGCGAGCTGGGAGACGTCCACCAGAGAATCCTGAGAAACGTTGGTGCGCAAGCCGGCGGTAAGCTGGCCGGCCTGCGATTCGATGGCCCGCGCCTGCTTTTTGTCTCCCAGCTTCCGCAGGCAGTAAGCATAATTTTGCAGCAATTGGGCGCGATCGCCCGGTCGCAGGGAGGCCGTGCCTCTGCTCGATCGATCCAGGGCCTCGGAGAGCGATTGGGCCGCTTCCGGATATGCCTTGCGATCCACCTGGATCAGGGCCTCCGCGTTGAGCAGGATGGCAGTGGTCATACCATCCGGATCCGGCGTCGATCTGACGATCGCGAGGCCCTTTTCGATCGCGTCCGCGGCTTCCGCCTCCCGGCCTTGTGAGCGCAGAAGAGGCCCGTAGGTTCCCGCCATAAGGGCGCGGAGGAGGGGATCTACTTCGGGGTCGCCTTCCAAAGCCTGTGCCGCTTCGTAGGTAGCCAGAGCCTCCTTGAATTTGCCTTCGTCCTGATAGACGGTGGCCAGGCTGGCTTGAATCTCGAATATGGTACGCTTGCGCGGCTTGGGGGAACGCCGCTCGATCTCGAGAGCTTTCTGGTAAGCGTGCTCGGCTTGGGTATAGGCGTAGTCGCATGAGCGAGCCGCGCCCAGTGCCTCCCAGACGTTGGCCATCTCGCTGGGGGCGGGATCCGGGGAAACCGCCAGCATGGCCAGCCCGTGTTGGATCAGAGTGGCGGCTTCGTCACAGCGCCCTTCCATCTTGCGCGTGGCGCCGAGCTCGTAAGTCGAACGAGCCAGGAGAACACTCTGCGCGCCGGCCGCTTGCTGCTGTTTGATTACCTGCTGGTAAATTTTATCGGCTTCCTCGTACGATCCCTTTAAAAAAGCGACCCGCGCGCGCGTGAGCGACTTCTCATATTGCGCCGTCTTGGTATCTGGCAGCGGGTTACTCCCGGATTGGTTGCCGGGCAGGTCGGCCGCCCACCCTAATGGGCCGAAGGCCACAAAACACACCGCTATCGTACGTAACATTCGCTCGATCTCCCCCTATCGAACATCCGAACTTCTGCCCTGAAGTGAGGCATCGGCGGTTCCAAAGGGGAAATCGCTACAGATAGAAAAGCGTGGGAAGGTTAGCGGATTTGTTGCGAAGAAAGCCACGCGGAGACCGTAATTCCAGGTCTCCGCGCAACGAACTGTATGTTACTTCAACTCGGGGGGCAAGGGAATCGTCACACTGCCGGTGGCGGCCCATTCGGTGCCGCGCGTAAATGTGCCGATAAACCCGGCGCTCTTCATGGACTCGGTGTCATGACCCAAGGCGGTCACGAAGACCCGGCCGCTTCCGTAATTGACAGTCCACAGCATGGGTTGATTGAGACCCGGCCCGATAACCGGCTGGCGCTGGTTGGGCGCGTATTTCGAGTGGTCGTCCCAGGCCGTGGCCAGCACGTGGAAGGAGCCTTCCGGCTGCCATTTGAGATTGGCGTACAGTTCGTCGTTGGGCTGCGGGAAGGAGGCCTTCATACCGGCGGTAATGGGGTGCTGTGCGTCCTTAATGTCCACGGTGAAATCGTGCCGCGCGGAGTGATGGCCGTTGTCGGGACGCCAGTTGGCGCCGCACATCTTCTCGAATTCCGTCCACCCATCGAAGGCCGCCAGCGAAAAATGGTACAGCACCACGCCCTTGCCGCCGCGCACGTAATTCAGCAGCGCGGTATCGGCGCGTTCGCCCCAGCGCATTTCGGGATTGCGGTAATTATCGAAGTTGACGATGACCACGCTATAGGGCGCGAGCGTTTCGGGGCCGGCGCCGCGGAACTCTTCGGTCACGCGGACTTCGAAGACGCCGGTCTCTTCCAGCATCTTGCGCAGGACCGGAGTGGTGGCCCGCCAGTCGTGTCCGCCCGCGTGCTGGCCGGTAACGATCAACGCCTGAATCTTGGGCTTCGCCGCCGCGGGCGCCGGGGCCGGCGGCTGAGCGGAAACCAGGGACACGGCTCCCCATGCAAGCGCAAAGAAAGTGAATGGCTTCAAACAGGCCTCCCTTTTACCGGAAGGGCGATTGTACCGCGTGGCGCGCGGACGCGGTTTCAAAGCCGCGGCGCGGCGAACGCGGCTGTGAACGCAACGCGGAGCGCGGAGGCGCTTGCGGCTGGCGCTACGGGCCGCACAGGAGGTGCGCCGCCGGGGAAGTCCGGTGTGAACGCGCGACCTCAGCCGCCGCTTGCGGGCGTGCGCGGCGCCGGACGGACGCGAATGCCGGTCTCCCGCGTCTTGGGCAGGGACAACTCGAGGATTCCGCCGGGATCCGTCGCGGTCTCGAACATCTCGTGGCCATCCACCTCCACCTGATAGATACGGCGCGGCTCGAGGCCCACCAGGAACACCGGCTGTTCGCCGTCCAGGGCGATGCGGAATTTGGGAGATCCGGAGCCGAAACAAATCGCGGCCGAGCCGAGCGCAAGAGCGGAAATGGCCTGCCGTGGATTCAGGCTGGTAACGCGCCCAGAATCGGAGATCTGGGCGGTGCCGTCGAAATAGCCGAACCAACGTGCCGAATCCTCCCAGCTCGAGCGCGCGAACAGGCGGCCGAGGGCCGCATCGTGATAGACCAGCGGAGCGCGGTCATAGCTCAAGCCGGGCTGGTAGGGATTGGCCCACAGGAATTCGTAGGGGGCCCCGAACGCGCCGCGCAGCATGAAGGCATCGTGCATCAGCCAGCCCTGCAACAACTGGCTATCGAGGGCATTGCTGTCGTATGCCACCATGGCTAGCTCCGCGGCCCGCGCGAGCGTGGCGCGGCGCAGATCGGGCGGGCCGGACTGGCGGGTCGCTCCGATATAGAAATCGTTCTCGGGCGCTCGATAAGCCGCCGGGTAGTAGCTCAGCAGATGTTCGATAGGGAAATCTCCGAGGAATCGCGGGCTGGATTCGCGCAGATCCAGCATGGTGTTGTCGCGCATGGCGTGGAGCAGTTCGAAGAGCGGATAGGCTTCGTCGGGCGTGGCCCCTCCGCGGCCGCCCGCCATACCCGCGACGAAGCGGGCCGGCCACCAGGCACGCACCGTCCGTTCGAGCTCGCGCTGGGGCGTCGCGGGAACATGATCGAAAAGAGCCACCGCCGCCAGCACGCGCGAGCGCACCGCTGCGATGGAATCGTCCGCGGCCGTCGCGGCCATGCTTTTTTCGAGGCGCGCGGCCAGGTCGCGAGCCTGCTTATCTTCCAGCAGATCCTGGCACCAGTCGAAGAGCAGGGCGGCCTGGCGCGGGTCGGCGGAGTCCGCCGGGGAGCGAAGCGCCTGTAGTCCCGCTTCTTTATCGCCGGAAATTTGGTAGTAAAGCGCCAACGCCAAGGGACGCTCGGGCAGCGGCGCGCCGCCGGCGACCAGCGCTTCGAATTGCTGCCAGCGAGGCGATGCGCGCTCGCGTTCCCGTCGCAGGAGGCGCAGACGGGCCGGCCGCAGAAACAAGCGGGGGTGGTCCGTGGAGACCGTCACCGGATCGTCAACCTGGGCGGCTGCCAGGGGCACCCCGCACGCCAGGGCGGCCAGGAAAGCGCGCCGTTCGAGGGTGTCCATGTTCACGATTGTGTCATAGCGACACACCGCGCGCGTCCGGAGCCCCACCGAAGCACGCCGGTTTCCAGAAAGATATCTGAAACAAATAGAGTTGCAGACATTGACACATGGATGCCCGATTGCTATTTTTGGTGGTGAATTGGCGAAGTAACCTTTCAAACCTGCCCTCTGCAGCAACAGGCAGGCGTAAGAAGTGGGCCGAATAGACAGCGTGCTTGCGGGAGCCGGTGTTCGAAGATTTTTTAGCTCACGATTGACGCCTGGTTGGTTGCCGCAGAGGGGTTTTTTTGTCAAACGGATTTGTACAGCCTCACCCGAGGACCGCAGGTTGCGGTAGTGTGTCTGGCGTTTCCGGAAGGAAAAATTGGACGCGGACCCCGACCGGAAACGAACCGATCGTTCCGACACTACCAGTCACGCCCGACGCCCGGTCCCAGCCCAACTTGGGCGAGCCGCATCGGATAGAGCCCCGCTGGTCTAGGGGCGGCTCCGATGCGGTTTTTCTTTTTGTCCCGGCGGGCGCGCCTCAGAACGCCAGCGTGCCGGTGCGCGGGGCTTCCTCGGGATTGGGCAGGTACAACGTCTTGCAGTGCTCGCAGCGATAGATCTCGACATCCGCGCCAAATTTTTGTTTGACCTCATCGCCGAAAAAATACCAGCGCTTCAGATGGCCCGCGCAGAGTTTCCCCTTATCGTCTTTTTCCCCACAGGCTCGCATGCGGGGGATGCGCCGCTTGACCTTGGTGCCGTCGCTCAAAGTCGCCACCAGTTCGGCCACCGGCGCCGGCTGGTCGGGCGCTGCATATTTCGGGTTCGCCATAGGGAGAACGAAAAGTATATCAAGCCGCGGCGCACCCACGGTTACAATATAGGTTGATCGTCACTCTTACGATAAATCCGGCTCTCGACCGGATCATCAGCGTAGACCGTCTGGCCTTCGAAGACCGCTCATACATCAATTCCAGCCGCGAATCGGCCGGCGGGCGCGGCATCAACGCTTCCTGCGTGATTCATGCCTTCGGTGGCAGGACCACCGCGGTGCTGATCTCCGGCGGCGAATCGGGCCAGCGGCTGGAGAGCTACCTGTGTTCGTACGGATTCCCGTTCCGCGTCGTGCCGGTGAAGAACGAGATCCGCACCAACCTGACGGTGACGGACGCGCACGGCCTCACGGTCAATCTCAACGAGACCGGCCCCACGCTCGATGCGGAGGAAGTGGCGCTCGTGGAGGCGGCCATCCGCGACACCCTGGCCGGCGCCTCGTGGCTGTTGTTATGCGGCAGCCTGCCGCCCGGCGTTCCGCCCTCCTTCTACGGCAAGCTGATCTCGCGGGCTCGCCGGAAAAAGGTGAAGACGCTGCTGCACGCCAACGGCGAAGCCTTGCGGGCGGGCATCGAGGAGCGGCCCACGGTCGTGGATCTCAACCAGCAGGAGGCCGAGCGGCTGCTGGGGCGCACCTTGCTGACGCGCACGCACTACCTCGAGGCGGCCGCGGAGATCCGCACGATGGGTCCTGAATCGGTGGTGCTCACGCTGGGCAGCCGCGGCGCGGTGGGCGCCTTCGGCGACGGCCTTCTGGAAGTGCTGCCTCCGCGCATCGATGCGGTTTGCCCGATTGGCGCAGGCGACGCGCTGGTGGCGGCTTACATCTGGGCGAGCCTGCGGCCCAAGGCCAATGCGGCCGAAGCTCTGCGCTGGGGCGTGGCGGCGGGAACCGCTTCGGCGAAACTGCCCGGCATGAGTTTCGCCTCGCTCGAAGCCACCGAGGAGATGTATCGCAAGGTGGAAGTGCGGCGGGTGGAATGAGCGGGCTGCCGGCCTGGGGCGCCCAGCGTACCGCGTGTTACACTTCCCTTAGGAATGCTCCCCGACCTGAAGTTGGTGATCCGCCTGCAGGAAATCGATAAGCGACTGGCGGAACTGGCGCGCGAAATAAGCGCGCTCCCCAAACACGTAGCCGAAATCGAGAAAAAACTCGTTACGCACGAGCGCAAACTGGAAGCCGACCGGGCCGCGCTGGCGGCCAACCAGAAAGAGCGCCGCCGCTCGGAAGGCGAAATTCAAACCCAGGACCAGAAGATCTCCAAGCTGAAGGACCAGACGCTGGACGCTAAAACCAATGAGCAGTACCGCGCCTTTCAGAGCGAGATCGAATTCTGCCAGAAGGAAATCCGCAAGTTTGAAGATCGCATTCTCGAACTGATGGCTGAATCCGAACCTCTCGAGAAAAACGTTAAGGCCGCCGAGGCGGCCCTCAAAACCGAGAAGGCGCACGTGGAAGGCGAAAAGGCGCAGGCTCGCGAGTGCACCGCCGCCGACCAGAAAGCCGCGGACGAGTTGCACCGGGAGCGCGCCGAGGTGTCCAAGGGCGTAACGCCGCCGGTGTATCAGCGCTACGAGCGCGTGCGCAAGTCGCGCCGCGGTATCGCCGTGGCTGAAGCGGTGGAGGGGCGTTGCTGTGCCTGCAACATGGCCATGCGGCTCCAGTTCTATCAGGACCTGAAGAGGGGCGACGAGGTGATGGCCTGCGAAAGCTGCCAGCGGATCCTGTACTACAATCCGCCGGCGGCTATCGAGGATCTCACCGGCGAGCCGGCGCCCGTGGCGCACGAGTAGCCGCCCGGCCCGCCGCGCCCGCGAAACTTACCGCTCGCCGAAGCTGTAACCCACCCAGACCGTTTCCTCGGTCACCCAGTTTCTCCCGAACTGCTGATCGAAATTGGGCACGTAGCGGAAATCGAACTGCGGCCGGATGAACAGATTGCCCGTCAGATATACCCTCACGCCCGCTCCCACGTGCACCTGAAAATGATTGACGCTTTGCGCATATTGGCTGGTGTTGGAACTGCCCAAAACGGTGCTGCTGCTGCTCTGAGCCTCGTAGAACCGCATGTTCGCGCCGCCGACGCCGCCCTCGATCTGCAGCGCCGCCCGCTTACCGCCGACCGGCTGGTAAATCCCGTCGAAGTCGTAGAAAATCACGCGATCGTTCAAGTTGACCGATGCCTGGCCGATGCTGGGAATAGCGGGCTGCAAGTTGGCATAAGTCTGCTGCGAAGGCTGGAGGCTAACCGATGCTCCAACACCGAAATGTTTCCAGAACATCACCCTTCCCCCGAAGCCCAACATAAAACCATTGAGGCTGGGGGTGCCGACGCAAGGGGCGCCAGTCAAGGTATCGGTGCCGCCTACCGGAGTGCAACTGTTAAGCGAGGTCTGGTCGATGCCGGTCGAAGACGCTTTGTCCTGGGCCGCCCCAAAACCGATACCAATGTCAAAGGTGTTCTGCGCGTGGGCAAGCTGCATGCATAGAGCCAGCCCGAACGGCAGCGAAAGGTAACGACAGATACTCTTCACGGTGCGAATCTCCTCTAGTAAGTTGTCTTGAAACTGGCCCAGAATCCCGGGGCGCGGCGGCAAGAAACGCCGGCGCACCTACTGAACCGCTCTCTGTGTGATTCGAAAACCACTCCGCCGGAAATCGTCGTCCGGCGATAAAAACCCCTATTCTTCGATTGTACAGCCACTCCTATCGGCGGCCGGAGCCGGGTCCGCGCGGTTGTAAGTTCGGTAACGTCATCTCGCGCGCTATTTCCATCTCAAGTGACGAGGCTTAGCGAGGCAGGGTTTCAAGGCATTAAGACTTACCGTCTCTGACAACCCGGACAGAAGTGCGAAGAACGCTGCGCCACCAGCACGCGCCGCACGCGGGCACCGCAGATTACGCATGGCTCGCCCGTCCGCTGATAGACCCGATGGCTGAACTGAAACGAACCTTTATGGCCCTCGGGGTCCACATAGTCGGAAACGGAGGATCCACCGGCCGCGATGGCTTCGGTCAGGACGGTCCGAATCGCATCGTACAACCGGCGAGGGCGCTCGCCGCGCAGACGCGATGCCATGGCCAGCGGATGGATGCCGGCGCGGAACAGCGATTCGTCGGCGTAGATATTTCCCACGCCGCGCAGAAAGCGCTGATCGAGCAACAGGGCCTTCACGCGCGTGCGGCGGCGCCGAAGCGCGCCGGCGAATGCCTCGAAGGGCACCTCCAGCGGCTCCGGCCCGAGCTTCCGAATGCGCTCGGGAAACTCCTCGCTCACCTGGAGGCAGCCGAACTGGCGGCTGTCGTCGTAGAGCAGCACACCGCGGTCAAGCGTGAAAATGGCGTGCGTGTGCTTGGCCGGCGAGCCGTTCATCAGCAACCGCCCGGTCATGCCCAGGTGAATCACCAGGTACCCGCCGCCTTCGAGCGAGATCGCGATGAACTTTCCATAGCGCTTCACGCCGGCGATCCGGCGTCCGCTCAAGCGCGACGCCATGGCATCGGGATCGCCGCCGCGCAGCACGCGCGCGCAGCGAAACTCGGCGGCCAGAATGCGGCGGCCCACCAGCGGCGCGAGCGCGCGAGTTACCGTCTCGACCTCGGGCAATTCGGGCATGGGCTGTAACCCCAGTATAAGTTGACAGACCCGTGATCGAGACTTCGCGGAATCGAGCTTACCGGGTGCGCCGCAATCAGACGGTCCGGAGCGTCTCGACCGGCGCGCCCGCATCACGGGTTCCTGGCGCTGCGGCGGCCGCGCGCGGACGGATACAGCGTCCCACGCCGGTGTAGTCGAACCCGGCCGCGATGGCGGCATCCGGGGCGAACAGATTGCGGCCGTCCACCAGGATGGCGCTGGACATCGAGCGTGCCAGCTTCGCCAGATCGAGCGAACGGAACTGCTGCCACTCCGTCACCAGGACCAGGGCATCGGCATCCTCGGCCGTCTCCTCGGGCGTATCGCAATAACGAATCTTCAGCTCGGGGTGCTGCTGCCGGCAGGCCGGCATGGCGATCGGGTCATAGGCCCGCACGCGCGCTCCCATCTGCAGAAGACGTTCGGCGATGTGCAGGCTGGGCGCGTCGCGCAGGTCGTCGGTATCCGGCTTGAAAGCCAGCCCCAGCAACCCGATGGTGCGCCCCTTGAGAATAAATAGCCGCTCCTGAAGCTTCTGGATCACCATCTGGCGCTGCGCGCTGTTGACTTCGAGCGAGGCACGCAGCAGCTTGCTGTCGTAGCCGTACTCGCGCGCTGTGTGGAGCAGTGCCTGGACGTCTTTGCCGAAGCAGCTACCGCCCCAACCCACGCCGGGATTCAGGAACTTGGAGCCGATGCGCGAATCCAGTCCGATGCCCGCCATCACCTCGGTGGATTCGGCGCCCACGCGCTCGCAGATATTGGCGATCTCGTTGGCGAAACCGATCTTCATCGCCAGGAAGGCGTTGGCGGCGTATTTGACGGTCTCCGCGCTGGTGAGCGAAGTGGTGAGCAAGGGAACCGAAGCCAGCCCGGCGGGCCGGGGCACGCCCGGAGGCGCCTCGAAGCGCTGCGTCACCAGGGGACCATACAATTGCCGCATGATTTCGAGGGTGCGATCGTCGCCGGCGCCGACCACGATCCGATCCGGGTAGAGCGAATCGGCCACGGCGCTGCCTTCGCGCAGGAACTCGGGATTGCTGGCCACCCCAAACGAAACGCTACGCCGTTCCAGGGGCCGCGCTTCATCGATGCCTTCCCGCACCAGGGTTTCCACCAGGTTGCCGCATCCGACCGGAACAGTCGACTTATTTACCACAACTCGGTATCGCGAGGCATCCATGGCGGCGCCGATGCTGCGCGCGGCCGCCTCGAGATACACCAGGTTGGCCTCGCCGCTAGGTAGGGGCGGCGTGCCCACGGCGATGAAAATTACGTCGCTTTCAGCCGCCGAAGGCGCCAGCTCCGTAGAGAAATCAAGCCCCCCGCGGGCCATCGCAAGACGCATGACATCTTCAAGAAAAGGCTCGTATATGGGTGCTTCCCCGCGGCGCAGGCGGGCGATCTTCGAGGGGTCGCTATCGACGCAAGTAACACGGTGCCCCAGGTAAGACAGGCACGCTCCGGTTACAGCGCCGACGTAACCCGTTCCGATTACGGTGACTCGCATATTCCTGCGTCTTTGAGCATCCCGAGTGCCGAAAGGAACCAACCACTTGTTCGCTAAATTACGAACCGCGCGGGCATTCCACCCGACAGTTACTTACCGGCCGAAATAGGATGCGTTCTTGGCTGTAAATTCGGCCCACTTTTCAGGCAGGTCGTCCAGCGCAAAAATCGCCGAGACGGGGCACACCGGAACACAAGCGCCGCAATCGATGCACTCGACGGGATCGATGTACAGCATCTCGGCCTCGGCGTAATTGGCTTCATCTTTCTTGGGGTGAATGCAATCCACCGGGCAGGCGTCGACGCAGGCCGTGTCTTTGGTGCCAATGCAGGGTTCCGCTATAACGTATGCCATTGACGTTGTTTTCCCAGGTACATAATAGATAACATAGTCACCCGCGAAACACAAATTGGCGGTTGCCAAGCGCGGGCGGCTCGCGGAAACTGTAAGAGATGCCGGTCAAAGTTCGAAAAGCAGTCTTCCCAGCCGCTGGACTTGGCACGCGCTTCCTTCCCGCCACCAAAGCCCAGCCCAAAGAAATGTTGCCGATTGTGGACAAACCCATCATCCAGTATGGGGTCGAGGAGGCGCTCCAATCGGGCATACAAAACATCATCATCGTCACCGG
>CAYRWE010000177.1:0-10525 GCA_964427655.1 uncultured Solibacteraceae bacterium | reverse complement strand
CGCCCTGGATGGAGGCCTGCACCTTGAGCTTGGAGTCCTTGATCTTCTTGACGATTTCGCGCGCCTTCTCGATCGGGATGCCCTGCTGGAGGGTGACCTCCTGGCGCACCGTCGAGCCGGCCGCGGATACGATTTCGCCGTAGGTGAGACCCTTGAGCGGCACCTTGCGCTTCACGAGCTTGGATTCGAGGATATCCACCACGGCCTTGAGCTTGAACTCGTCCTTGCTGGCCAGCAGAATCTTGTTGTCCTTCTCGTTCAACTCGATATTGGAGTGCGAGTCCTTGAGGTCGTAGCGCTGCTGGACCTCTTTCAACGTCTGCTGTACGGCGTTGTGGACTTCGGGCAGTTCGATTTTGGAAACCACGTCAAAGCTGTTATCGGGCATAGATCAGGCGTCGTCGTGCGATGGAGTGGGAGATTCTTCCGGATCGGGGCTGTCGAGGTCCAGCCCCAGTATGGAACCGGAGCGGGCCCGCAGCAGGCTGACCCGGGGACGCGGCCGCACCGCGGGAGGCTCCGCGGGCGGCGGCGGAGGCGGCGGCGGCGGCACCGGCAGCGCCGGTTCGGCGAGAGGTTCCGCCGCGGGCACTGGAACGGATGCGGCAGGCGGTCCGGCAGCCGGGGCGGCGACCGGGATGAGGGGCCGATCGGCTTCCGGCCGGACCAGATCCACTCCCAGCAGCGAGCCGGAGCGCAGGCGCAACGGCGTTACACGGCGAATGGGATCCATCGGCGGGACCGCGGGCAGCGGCAGCGCGCTGCGCGGCTCTTCGAGCGGAATTGGCCGCGGCGATATCAGAGCTGGAAGATCGTCGCTCTCCGGCTTGCCCACGCGCAGGGCGGTCAGCACGCGCCGGGCGATCTCGTCCACCATCGAATCCATGGCTGCGTCGAGCGCCACCGTGACGGCCGCGCGAACCTGTTCGGCATCTACCAACGCGATGAAGGGAGTCTGAGCCTTCGCCGACGCAGGCTCCGCGGCAGTGCCGGCGGCTGCGCGCGGATCGCCGGCCGCCGCGCGCGCCGCCAGGGCGGCTTCCACCAGCGGTTTCACGCATGCCAGCAGGGCGGTGGCCTCGAAGGGCTTGCGCAGAGTGGCATCGGCTTCCGCCTGGCTCACGCGCGCCTCATCCAGCGGCTCCAGCGCGCCGGCGGTGAGGATCAGACGCACATGCCGGTGGCGCGGGCTCATTTTGATGTACTGGCAAATCTCGTAGCCGGTGCGGCCGGGCATGATGGCGTCGGCCAGCACCAGGTCCGGATCGACGTCGTCGAGACGGATGAGCGCCGAATCGGCATTGCTCACCGTGACCACCTCATAGCCCTCATCGCTGAGGATGCGCTCACCGATGCGCTGGGCGTGCGGACTGTCGTCCACCAGCAGAATGCGGCTCATGGCTGAGGCGTGCCGGGAGGCGCCCCACCGGGCGCGGAGCCGGGCTGTCCCGGTGTCGCTCCGGGCTGTGTGGGCGCCGGCGCGGAAGCCGGTTGCGCGGGCGCGGGACTCGGCGCCGGCTTGGCGTTCTTCTTGGCGGCCTTGACCTTCTTCGCCTTCTTCGGCTTGTATGGGTGGTTCGTGGGAGGCGGAGCGTTATCCTGCGCCGCCGTGGCAGCCTGTCCCGTGCCGCTGTCCGCGGCCGCCGTACCCGTACCCGTCGCCGCCGCTCCCGCCGCCGGAGGATTGGCGCGCGCGTCGGGGTTCTTATCCAGCGCCGAGGAATCCGTGGCGATGGCCGCCGAAACATCCGCGCTCACCCCCAGGCTCCCCGCCGCGCTGGCCGGAACGCTGACCGGAACGGTGGGACGCAAGCCTTGCATCTGCGGGGTGCCGGATTTGGCCGCCAAGGTGGTGTCGGGGCGCGTCCCGAAGACGCCCAGAACGCTCGATATCATCCCCTGCTTGGTGCGGTTCTCGCGCTCGTATTTCATGCGCGCTTCGGCCACCGGATCGGCCGGCGGAACGGGCCGGTTCATGTCCGTCAGCGCTTTCTTGGCGGCATCCGAGCGGTCGCTCAGCGGGTATTCGCGCACCAACTGGGTGTAGGCCGCCACCTGCTGATTCTCGAAGCGGTCGCCCATGCGCTGATACGAATCCGCGAGATCCCAGAGGGCTTCATCCGCGTGGCTGTAGAGCGGGAACTGATCGGTGAGCGCCCGCAGGCGGTTGGCGGCCGCCGGGAAGCTGCCCTTGTTGCGATAAAAAGCCCCCACCCTGTATTCGGCGTCCGCCAGCACTTCCTGGATGTTGCGGAGCAACTGCTGTGCCTCGGGAGCGAACTTGCTGTTGGGGAATTGCACCAGGAGCTGCTTGCATTCGTCCTCGGCGCGCAGGCCGTGCACGGGGTCGCGGTCCGATTTGTCCATCTGCTGATACTGCATCTTGCAGACTTTCTCCTGGGCCTCGGCGGCTTCCTCCATGCTGGGATAAAACAGGATGAAATCTTTGTACTCGGCTTCCGCCTGGGCGAAGCCGTGCGCGCCACCCTCGCGGTACCAGCTATCGGCGACGGCCAGTTTGGCCTTGGCCAGGAACTCGCTGGTGTCGTACGTGTTCATGAGGGTTTGAAGCGTGAGCCGGGCTCTTTCATAGCGGCTGCGTTCGATATCCTCGATGGCCGAATCGTAGAGCACCTTATCGGGCTGCTGCGTGTCCTTGGTGATGGGGTTCTCGTACTTATGCTTGCGAAAACAACCGCTGGCACTCAGTAACAGGACGGTCAGCGCCGCAAACGTCGCGGCGGAACGGAATGTGCTTCGAACCATAATGAATCCACCCACCCAAAATCGATTTCAGGCGCGGACCGCGGTGGCGCCGGCCGCGATTCCGCGCATCTCCCGCACCGTGGCTTCGGGGTCCGGACTGTGAAAGACGGCCGACCCTGTGACGATCCAATCACACCCTGCCCGAACCACTTCCGCCAGGTTATCGCGATGCACGCCGCCATCGATCTCGATAGGCAGCGCCAAGTGTCTGTCGCGCCGCATCCCCGCCAGCTTGCGCACCTTTTCGAGCACGTAAGGGATGAGCTTCTGGCCGCCGAAACCCGGGTTGACGCTCATCAAAAGCACGTAGTCCGCCACTTCCAGAATGTCTTCCAGAAACGCCACGGGCGTGGAGGGGTTCAGCACCACGCCGGCCATGGCGCCGGCCTTGCGGATGGATTGGAGAACCGCGTCCAGGTGCGGGCAAGCCTCGAAATGTACCGATACCGAGTTGGCCCCCGCTTTAACGAACTCACCGGCATAGCGATCCGGGTTTTCGATCATCAGGTGAACGTCCAGGTGCAGGCGCGTGACCTTGCGGACCGACTCGACCACGGGAGGCCCGATGGTCAGGTTGGGCACGAAGTGGCCATCCATCACGTCCAGGTGCAGCATGGAAGCCCCGCCGCGCTCCACGGAGGCGATGTCTTCGGCCAGCCGGGCGAAGTCGGCGGAAAGAATTGACGGAACGATTTCAATCATTTGCGGGCTTGTCCGATTTTATCACAGCGGCATAGAAACCGTCCCCCGGCTCGCGCCCCGGAAGCCGCTCCAGGGTCTCCACAACCAGTCCGGAGGGGACGTCCGCCACCACCGCGCGGTTTTCTTCGGGCTCCAGCGAACAGGTGGCGTAGACCAGCCAGCCGCCCGCCGCCAGGGCCGCTCGCGCGCTCGAGAGCAAGGCCTTCTGGCGGCGCGGCAAATCCTCCAGATCGGCGGGAGCGAGCCGCCATTTGATTTCGGGATTGCGCCCCAGCGTGCCGGTGCCCGAGCAGGGCGCATCCACCAGGATGCGATCGAACGTGCATGCGAAGGGCAGCGGCCGGGTGCCATCGAGCACCACCAACTCCGCCCCCATGCCGCGCAGCGGCGCGAGGCGGCGGTAATGCAGATCGCAGGCCACCGCGCGCACGCCGGCTTCGAGCGCCTGCGCGGTCTTGTTGCCCGGCGCGGCGCACAGGTCGAGAAACGTCTGGCCGCGCTCCAGGCCGAGCAGCGGGACGATGGCTTGCGAGCCGATATCCTGGCGCCGCCCGCCGTGCGTGAACTTCTCCGGCTCGGCCAGCGCCGCGCGGGCGATGGCTTCGGCGGCCTCGCGGCCATAAAGGCCCTCCCAGCGGGCCAGCAGCCATTCCGGACAGGAAAGCTCGATTTCGCGACTCGGCCAGGGCACCGGCTCGCGGTCCACCTTGCGCAGAACCGCGTTCACCAGGCCGGCCGCCGAATGCTTGTGCGCGCGCTTGACCAGTTCCACGCTCTCGGCTACCGCGGCGTGCGGCGGGATGCGCTCCAGATAGCGAAGCTGGTAGATGCCCATGCGCAGGGCAATGCGCACCTCCTCATCCAGCTTCCGCGCACGCCGCGCATAGTGCCTGACGAGCCAATCGAGCTGCGCGCGGTAACGCAGCACGCCGAAGACGATCTCCGCCGCCAGACCCGCGTCGCGCGATTCGAGCGGCGCCGAGCGCTCCAGCAGCAGGTCGGACGCATAGCCGCCGCTCTCGACCCTCCGGAGAACGTCGAAAGCCACGATGCGAGACTCGGACGCCTGTGTCACCATAAAAGTTAGTGGACCTCGAAAAAACGCTGCTCCGCAAAGTGGGCGAAGCCATACACCGGTTTAACATGATCCGCGAGGGGGACCGCGTGGCGGTGGCGCTTTCCGGCGGCAAGGATTCCGCCACGCTGCTCGAAGCCCTGCGCCTGCTGCAGAAACGCGCGCCGGTGGAATTCTCCGTTTGCGCCTTCACCGTGGAACAAGGCAAGTTCCTGCGCCCTATCGAGCCGCTGGCCGAATATCTCAAAGCGCGCGACGTGGCCTGGACGTACTACCGCGACGCTCCCTCGCTGCGCCTGCTCGACGAGCAGCCCGAACACGGCTGCGATTTGTGCAGCCGCTACCGGCGCCGCGCGGTCTACGAAATCGCCCACGGCCTGGGCGCCAACGTCATCGCTTTCGGCCACACGGCCGACGATTTCTGCGAGGCGCTGCTGCGCAATACGCTTTTCACCGGCAAACTCAGCGCGCTGCCGGCCGTGACCGCTTCGCGCGACCGCGAATACCGGCTCATACGGCCGCTGGTGTTCGTCAGCGAGGAAATCACCCGAGCCTACGCCCAGTCGCTCGGGGTTCCTATCGTGCCGTGCGGCTGCTCGCAGAGAACCGGCACGGTGCGCCGGTCCTTGCGCGATTTGTTCGCCGGCCTCGAGCGCGAATATCCACACTTGCAGGAAAACATCCTCTCGGCCATGGGGAATCTCGACCCCGGCCGGCTGCTCGATCCGCGCTTTCTGGGGCGCGAAGAACCACCTAACCCTTTCCCCATAGTGACTTACGAACCGGGCGAATAGGACAGGTTTGACCCCATTGTTACAAACCGATTAAGATTAGGTTTCTCGTTCCCAATCTATGAGACTGCTGCCGCGCGAAGAGAAGTTCTATCACCTCTTTCTGAAACAAGTGGCGATCATTTCCGACGCCTCGAGGCTGCTGCTCGAAGGAGTTCGTGCCGGCAATTCGCGCCTGACCTCCGCGGCGCGCGAAATCAACGCCCTGGAACATGCCGGCGACGAAGTGATTCATGAGATTTTCACGCGCCTGAACCAGACCTTCATCACGCCCATCGATCCCGAGGACATCCACAACATCTCTTCGGCCCTGGACGACGTGCTGGATGGTATCGAGGACACCGCCCACCGGCTCGTTTCGTATAACATCGATCCTATTCCGCCCACCATGGCGACCCTTGCCGGAATCGTGGACGCCTGCTCGAGATCGCTCCACTCCGCTTTGAAGGCCCTCGAAGCCGACGGCCCGATGATGGAGCATTGCATCGAGATCAACCGGCTGGAAAACGAGGCCGACGGCATCGGCCGGAATGCCGTGGCGGATCTTTTCAACAACGAAAAAAACCCGATCACGCTCATCAAACTCAAGGAAGTCTACGAGTTTTTCGAGAACACCATCGACAGCTCAGAAGACGTAGCCGACGTCTTGCAGAACGTAGTGGTCAAAAATAGCTGAGCGATGTCCACCCTTCAGCTAGCCGTCACCATCATCGGCATCGCGCTGGTGTTCGACTATATCAATGGTTTTCACGATGCCGCCAATTCGATCGCCACGATCGTAGCCACGCGCGTTCTGACGCCGCTTCAAGCCGTGGCGTGGGCTGCCTTTTTCAACTTCGTGGCCGCCTTTCTGTTCGGCACGGCGGTGGCCCGCACGGTAGGGCGCGGGTTCGTCAACCTGGACATCCTCACCCCGTTCGTGATTCTGGCGGGCCTGGCCGGAGCCATCGCCTGGGACCTGATCACCTGGTGGCTGGCCCTGCCCACCAGTTCCTCGCACGCGCTCATCGGGGGATACGCCGGGGCCGCCGTGGCGCGCGCCGGCTTCGGCGGCTTGATTGTGGGGCAATGGCCGCTCACCGTGCTATTCATCTTCGTGGCCCCCATGATCGGGCTGGTCTCGGCTTACGCCCTGATGGTGGCGGTGCAGTGGATTTTCCGCCGTTCTAGTCCCTCCAAGATGGATCGCTATTTCCGCCGCTTCCAATTGCTCTCGGCGGCCGCCTTCAGCCTCTCGCACGGCTCCAACGACGCGCAGAAGACCGCCGGAGTGATTGCCGGCGTCCTGTTCGCCTCGCATTACACCAGCACCTTCCGGATTCCCTTCTGGGTGCTGATGATGGCCCACGCGGCGATCGCGCTGGGGACGCTGAGCGGCGGCTGGCGCATCGTACGCACCATGGGCGGCCGGCTGACGCGTCTGAAACCGCGCAGCGGCTTCTGCGCGGAGACGGGCGCCGCCTCGGCCGTGCTGCTGGCCACCCATCTGGGCCTGCCGGTCTCGACCACCCATGCCATCGCCGGAGCCATCGCGGGCGTAGGCAGCATCAATCGCATGAAAGCCGTGCGCTGGGGCCTCGCCACCGACATCGTGTGGGCCTGGGTGCTCACCATTCCCGCCGCGGCCATCATCGCCTATCTCTCCTTCCTGGCGCTGCACTTCGCCATAGGGGCGTAGAAGAGCGTTGGAAACCGCTTGGCCGCGATGGCGGCATTTTCAAGATAGCTCTTCGCCAGAGCACGCGTGCGTGTCCGCGGGACGGGCGCTTCTCCGCCAATCGGCCCTCGCCTGCCAACTTCCGGTTGGTGCGTGACACGGACGGTGCGATACGCGCCATTCCCGAGGTGGTCGGTTCCCTTAGACTTCGCTAGCGCAAGTCGGGCCTTGCCTCCAGATGACCTGAGGGAAGCTTACGCGAGTGGCCGCATTATCTTCATGCCTTTTTCACACCCAGCCAACTATGATTCTTTTGTCTCTGATACCGGCCGAAGGCTGGTCCTCGCTCCACGTTACGAGTCGCTGCTGCCAAGCCGCACAGTCCAGACTCGCAGTCCTTGAAGGAGAACGGAGAGATCTCTATGGCTGCAGGTGTTGACAAGCGATCAAATAACGGATCCTGGTTTCTTCTGACATGCCTCGTTCTACCCACCATTGGGTTTGCACAGGGCGCTTCCGAGGTTTCGACGGATGGGACCTCAACTGACTTTTTCGTGATGTTTGGCTCGGACGTGATTCCATCCGGCCTCGCACTAAGGGCGAACTACAACATTGGCTTGGGCCACACGTTCGGATTCCTGAAGAAAGACCCGATTGGCGATGAGATAACGTTTTCCTACACCTACGAGAATGGTGGCTCGCACGGTTTTCTCCACACGGACTATGGATCGCACACCGAAGCTCTCGGGCTAATGAAAAACTTCGGTTTGCCGAAGACTAAGCGCGTGAGCGCCTATACCTGGATTCAAGGGGGCATAACGAGTATGACCGGCTCTTCCAACGTGGAAAGCCGGTTTTATGACGGAGAATCTGTCGGTGCCATCGTCCACTTCAACGACCACAGCTCCATCTGGATTCAGGAAACGTTCAATAAAATCGTCACGGTTCCGTGGTACACCACGTCGAGCATCGGCTTCACCCGGAGTTGGTGAGGCGACGCCAGCCCCGATTTCAGCCGGCGGCAATAAAGGCATAATCGCGGCCTCGACCGCCGCCTCAAAGACACAAGTGCAGGGCGGGCGTCGCTCCTCACTCGACGCCGTGTCCCGCAAGTCTACCCACGACGGCGCTGTTCGATAACTAGAGCCGCTCCGCTGACCAAGGACCTCCGCTCCCTCCGTGTGCTCAGGTTTTGACTTGACGGCGTCCTCGCCCTTAACCTGCGTTGGCATTCCGTCCCGCTTCTCCGCGAATCTCCGCTCCTCCGCGTCTCCGCGTTGCGTTGAGTTTACGTTCGCACATGCGCCAGCACCCCTTTATGGAATCTTCAGCCCCTCTTTATGACTTTTTCACGCCGCGCCCGGTACTATCGTCTCGGAGTTCGGAGAGGAGCTTCCCTTGACACCGCTTCATCCCGGAGACCGGCTCGACAATTACCGCATCGATAGCCTCGTGGCGCGCGGCGGAATGGCTTCCGTCTTTCGCGCTACGCATCTCGCTTCCGGCCGGCCGGTGGCCATCAAGCTGCCGCACCCCGAGGCCGAGTGCGATCCCGTGCTCTTCGATCGCTTCGAGCGCGAGCGCGAGATCGGACAGCGCCTGGACCATCCCGGGATCGTGAAAGTACTGGCAACCGGCGACCCGAGCCGCGTCTACATGGCGATGGAATGGGTGGAAGGCCGGCTGCTGCGCGAAATTCTCTCCGAGAACAAACGCTTGCCCCGCGAGCGCGCCGTCGAGATCGCCATCCGCGTGTGCGAGGCGCTCGAGTACATTCACGGTCAGGGCGTGGCGCATCGCGACCTCAAGCCGGACAACATCATGGTGGACCCCCAGGACTGCATCAAGATCGTCGATTTCGGACTGGCCAGCCAGACGGGCGCGCGGCGACTGACCTTCGGGAAATTCTCGCGGCTCATGGGCACGCCCGATTACATCTCGCCCGAGCAGGTCGAAGGGAAGCGCGGCGATGGCCGCAGCGATATCTACTCGCTGGGCGCGATCCTTTATGAGATGCTCACCGGCGCACCGCCCTTCGTGGCGGCCAGCCCGCTGGCGGCTATGAACCTACGCCTGCTGAAGAATCCGGTACCACCGCGCTCGGTCGATCCGGAGATCCCAGCGGGCCTGCAGGAGGTTCTGTTCACGGCTCTGGAGCGCGATCCGCGGAATCGATATCCCAGCGCGCGGCAGTTGGCCTGGGACTTGAAGCATCTCGACCAGGTCGCCGTAGGGCACCGCTCCGAAATCGAGGGATCGGGTTCCTGGCGCATGCGAATCGCGGGCTACTGCAACCGGCTTTCCGTGCTGATCGCCGGGAATGCTCCGGCGCAGGGAAGCCGATACACCGGGCGGGAAGCCACGGCCCTCACACCTCCAGCACCACAGGCATGATCAGCGGGCGCCGGGACGTCTGCTTGACGATGTAGCGCTTCAGATCGGCGCGGACCTTCTCCTTCACCACGCCCCAGTCGGCCTTTTCTTCGGGGTTGGAATTTTCCAGGGTCTTGGCCACGACCTGGCGCGCGTTACGCATGAACTCGGAACCCTCTTCGGCCACCGCGAATCCGCAACTGACGATCTCCGGAAGGTTCTCCATGCGGCCGGTCTGGCGGTCGATGGCGATGATCGGCAGCACGATGCCGTCTTCGGAAAGATGCCGGCGGTCGCGGATCACCATCTCCTGCACCACGTCGTCCACCGATCCCGAATCGATGCACACGCGGCCCACCGGCACGCGGCCGGCCTTGCGCGCGCCGTGATGGTCGATTTCGAGCACGTCGCCCGATTCCATGATGAAGCTGTCTTCCAGGCCCGCGAAGCGCAGGTGCTCGGCCAGGCGCGCGTGCTTGGTAAGCTGGCGGAATTCGCCGTGGATAGGCATGAAATAGCGCGGCCGCACCAGATTCAAGATGAGCTTCATCTCCTCCACGCTGGCGTGCCCGGAGACGTGCAGGGGCGGGTTCATGCTGCCGTACATCACGTCCGCGCCGCGCCGCGACATGTGGTCGATCATGCGGTAGATGGGCTTCTCGTTGCCCGGGATGATGCGCGAGCTGAGCGCCACGGTATCGCCGCGCTCGAGAGAAATGTGCTTGTGGTTGTCCACCGCCATGCGCGCCAGCCCCGACATGGGTTCGCCTTGGGTCCCCGAAATCAGCACCGTCAGCTTATCGGGAGCCACGCTCATGATGTCCTGCGGGCGCAGCAGGATATTATCTGGAATGTCCAGCAAGCCCAGCGAATGGGCGATTTCGGTGATGGAGACCATGCTGCGGCCCAGCACCGCCACGCGGCGGCCGTACTCCTGCGAGAGGTCCAGCACGAGCTGGATGCGATGGATCGAGGAGCTGAAACAGGAGACGATCACGCGGCGCTCGGCGCGGTTGAAGATCTCCTCCATGCGCGGCCGCACGGCGCGCTCGGATTCGGTGTAGCCCGGCCGGTCCGAATTGGTGGAATCGGAGAGCAGCAGCAGGACGCCGCGCTTGCCGTAGTCGGCCAGGGTGTGCAGGTCGAACAGCTCGTTATCGG
>CAYRWE010000176.1:0-10534 GCA_964427655.1 uncultured Solibacteraceae bacterium | reverse complement strand
ATGCCCGCCACCGTGCCCCGCCATCCGGCGTGCACCGCGGCTACCGCGCGATGGCGCTCATCGGCCAGCAGGATGGGGATGCAATCGGCCGTGCGCACCGCCACCACGGCCCCGGGCGTCGCTTCGAGCAGGGCGTCGGCCTGGCCCAGAACTCCACTGCGGCCCTCGGCGGCCACGCACGCCGCCGAATGGATCTGCTTGACCAGGCCGAGATTGGGGTAGAGCGCGGGGACATCAGCCAAGCGCGTGCCGAAACCGTGCTCCAGCCACGCAAAGGCATCCAGCTCCGGGACGCGATAGATGGCGCGCGAATCGCGATAAAACACGGTTAGACGGGGTTCTGGGTCTGCGCGATGCGCACCTGCTCTTTGAACTTCGCCAGCATGGATTCGTCGAGCCGCACCTCGGTGGGCCGCTTCACCAGGGTGCTCATTTGCTCGATCTTGTCCTGCAGCTTCATCAGCGCGTAGAAAAGGTTTTCGGGGCGCGGCGGACAGCCCTGGCAATAGACATCCACAGGGACGACCTTATCGACGCCCTGCAGCACGGAGTAGGTGTTGAACGGCCCTCCCACGCTGGCGCACGAGCCCATGGCGATGCACCACTTGGGATCCGGCATCTGGTCCCAGATGCGCTTAAGAACCGGGGCCATCTTGAGGGTCACGGTCCCGGCCACGATCATGAGATCCGATTGCCGCGGGCTGGGACGGAAGACCTCCGCGCCGAAACGCGCGATATCGAAGCGCGAGGTGCTGGAGGCGATCATCTCGATGGCGCAGCAGGCCAGCCCGAAAGTCAGCGGCCAGAGCGACGATTCGCGCGCCCAGTTGAACACGTAGTCCACCGAGGTGGTCACCACGTTTTTTTCGAACTGGTTGTGAAGAAAGGACGACACCGAGCGCTCTCCTTGGCTCCCTAAACCGGATTGTATCATTACCGGCCGCCGGGCATCTTCTTTCGGCCGGCATAGTGGGGCACGCTTTAGCCTGCCCAGCTCGCCGGAGCGGCTGCAATAGACCCGTCAGCCCGCGGCCTGTGGCTCGGGTTCCGCCATAGCTGGCTTCGTGGCGCCCAGCTTGGGCAGTTCGAGCACCATGCCCCCGTCCGGGTCCACGTAGAAAGCCGGCTCGAAGCGCGCGTTCCACAGAATCTCCTGGTGCGTGTAAGACGAGCGCGCCAGCACGGTCTGGCTGAACGTATCGTCGTACGCTTTGATGAGGATCATCACCTCGGCCTGCAAGCGATCGAGGTCCTCGGGCGTCTTTCCCCACAGCGGGCTATTCGCTTCGATGGGGTGCACGATGGTCCAGGTGAGCGGAAGAAACAGCACCTTCGGGCGCTCCAGGCGCAGCCTGGTGTAGGTCCGCCGCGGGCGCTCCGGTCCGGGTTCCACGGTCATCAGCACTACGCGGGCCTCCAGCTCTACCAGGGAGTTGGCGCGGCGATTGACCACGCGGAACTGCAAGCTGGTGCCATCCTGGTAGGGCGCGATCACCATGTTGTCGCTGAACCCGATGCGCGCCGAAGGGCGCGACACGCGGCCGAACAGCAGCCCGGTGGCCACCGCGAAGCCCAGCACCCCCAGCAGCGATTCCACCGATGCCACCACGTTGGCGGCGATCCCTTGCGGGGAGATGTTGCCGTAGCCCACCGTGGTGAGCGTGTGGGCGCTGAAGAAGAAGCCCTTCAGGAAGCGGTCGAACGCGGTGGCGGCCTCGGCCCCCTGAAGCTGGCCCGGGGCGAGCTCGAAATAGATGGCCGCGAAAATCGTATTCACCACCACAAATCCCAGAAGCAGCACCGCCAGGAAGGGCAGCCAGCCCATATTTACGAGGTGCAAGTAGGGATGAAAATCGCGCCACGTGGCGCCCCGGCGGCGCACGTTGAAGGTGCCGTCCTTGTCGATGGCGCGGCTCCAGGGAACGGTAAATTGCTGGGTCAAGCCCGGATCGAAGCTCGGTCTCTGCATAGATATGAGATCGGCCGAAGCCGCTCGGAGATCCAGGCTTGCCGCTCCGGCCTACTGCGTACGCAGCGCGCTCATGGGGTCAATGCCGGCGGCGCGCAAAGCGGGCACCACCGCGGCGGCGAAACCGCACACGGCCAGCGCGGCCACCGCGAGCGAGAGGGCCGCCGGGTCCCATCCGGCGACGCCGTAGAGCTGCGCCGAGATCAGGCGGCCGGCTCCCAGGGCCAGCGGGATTCCCAGCGCGAGGCCCAGGCCGACCATACGAAAGGCTCCCCACAGCACCAGCCGCAGCACGCCGCCCGCATCCGCCCCGAGGGCCATACGGATGCCGATTTCGCCGGTCCGCTGAACCACCGTGTAAGCCGTGACGCCATACAGTCCGACGGCCGCCAGAATTAGCGCCACCGCGCCGAACATGCCGGCGAGCGAGGCCACCGCGCGCTGCTGATCGAAGGCCCGCTCGATCTGTTCCCGCATGGTGCGCACCGTGACCACCGTGAGATTGGGGTCGGCATCGGCAAAGGCCTTGCGAAGAACCGGCTCCAGATCGCCGGGCGGGAGATGCGTGCGCAGTACCGCGGCGCCGATAAAATGCGAGCGGGAATCCACCATTTGCAGAACTTCCATATCGTACTTGACCCGCTGGGCCAGCGACACGAAGAACATCGGGCGGGCCGGCCGGCTGGGCTGGGTGTACTTGGCGTCGCGCACCACCCCGACGATGCGGAAGGTGCGCGCGTTGGCCGCCAGATCGAGGCCGAAGCGCTTGTCGAGGGGCTCTTCGTTCTTGAAGAACCGGCGCACGAAGGATTCGTTTACCACGGCGATGTTCTCGGTGTTCTTCGAATCGGCGTCCGTGATGCCTCGCCCGCGCAGCACCGGTTGCCCGACGGTCTCGAAGAAGCCGTCGCTCACGCGGTCCCAGGAAGCCGTGGAGCTTTCGTTGAGGATGGCCGGCGGGTGGCCATCGACGAAGATCAGCTCGCCCCAGTTATCCGTGAGCGGCGAATAGAGTGCCAGGCTGGCGCGCTCGACGCCCGGCAGCCGGCGCAGGCGGTCCTGAACGTTGCGATAGAGCGCGTCCAGGCGCTCCCCGGAATACGAGGATGGCGGAGGGTTCAGGCTGACGGCGATCAAGCCCTCGCTGCGAAAACCGAAATCCTGCCGTTCGAGATTCCCCAGGCTGTGGGCCAGCATGGCCGCTCCCGCCACCAGCACCACCGATAATGCCGCCTGCGCCACCAGCAAGGTCCGGCGCGTGACCGAGGCATGATCGCCCGTGCCGCGGCCCGCGCCGCGCAGCGCTTCTGCCGGGTCGCGGCGGGTGGCCAGCCAGGCCGGTGCCGCGCCGAAGATCAGGCCCGTCGCCAGCGACAAGCCGAACGCGAAAGCCAGCACCGGAATCGACGGGGTGGTGCTGAACGGCAGGTAGGTGGCGTTGCGGAAGGCTAGCGTGACGAGGGTCTTCTCCGCGCCATACGCCACCAGCAGGCCCACCAGGCCTCCGGCGATCGCGAGGAGCGTGCTCTCGGCCAGCGCCTGCGCAATGAGGCGCGCCCGCGAGGCGCCTATGGCCAGCCGTATGGCGGTTTGCGCGCGCCGTGCCATGCTCCGCGCAATGAGCAGATTGGCGACGTTGGCGCAGGCGATCAGCAGCACGAGGCCGCACACCGCCAGCAGAATCCGGAGACTGCGGCCGTAATTGTCGCGCATCTCCTCCACGCCGTTGCCGGCGGGAATTACATGGAGGTTCTGTTTCGGCATGAGATGGCGCAATTCGCCCAGCCAGGCGGCCGGATACCCGCTTTCGGATTCCATCCAGCGTCGCAGCACCAGGGTGAGCCGCGCCGACATGCCGGCGGTCGAGGCGCCCGGTCTCAGCCGGCCGATGGCGCGCAGCCAGGCGGAGAAGGACTGGCGCACCAGCGAATCCTGGCCGTTGATGAGCGGCTCCTGCTGGAGCGGGAGCCAGAAATCCGGCGGCCGGCTGCGCAGGGTATCGCCGAAGAAACCCGGTGGGGCGATGCCGACAACAGTGAAAGGCTGGCCCTGAACGATGGCCACCGAGCCGATGGCGGATGGATCGGCGCCCCAGTCGGTTTGCCACGCGCGGTAGCTGAGCACGGCAGCGGGCGGTGCCGAGGCCCTATCGTCGGACGGCGCAAGGACGCGCCCCACGAACGGACGAATGCCGAAAACCGAGAAGTAGCCGCCGCTGACGAACTCGCAGGTGAATGGCCTGGCAAAACGGTCCACGTCCGGGCGCAGCACGCTCAAGCGCGAGGAAGCCGCCTGGAAAGCCGTGACCTCCTCAAACTCCGGCGCGGCGGACCGCAGCCGCTCGAACAGGGAATAGGAGAGCAGGCCCCACTCGTCCTGCGGGCCGCCTTCCACGCAACACTCGCTCCCCGAGCCGATGCGATACAGACTGGCGGGGTCCGCCACCGGCAGCGAGCGGAGCATCACGTCGTGCATCAGCGAGAAGATGGCGGTGGTGCCCCCGATGCCGAGAGCCAGCGTCAGCACGGCCGTGAGCGTGAAGATGGGCGCGCGGCGGAACTGGCGGGCCGCGTAGGCCAGGTCTCCGGATAGATTCAGCATGAAGTCTCTCAGGATCGACGGCCGGCCGCGCCAATGGTTAGGCCGCCGGCGCTCACATTTTCAGCAGGTGGATGCCGCCATTGGAGGTGCTCAGATCGATGAGCGGGCCGCCGCTGCCTATGGTGCCCTCCATGTGGTTCTTGCCGAACTCGCCCTGGACCTTCATCTCGAAATCGGAGGAGATCGAGGCGTTGCTGGTGCGGGCGCTCACGCGCGCGTTGACGCCCGGCGGCAGGTGCAGCGAGATGTGGCTGTTGGAAGTAGCAGCGTGCACGTCGGCGGAGAGCTTGTCCGGCAGCCGCAGATCGATGCCGCTATTGCGCGTCTCCAGGCGGATGGGGCCGCCGGCAGCCTCCAGGGCCGCGTCGATGCTGCCGTTGCTGGTAGTCCCCTGGAGCGAGCCGCGCAGGCGTTCCGCGCGGATGTGGCCGTTGGAGGTGACGACTGTAGCGTCGCCCTCCACATCGGTCAGATCCACGGCGCCGTTGCTGGTTTGGGCGTCCAGGCGGCCGTTGAGCGAGGCCACGTGGATAGCGCCGTTGGAAGTGCGCAGGCGGGCCGGGCCGGCGCCATCGACGGTGTGTATGGATCCGTTGGTGGAGGCGATCCGCTCCAGAGTGGCGCCGCGCGGAATCTTGATGACGAAGCGCGCGCCCTGGTTCCCGCGCCGGTCAGCCGGGCGGACGGCGCGCACGGAAACCGCATCGGGCGTGTGATCGATGCTGATATTCAGGGCGTCGGCGGCTTCCTCGCTGGGGCCGTACTTGGTGCCGCTGATATCCACGGTAGGCTGGTCCCAGCCGGAGATCTCGACCGAGCCGTTGAAGGTCTCGACCTCGATCCGCCCGTGGGCCTGCAACGGGTAGGCGTAGTGAAAATCGCGGCTGAAGCGTCCCAGACCTCCGAACTCGACGTCGTCGCAGGCCGGAATCGAGAGCAGGGCAGCCACCAGGGCCAGGGTGCCAATCAAGTGTCGTGCGCGCATAAGCGTCCTCGATTCACGGCATACGCAGGGCAGTGCGGATTTGTTCCCTCAGTCGCGCGGAATCAGCCGGATCATACTGATATTCACCGTAAACGGGCGGCCGTCGCCGGGGGCGCTCCATAGCGGAGAAGCCGCGATTTCGATGGTGTGCTCGGGAGCGTCCGGCACGTCGGCTTCGATGACGAACAGGCCGGGGCGGTCGAGGTTCTGCTGGACCAGCCGCAAGCCGTTCGAGAAAAGCTCCACCCGCACGGGCCGGCCCTCCCGGAATTGAGCGGCGTGCGCATAGCCACGCACGCGCAGGCGCTGCGGAACCGAGCTCAGGGTGCGCAAGCGGGCAGACGCGCGCCCGCCCATCCAGCGGTACTTGTTGCCGAACTCGCCCTCGAGATCGTGCCAGCCCTCGATCAGGCGGCTTTCGTGGCCCGCCAGCGAGAAATCAATGACGTCGTCGCGGTCGCCAGGATACAGCTCGGCGCGTTCCTTGGAGGGCAACAGGTTGTACACACCGCCCTCGAGTGGTGCGCGATAGCCGCAACCGCAGTAGAGCGTAGCGGAGCCGTCGCAGGCCAAGCCGCCGTGGCAATCCGGACAGCGCAGCAGCGTTTCGAAATCCGTGGGCATGTCCGCGGCCCGCTCGTCCGTTCCGGCCTTACGGGCCATGGCGGCCAGGGTTCCGCCCAGCAGGTGAGCGGCGCGCCAATCCGAGCGGTGCGGATCCAGGCGTATGGCCAGCCGCTTCATCACGCGCTCGCCCCAGCCGCGCTGCGGAACGAAGGCCTGGTAGCGGTGCTCGGTGAAATGCCGCGTCACCAGCCGGTGCCAGTCCTTTAGGTACATGGTGTGGTTCTGGCGTATACCGAAGCTTTCCTCCTGCTCGGCCCCGATGACGTCGCGAACCAGGTAGCCCAGCAGGCCCCAATCGAAGAGCTTGCGCTCCCAGGGCTTCATACGGTTCTGGTACTGGCAGCGGTACAGGCGCAGGGAGAGCAGCCGGCGCAGCGGCTCCTCCACGAAAAGAAACACGCCGCCGGGGGCCAGCACGCGCTTCACTTCCACGAAGACGCTCTCGATATCCATGAACTGGCTGAGCATCTGGCACGCCATGACGAAACGGATGGAGCCGTCGCGGAAGGGCAGGTTGAGGGCATCGCCGGCCACGCGTATGGGCGCTCGCGAGAAGTGGCAGCGCTCCATGAGCGCGATGCCGTGGCGCAGGGCGTCGGCCGAGAGATCCAGGGCAAAGCCGGAGGCGGAGAACTGGTTGGCCAGCATGTAGCTGGTATGGCCGGCATTGGCGCCGATCTCGAGGAAAGGAGTTAGCGGGCCGATGAAATCGCGGTGCTGAAGGATGATGGCGGCGCGGCGGACGTTCTCATCGAGATACGAGGCTATGGCACGCTCGGGTTCGCCGAGCGAGGCGAAATTGTGGAATTCGACTTCCGCGCGCTTCACCGAGAGCGACTGGGCGTCGATGGGGGCCGGCACAGCTTCGATTCTAGCAACGGGCGTGGCGGGAGAGGTTTTGGCGTAGAGCCGGTTGTTTTGGGGTGGGCGGTGGGATTCGAACTCCAACAGCCAATCTGGAATCTGTAAGTTACGTATAATCAATAGAACAAACTCCCGAGAATTACCAGAAACACGCCTCCGTGGTACACCTTGGTACACGGCGATTGGCAAGTGATAGACGAGCCTTCGGCGCTACGGCGTATTCGTTTCGGCGCGTCCGTCCCTTTGCTTCTGTCGAAGCCGCGCCATTTTTTCCCTCAGTACGCAGCGGTCATGCTTGCGTTTATGGCTGCGGTTGTCGGTAACGTCCATCCATTGGCCACAACTCTCACAGAGAACCTGCTTACGCGAGCCAGAGGCGATTTCCCCGAATTCCAGCCATAGCGCGCCCAGCAGACTTGAGGGGCGATTGTAGGAGTGGAACGCGCCCTTAGCGTCAAGCAATAGCATGGGGGATGCCATCTGCATCATTTTGCGGTTGTACCGCTCGGCTATGAACCCCTTGGCAAGGGCGAGAACCTCTTCGGGCTTGAGCCCCGGGGCGGGCTGGACCCAATGCGGTGTACGGAAGGATCGGCCGCGGCGGCCAGTCTTTGGCCAGATCACGGGCATTCCCTGGGCAGTTCCTACGACGATCTCGCGTAATCCCCCTACATCGCCCGCGATCAAGTCCCAAACCTCGTAAGCTTGCCCCAATTCCGTCGCCTCCAGAAACCAATCGTTCAGGTTTTCTCCGTTCTGATCTAATTCCGCCCTGTGTCCGCTATACCGCGGTACGGCGTCGAGACCCATCAGGCCGTAGTCATTTGCGAAGGCCAGGGCGTCATCAACGTTGCGCACAGCGAGGAATTGCCGCGATATGCCCGGCGCTTCTTCCAGCGGGTAGTAGACCTCCGGCCCAGGCTTGTCCGGCGTTTGAATGAATGGAAATTTTAGGTCCGGTTGCTTTCGTAGCAACGCAGCCTGAAAAATGGGCGGCCTCCAGGTCACCGAGTACCCGCCCTTGAAGCGCAGCCACGGGAACCGCCAGTAATCCGTGGCGCCGACGTTTTTGTTGAGAAGAACGTGCATCTTCGTATACCCGATTGTATACCTGTTTATGTATTGAACTAGGTATACAGAGAAGGTACCATTATAGACGGCGGGTGTCAATAGCGTCCGTCACTTAAACGGCGGCCAGGGCCGTCAGGGATCAACCCCGCCAAGTTCCGGGCGGAGCAAATACGGAGCAAAGCCCCAGATGGGCGAGGTGTACTCAATGAGGTTTGACGGCGATCAACTACGAGCGATTCTGGCGTATCAGAGCGAGCCTGTATTGATTCGTGACGGATTCGGGCGCCCCGAAGTCGAATACGCGCACCCAATGGCGGCACTCGCGATCCTTCGGAGGGGCAATTATCACGGTGTTGGACACGCCAAGCGCATTCGATTCATACAGCCCGATTCCGTGCAAGATCGAGTCATACCGTGGGGCGCGGAGGCGGATTTCGGGGCGCCGCGGGGAGCGGGATTTCAGTACATCGGTGTTCGCGCCGGGGCGCCCAGGCGGAGAGTCAATGGAGCAAGTTCTAACAAGATCGTTAAGCCCACGCTACTCGTAAAGCCATCGCCGACCGTGGTGGACGCGCCCCCAGGTGGACCCCGTGAAAGCCTGCGCACATTTGCTCCCTATCACGTCCGGAAGCTATCGCGTGAAGATCTCCGCCGTAAAGCCGGGCTGACGCCCGAACAGTCGGCAGAATTGAAGCCACATAAGTCTTAATGGAGAGACAACAGCTATGAATCAGAACGTCATCGAACGCAAGGCCCTGTTACTGCGGGGTCCGGAAGTCGCCGAAGCGCTGGGGATCAGTCGCGCCCTGGCATACCGCTGGATGCAGAATGGCGTACTGCCCACCGTGCGGGTGTCGCGCTCTGTGCGCGTTCCGCATGACGGGCTACTCCGATGGATCGAGCGCAACACTAACAGTCCGGCCGCGGCGTAGACCCGCCCAACTTTTCCAACACATACCGTTGTCACCCTTCCAACAATCCGGCCCTGTAATCCGGGGTACGCCCATAAGCGCCGGAAGTGTGCCTAATCCTTTCGGCAAGGTCTATACGCCGCGGGAATTGGCGCAACTGTGGCAACTGTCGGAGAACAGCATCCGGCGGCTATTCCAAGATGAGCCGGGGGTGTTCACGTTGGGCGCGAGCAACCCCCGAAAAAAGCGCGGATATACGACACTCCGCATACCGGAGCAAGTCGCTTTGCGGGTGTGGCGCAACCGGGGCGGCGGGCAGGCGGCCTAAGTTACCCGAAGATTCAAGAGGCCCGCGCGGGGTAGCGCCCGGCGGGCCTGAACGTTAAAGAGGGAACCTATGAGCGATTCTACCATTGCCGGGCAAATCCTAACCCGAATCCGGATCTCGGAGGCCTGCACTGCATTGACCGGCATCACACCCGAGCGGGGCCGCATTCCCGCGCCCTGGCGTGACACTCGGGACCGGAATGTTTCGATTCACGATGGCAAGGGCACATGGTTCGATCACGTTGAAGGCCGCGGCGGAGGCCTTCTGGACCTGGTGGTGCGCGTCCGTGGCGGAAACCGGGCCGATGCGCTGCGTTGGGTTGCGGATTTTGCCGGCGTGCCGATGGAAGATAAGCCGCTTTCGGCGGAGGATCGGGCGCGATGGGCGGCGGAGCGGCGCGATATCGAGCGCGATCTTCCCGCGGCGCGGTACTGGCAGCGCGCGGCGCTCTGTCTGACGGAAGAATTGCTCGACTCGCTCAAGGCGGCGCTGTTCGATCCGATGCTACCGCTGCCGGAGATAGGCGAAATCGCCCAAGTCGAAAGCCTGCTCGCATCGCTTCGGCGGAAAGAGGGCGCCGCGCTGGTGGCTGAATACCGCTGGTGGTTTGAGCGCTACCCAGGCATGACGGCCGGGCTTGTGCGCGCGGCGAAACACCGAGAGAAGGCAGAGCGGCGGGCGCTGCTGGAGTATCTAAGGCAGACGGAACCCGCGGCGAGAAAGGCGGCGGCATAATGGGCGCGGAGCCGGACATCAACGAACTGCTCGCGGCGGAATGCGGCCGGGAATTGCGCGAAATGAAGCCGCGCATGGTGACTCCGGCCGAAGCCGCGGGGCGGGAGTTCACCGCAACCGGCGATGATCGTTACCGGCTGAGCATACCGGGAATCGGGGTATCCCTGGAAATTGATCGGTTGCGGCGCGAGCATCACGAGCTTGTAGGTGAGCTTTCGGTCCGCTGTGAGCTACCGGGCGCCCGCACGGTGGGCGGGAATCTCAGCATCGCGGACTTCAATTTTTCATCGGCACGGGCGCGCACGGACCGGGCAAAGTTCCTCGCGGCGCGGGCTAACGTCAAGGAGATTGACTGGACGGCGCTACTTGAGGAATTCGCTCAGCGCGTTCTAGTGTAGTGCGGCGGAAGTAGTAACCGATAACCACAACGCAGCGTCTCTATA
>CAYRWE010000175.1:0-10664 GCA_964427655.1 uncultured Solibacteraceae bacterium | reverse complement strand
GCCAAACGAGTGATCGACCGGAGGGAATCATGAAGATCCATCAGCTCTCCCTCTTCCTGGAAAACAGCCCCGGCAAAGCTCTGGAGCCCTGCCGCGTACTGTCCTGCGCGGGTGTCAATATCCGGACCCTGAACCTCGCGGACACGCAGCAATTCGGCATACTGCGGCTGATCGTGGACGATTGGGAGCGCGGGCGCCAACTGCTGCAGGCAGCCGGCTACGTCGTGAACGTCACCGAGGTGGTGGCCGTGGAGGTGGACGACCAGCCGGGCGGACTGGTGCGCCTGCTCGAATGCCTCGATTCGAGCGGCGTGAATATCGAATACATGTACGCTTTCACCTTCGGACGCGGCGGCCGCGCCGTGCTGATCTTTCGCTTCGATAGCCCGGACGTGGCCATCGAATGCCTGCGCGGCTCGGACATCAACGTTCTGGGAGCGCCCGAATTGTGAGCATCGCGCACGCCGTGGCGGAGCAGATGCGCCGCTCCTCATGGATCCGGCGCATGTTCGAGATCGGCATCGAGATGCGCCGCGAACGCGGGGCCGAAAACGTCTTCGATTTCTCCCTGGGGAATCCCGATGTGGAGCCGCCCGCGGCGGCCATCGAAGCTTTGCGGCGGATCGTGGCCGCCAATCGCCCGCGCAGCCACGCCTACATGCCCAACGCCGGCTTCCCCGAAGTGCGCGCCTCGATCGCGTGCTGGCTGGCCGGGCGCAGCGGCATGGAGTTCGCCGCGCAAGACGTCATCATGACCTGCGGGGCGGCCGGGGCCATCAATATCGTGCTCAAGGCGGTTCTCGATCCGGGCGACGAAGTCATCGTCCTGAACCCCTATTTTCCTGAGTACGAGCACTACATCGAGAATCACCAGGGCCGTCTGGTTGTGGTCGAGACCGACGACCGCTTTCAGCCCGATATCGGGCGCATCGCCGCCGCCATCACGCCGCGCACCAAGGCGATTATCCTGAATTCGCCCAACAACCCCACCGGCGCGGTCTATGACGAAGAGCTTCTGCGGGAGCTCGATGGCATCGTCCGCGAACCCGTGCTCGTGATCGCCGACGAGCCGTATCGCACGCTCGTTTTCGACGGCCTGAAGCCGCCTGAGACCCTGCGCGCCATCCGCCGTTCGGTGCTGGCCTGGAGCTGGTCGAAGGCCATGGCTCTGCCGGGCGAGCGCATCGGCTGCCTGGCCATCCCGCCAGGCTTGTCCGAGGCCGCTCAATTGCGGGATGCCTGCGTGTTCGCCCAGCGCGTGCTGGGCTATGTGAATGCGCCCGCGCTGTGGCAACTGGTGGTGGCCGAAACGCCCGATGCGGTGGTGGATGTGGGCCTTTACCAGGCGCGCCGCGACCTGCTGTGCGACGGCTTGACCGCCATGGGCTACGACGTGCCGCGCCCGCGCGGATCGTTCTACGTCTTCCCCAAAACGCCCATCCCGGACGATATGGCGTTCATCGGCCTCCTCCAGCAGGAGGGCATCCTGGCGGTTCCCGGCGTGGGGTTTGGACGCGGCGGCTACATGCGGCTTTCGATCACTCTTCCCACGCGCGATATCGAACGCTCTTTGCCCGGCTTCGCGAGGGCCATCGCGAAGTGCCAGTGAAGCCGTCCGCCAGCGCCTTCGCTTCCTCGGAGCGCGCCGTCTTTCGCCAACCGCGCGGCGGGGCGAGGTAGCGGCCGCACTGGACGTTCATGCCCGCCCACCCCCATCGCCGGTCATGGAAGACTCTGCTGGCGTTCGCCATTATCTACATCGTCTGGGGATCGACTTATCTGGCGATCCGCGTGGGTGTGCGCGAAGTTCCGCCTTTTGCTCTCGCGGCGATCCGCTTCCTGGTTGCGGGACTTTTTCTTTATGGCGCGATGCTCGTGCGGGGCGAGCGCTCGCCGGGCGTTCGCGAATGGATGTCGGCATTTATTCTCGCCGTGTTGATCTTTGTCCTGGATTACGGGCTGCTGTTCTGGGCCGAGCGGCGCGTGCCTTCGGGGATTGCCGCGGTCATGATGGCCACGGTGCCGGTATTCATGGCGCTGGCCGAGATCGTTTTCCTGCGAACCCAGAGACTCTCGCTCCGGTTGGCTCTGGCGCTCCTGATTGGGATCGGGGGAGTAGCGGTGCTGATGAGCCGCTCGTTTTCGCTCGGCGGGACGCCTATAGACCGGGCGGGCGCCCTGGCGCTCATCGTCGGCTCGATCAGTTTGGCGATTTCGACCGTGCTGATGCGCAAGCTGCCGCTTCCATCGTCCAAAATCATGAGCTCGGCGGTGCAGATGCTGGCCGGTGGAGTGTTGCTGGCTTTCACGGCTGCCGGGCTGGGAGAGTTCCGCGATTTTCGGCCTGGGAGCGTATCCCGTGAAGCGTGGCTTGCGCTGCTCTACCTGATTGTGGCCGGCTCCATCGTCGCCTATACCGCCTACGTGTGGCTGCTGCATCATGAATCGCCAACCAGGGTGGGGACTTATGGCTACGTGAATCCGGTGGTGGCCGTGCTGATTGGATATTTTCTGGGCGGCGAAACCCTTGACCTGCGGACCATCCTGGGAGCCCTGTTGGTACTGATCGGAGTGGTGACGATTGCGACCGCCCGGGGAAGGGGGCCTATCGAGCATTCCAACACGCCCACCACGGTATAATTCTCACATCACCCTTCACGTTGATCCAAAAAGGAGAGTTTGACCTTGCGAAAGAAAGTTACGGTTGTGGGCGCCGGCAATGTCGGCGCGAATTGCGCGGTTCGAATTGCGGACAAAGAGCTTGCCGATGTCATCCTGGTGGATGTCGTCGAAGGCGTTCCCCAGGGTAAGGGACTCGACCTGCTTCAGTCCGGCCCGATCCAGGGCTACGATGTTTCGGTCACCGGCGCCAACGATTACGAGCCTACCGCCAACTCCGACATCGCCATCCTCACAGCGGGTTTTCCCCGCAAGCCCGGAATGAGCCGCGACGACCTGCTGCTGGCCAACTACGACGTCGTGCGCGCGGCCACCGAGCAGATCGCCAAGTATTCGCCCGACTGCATCATCATCGTGGTCACCAATCCCCTGGACGCCATGTGCCAGGCCGCCTATTGGGTGTCGAAGTTCGGCAAGAACCGCGTGATTGGCATGGCGGGAGTGCTCGATAGCGCCCGTTTCCGCGCGTTTCTGGCCCAGGAACTCAAGGTTTCGGTCGAGAACGTCACCGCCGTGGTAATGGGCGGCCATGGCGACACCATGGTGCCGCTGGTCCGCCTCAGTTCCGTCTCCGGCATCCCGCTCACGGAGCTGCTGAACCAGGCCACGCTCGACAGCATCGTGGCGCGCACCCGCAATGGCGGCGCCGAGATCGTCAAGTACCTCAAGACCGGCAGCGCCTATTATGCTCCTTCGGCCGCCGCGGTGGAGATGGCCGAATCCATCCTCAAGGACAAGAAGAAGGTGCTCCCCTGCGCCGCCTACCTGGAGGGCGAATACGGCATCCACGACCTGTTCGTGGGCGTGCCCGTGAAACTCGGGTCCCGCGGCATCGAGCAGGTTTACGAAATCAAGCTGACCGCCGAAGAACAGGCCATGCTTCAGAAGAGCGCCGCCTCGGTGGCCGAGTTGGTGGGCGTGCTCAAGTCCAAGAGCGCCGCGTAATACGCCCCACCGGCGCGGGGTTGCACACCTGTGCCGTTGGAACCACAAGCGGGGGGTGGGATTTCAGTGCGCCGCCGCACGATGATGAGGCAAAATAGAAGGAAAGCAACAAGCAGCAGTTTGCGATGCTTTGGCCCGGGCGGTGCAACCCGATACGGGCATAGCCGCATTCGCCGGCAAATCTGAAAACGATGAGGCGTACGTGAAGAAATCGCTAATCGGCTCCCTCTGTCTGGCCTTCTGCTTCGGCTGGGTTTCGCCGGGCCGGGCCCAGCAGGCGCAGCCGCCCCAGACTCCGCCCCCCCAAGCGCAGGCGCCGCCGCAGACGTCGCCTTCTCAGGACCAGACGCCGCCGGATCAGCAGGACCAGCAATCGAAAACCAATATCCTGCAGCCTCCGCCTCTGCCGCCCAAGGCGCCTGATATCCGCATGCCTGGTGAAACGGGGTGGTTCGTCGGCTTGACCGGCTGGTTCCCGACCCAGGAACCGGATTTCAACGCCGGGCGGGCATCCAATCCCGTGACGTATCCCTCGAACATCCGGCTGCTGGGCACTCCCAAATTAGCCGGAGGATTCGAGTTCGGCATGGCGGTGGGAGCTCACAACACCCTGCGCGTCAGCGCTTTCGAAGCTTCGGCCTCGGGCGACTTCACGCCCTCGGTGGAGATTTCGTTGCCGAGCCAGGAGTACACCGCGGGCACCCTCGTCAGCACCAGTTACCGCGTGCGCAACCTCAAGCTTTCCTACGAATATCTGACTTGGCCGTACCCCGTGGAAAGCCGGCGATTCCGTCTGAAAACATTGTGGCAGGTGCAGTTTACCGATGTGAACAGCGCCTTCGACGCGCCGCTGAAGCCGCTCGTCGATAGCAGCGGCAACCCCATCCTGGACAGCTCGGGAAATCCGGTCGATTATTCGGGGCGCGTCGACCACTGGTTCGTCTCGCCGACGTTTGGCCTGGGCGCCACCGAGTACGTATCGAAGCACCTCCGTCTGGAGCTTAACGCCAGCGGATTCGCCATCCCCCGCCATACCGACATCTGGGATGCGGACGCCTCGGCCAACTTCCGAATAGGGCATTTCGAGCTGCGTGTGGGAGCCAAGGCCTTTCACTGGAAGACCTCCACCAACTCCGACTTTTACACGCGCAACACTATGGCCGCGGCTTTCGCGGGGATCCGCGTAAACCTCGATTAGCATAGCCCAGGGCGGCTAATTCCGTCGCGGTCAGATCGCGCCACGTGCTGATCGGCAGATCGCCGATGCGGACCGGGCCGATGGCCGTGCGAACCAGCTTCAGCACCTTGCTCCCGATAGCCTCCAGCATCCGCCGCACCTGGCGATTGCGGCCTTCCGTCAGCGTGATTTCGAGGAAGGTATGGCGCGCGCCATCGCGCAGCCGCTGAACTTCGGCGGGACGCGTAGACCCGTCGGATAATTCAACACCGCTGCGCAGCCGTTCGAACTGCTCCTCTTCGAGCAGACCCGCGGCTTTCGCCTGGTAGGTTTTCGGCACATGCGAAGCGGGGCTGGCGATGTGGTCGGCGAAGGCCGTGTCGTTGGTCATCAGCAGGAGGCCGCTGGTCTCCAGGTCCAGGCGGCCCACCGGCGAGAGCCACACACCCACGTCGCGCGTCAGATCATAGACCGTAGGGCGCCCTTCGGGGTCGCGATAGGTGGTGATGTAGCCGGTGGGTTTGTAGAGCAGGATGTAGCGCGGAGCGGCGGCGCGTAGGGGCTGTCCATCGAAAGTGATGCGGTCGTGCTGGAGGTCCACCCAGTGATCCGGGTTCTGGACGATCTTGCCGTTCACACGCACACGGCCGGCTCCAATCCAGCTCCGGGCGTCCGAGCGGGAGCCTGTGCCAGTCTTGGAAAATGCTCTTTCCAGGGTCTTTAGCGGATTTGACTGAGCGGGGGGTGGGGAGTTCTTCATGGTTACCTAACTATTGTTAGTACCGGTACCGAATGCTACAGTTGTCTGGGGTGATCGACACGGGAACCATTCTAATCCGGGGGGCACGCCAATTGCTCACGTTGCGCGGCGCCAGGGGTCCCCGGCGGGCGGCGGAGCTTGGCGAACTGGGGATTATACCGGATGGCGGGCTGCTGATTCGCGATGGGGTTCTCGTGCAGGTGGGTCCCACGCGGCGGGTGGAGAACCTGGCCGGCGCGCGCGGAGCCGTCGAGATCAATGCGGCGGGTAAAGTCGTGATGCCTGGCTTCGTCGACAGCCACACGCATCTGGTGTTTCCTCCTCCGGGAAATGCCGGGCTGGCGGAGGAGAGCGCGGCCGCCCGGCTTCGCTCCAGCACCGGGCAGCGGCTGGGGGGGCGGATCAGGACCATCCTGGAGGCCATGGCGCGCCACGGCACCACCACGGTGGAGGCCAAAACCGGCTGCGGGATGGATGAAAGCGCGGAGCTCAAGGCGTTGCGCGTGCTCGCGGCGTTCGTCGAGGACCCGCTCGAGGTGATTCCGACGTTTCTGCTGCGCCTGCCGGACGAGAACGGCGAGCGGACGTTGGAGTGGGCGCTCAACGAGCTGCTGCCCAAGATCCGGCGGCGCAATCTGGCGCAATTCGCCGACCTGGCCTGGAGCGACCGTCAGCCGGTGCATGCGGGCTTCCTCAAATACCTCGAAGGCGCGCGGAATCTCGGGTTGCGGTGCAAGATTCATGCGGATGGAGAAGCGCCGGCCGCGGTGGCCATGGGGCTGGATCACCTGGTGGTGAGCGTCGATCACCTGGAGCGGGCCCGCGAGAGCGAAGTCGCCGCGCTGGCGGGTGCCTCCGTGGTGGCCACGCTCCTGCCCGTGCCGGTCTGGCGGACGGACGGCCTGTTTCCGCCCGCCAGGGACCTTGTGGAGCGCGGCGCGGCGGTGGCGCTGGCTTCTAACTTCAACGCGCATCACACTCCCACGCTGAGTATGCAGACAGTCATCGCGCTGGCCTGTCTGCAGATGGGCCTGGCGCCGGAGCAGGCCATCGCGGCGGCTACGATCAACGGCGCCCACGCGCTGGGATGCGCCGACCGCATCGGCTCGCTGGAACCAGGCAAAGCCGCCGACGCGATCATTCTGGAGACCGGCGACTATCGCGAGTTGGCCAGCCAGTTCGGCGTCAACCTGGTTCACACGACGATCAAGAACGGCCGGATCATCTACAAACAGGGCGAAGTGGGGCCGCGCGACGCGGCGGACCTGCGTCCCGCCTGGTAGGGTCTCCGTCCCATGACGGAAACGCAGAAACGCACTGCCTGGGCCATCGTCAATGTGTTTGAGACGGGGACCCTCGCGGGCCGGTACGGCGCGATTGCGCGCAGCGACGGCGATCCCGGCCGCCTCACCTATGGGCGCAGCCAGGCCTCGCTGGCCAGCGGCTCGCTGTACCGGCTGCTGGACAGCTACTGCGAAGCGCCCGACGCGGCGTGCTCCCAGCTCCTCTCTCCATACCTCGACCGGCTGAGGTGCTGCGACGCGTCCCTGGATGACGATGAAGAGCTATGCCGGGCGCTTGAAGAGGCGGCGGCAGATCCGGTGATGCACGGGGTGCAGGACCGATACTTCGAGGCGGATTATTTCGACCCGGCCCTGCGGGCGGCGGCGCGCGCCGGATTGGCCACCCCGCTGGCGCAGGCAGTGGTATTCGACAGTTTCATCCAGGGCGGCTGGTTGACGGTCGAGCGGAAGGTATTCGGGCAGTGGGGGCCGGTTTCGCAGACCGTGCCGGAGCGGCAGTGGGTAGGGTATTACATCGATGAACGCCGCGCGTGGCTGACGTCGCTGGGAGGCTTGCTGGCGCACACAACCTACCGGATGGACGCCTTCGCGGGGCTGATGGCGGCGCGCAACTTCGAGCTGGAATTGCCGCTCGGTATTCGCGGCGTGAGGATCGACCAAAGCGCGCTGGGCCTAACAGAAACGGCCGGGCAGCTCGAAAGCCGCCCGGCCTTTTGATGCGTTACTGGGTCGAAATTACCTGACACCCACCGAGATGGTGTCGCTGACGGTCTGGCCTCCCGGACCGTAGGCCGTCAGAGTGTAGGTGGTGTCGGAGAACGGCGTGACCGTGATGCTGCCGTTAACGGGCAGCGTTTGCGGCTGCACACCAGAACCGGTGATGACTACCGACGTGGCGTTCTGCGTTTGCCACGAGAGCGTGACCGGCTCGTTGGAGTAATTCGCGAACGTGGGGCTGGCGGAGAACGCCACGATGACCACCGAGCCGACGTAGACGGTGGCATTGGCTTGGATCGTGCCGGAACTGTTGGTCGCCGTCAACGTGTAGGTGGTAGTGGTCGTGGGATTGACAGTTACACAAGCGTTGGCGTTCAAATTCGAGCCGATACCCGGAGCGATGCTGATGGAAGTGGCTCCGCTGATCTGCCAGCAGAGCTGGCTGGAGCCGCCCGAGGAGATGTTCTGCGGGTTGGCGACGAATTGAAGCACCTGCGGCACGGCGCCGGTGGATACGGTGACGGTGACCACCGCGGTGACGCTCTTGCCGGCGGAATCGGTGGCGGTCAGGGTATAACTGGTGGTCTGAGTCGGCGTGACGGTGGTGCTGCCGTTGAGCGCCACGGTGCCGATGCCGCTGATGGTTACCGAGGCGGCCCCGGTGGTGGTCCAGCTCAGCGTGGAGGATTGGCCCTTGGTAATGGTGACGGGGCTGGCGGCGTAGCGCACGATCTGCGGATTGCCGGCAGGCGCACCGCCGACCTGCACGGTCACACTTTGCGTAACCGGGCCTCCCGTGCCAGTAGCGGTCAGGGTGTAGGTGGTGGTCTGCGTGGGCGAGACCGAGACCGAGCCGGTATGCGGATCGACCGTGCCGACGTTGGGCGAGATGCTGGCGCCAGTGGCATTGGTAATCGTCCAGCTCAGGGTGCTGCTCTGGCCGGCCTGAATGGCGGCCGGATTCGCCGTAAACGAAGCGATCTGCACCTGGGTGGCCTGTACGGTGGTGACGGTGGTGGAAGCGGAGCTCTGCAGGCCGTCGGTGTTCCTGACGGTTAGACGGAAACCGTAGCTCTGGCTGGCCAGGGCCGTGAAGGTGACCACCGGCGCGCTGGTGCTCGAGAGCGTCACCGGGGGACCGTTGACCTGGGTCCAGGTATAGGTGAGCGTTTCGCCCAGCGGATCGTAGGATCCGGAGCCGTTCAATGTGATGGTGCCGGGCTGGATGCCAATCTGGTTGGGTCCCGCATCGGCTACCGGCGGACTGCTGCCGGCGCGCCGCGTGCCGAATTCGTAGCGCACGCGCGGAACGTCCATGGGCACCGGGGTGTTGGTCTTGGCATATTCCTTGGGGTGGATGTAGTTGCCGACCTGAATGCCTAAGACAAACCGCCCGGCATCCTTGGCGGCCAGGAGGGTCTCGTTGTAATCGAACTCGGCGGTGAAGGCCAACGCGCCAGAGACCGGCTGCACCAGGCGGATGGTGCCGCCGGGACGGTCGCTGCCGGCACTCGAGATGCGCCGCAGGTAGGCCACATTGGCCTCCAAATAGGACTCGCCCCAGAGGCCGAACATGCCGCTGACGCCTTCGGTGTTCAGCACGCGGGCGAAAGTTTCCATGTACGCTCCGGGTGCGAGCACGACGCTGTTCAAAACCGCGTAATTCTTGAAGCCGTGGGTGACAAACGCGCCGATGCGTCCGCGGCCGAACACGTAGTCCGCCAGGAAGGCTCCCTGACCCAGCGAACCGCCATTCTGATACTGGCTGAAGTTGATGTACTTGAAGCTGCCGAACGCGCCGGCCTGGAAACTGCCCCAGCGGTTGACCAGACCGACATCGAACTGGCCTTCCTGCCGGCCGGGATAATACATGTACTCGCCCTGGGCCTGCACGGCGTGGGTGCCATCGCCGCCAAAAGGCGAGAAGAACTGGCCGCGCCCGCTGACGCTGCCATTGCCCGTGCGGCCGGCGCCGAAGGTGGGGCCGACATTCACCGATACGAGCGAAAACTTTTTGTTGCGGCGCTGGGCTTCATCCACGGCGCCCTGGGCCTCGGTGTGGGCGACGGTCTGGGTCTGCTGCTCGGTGAGCGGTTTGGGCAGGCCGTTGACCTGATCGCGGAGGGTGTTCTGCTGATTGCGCAGGTCCGCCAGCTCGCCGCGCAGCTTATCGTTCTCGCCCTGCAAATTCTTGAGCGCGGCGAGAATGTCGTCCAGCTTGTCGAGCCGCTTGAGAATCTGGTCGCAGCAATCCTGCTGCTTCTTCATGAAATCGTCGAGGGCGGTCATGGCCGGCAAAACCTGGCTGATGGGGCCCTCCCCGATTACCTTGCCCTGGCCGTCGCTCACCGTCAATACGACGCGGCGATTGATGAAGCGGCCTTCCTTGGAGCGGTTATCGACGGCGGGATCGCGCTTGCCGTTGCCCGCTGTGGAGAGCTGGTCGGCGGAGGCGCCATATTTGACCAGAAAGGTGCGCACGGCTTCGGCGCGGGCCATCGCCAACTTATTGTTGTAGTTGGCCGAACCGACGTAATCGGTGTTGCCGACAATCTTGACGCGATAGTCTTTGTGCTGGTTAAGCAGGTCCGCGAGACGCAGCAGACTGGGATAGCCATCGGAAAGGATCGACGAATTGAATTCGAAGTTGATCTCCTCCCAACTATCCTTGGTCTGAGTGGGCGGCGGATTCAAGCCTTGGGCGAACAGTCCGGATGCCATGAGTCCAAGGGCACTCATAGCTGCTAGCTTTCTCATTGCCTTTAAAATCTCCTCAAGATGAACATCTGCAAAGGTCCCATATTGGTCGATCTGGCGGCCCTAGTCGTCGAGGACGCAGGCCGGGATTCATATGGCAGCGGACGATTTAGACCGTGCCGGCTAATGGTTAAGCAAAACCCCAACTGAAAGTAGAATACACCCAAAACTGATCGGTATCTGCAAGATTTTCAGCGATTTAGTTAACGATAGTGGATCGCATTGCACATGCCGCGAAACGCCACGATGAGAAATGTCACAATGGCTATGGGACCGCCGGATGGGCAGTCGCTCCCGGAAACGGGGGAGGAAAGTCCGGTCTCCA
>CAYRWE010000174.1:0-10815 GCA_964427655.1 uncultured Solibacteraceae bacterium | reverse complement strand
TGGTGGGGTTCATGATGCGGGTATAGATGTTGCCGAACTTCTCGAGCGCGAACAGGGCGGCCGCGTGCGAGGAGTCCTCAAAAACGAACGACGTGGTTTGGTAGATCGGCACGGCGCGAGCCAGACTGGACTTATCGGGAGTGTGGCCGGCGTGCAGGCAGCGCGTGGAGAAGCCCATTTGACGGGCGGGTTCGGTTTGATCAGCCATACGGTCTTCAGGATACCAAGGAGGCCCCTCAATCGGCGGGCGTGGCGGCAAAGCCGATCACGGCCGCGAGGCTACCAGATGCTGCTTGCCTTGATCTGGACCTGCGCCGCACTGGCGAACGCTCAAGTGCCCGTTTCTGAGCAAGGCCAGCGTCCCGCGTTCACAATGAGCATCACGCCCGAGCAGAGCAAGGTCAGTCCCGGCGCTGAAGTTACGATTGCCGTCGACCTGATCAATGTGTCCAGTAGGGAAATTCAGATCCTCCGCGTCGGATCGGGTCCTCCGCAGTACACATTTAGGGTTCTAGACCGAGATGGAAAACCGGCTCCGCTGACGCCAGCAGGGGAGGCCCTGGCAAGCGGAAAGAACTGTTGGAAGGCGAGGAATGGGGAGATGCGCTGCTTGGCTGGTAGCAACATCTCGTTGAATCGGGTCGCTCCCGGCGAAAAACTGCATGACGTGTTCGTCCTGTCCTACTATGTTGACCTGAGCCAACCAAATCAATACACGGTCCGGCTGGAGCGCGCTGACCCGTACACCAAGCTCCTCGTAGAATCCAACACCATAGCGATTACAGTTGCGAAGCTCGAATAAAGCGCTCAGCGGGCGGCCAAGAGCTTGGTAGGCGGCGCTTGTGGTGTTCATCGCCCTCGAACGGGAAGACGCGCTGCCGCCCGCCGAGGTCAAGCGGCTGTTGCGGCAGGCCTATGACCTCGTCCGCGCCAGGTTGCCCAAGAAGGTACAAGCCGAATTGAGCGAGCCCCGCGTCCCTACCGCGCGGCCACTTCCAGCACGGCGTTCCAGATGAACTGGGTCATGGTCTCGAGCGAGCGGATGGAGATGCGCTCGTCGTCGGAATGCGCGCCGCCTGTCACCCCTTCCGCCGAGGAGACGATCTCGCCCACGCCGTAAGCCTGCACTCCCTTGGCGCGGAGCTGCGCGCTGTCCGTGGCGCCGGTCAGCATGGCCGGGATCGTCGGAGCGGCGAACATGCGGCGGCCCACGGCTTCCAGCGCGCGGTACATGTCCGTGTCCAGTCGCGAGGCCGGCGCGGCGGGGCGGCTGGGATCGGGGAGCGGAATCGTCTCGATGCTGGCATCGCCGATTACCCGGCGCAGCTCGACCAAAAAAGCGGGCAGATTGTCGTCGGGAAGCAGACGCACATCCAGGTACGCTTCGGCTTGCGAGGGAATCACGTTGCTGCGGAAGCCGGCTTTCAGAATGGTGGGGACCACCGAAGTGCGCAGGATCGAATAGTGCCCCGGATCGTGCGCCTGGAAGTAGCGGTCGATTTCGGGCGCGCGGGCCGGGTCCAGGATGGCGACATAACGCGCCGCTTCGGCGACCGGGCTGATGGCCGCCAGGCGCTCAAAATAGGCGCGCGTGGTGGCGTTGAGCTTTATGGGTGTTTGCCACGTTCCGGCGCGCGCCACCGCGCGGGCCAGCATCACCACGGCGTTATCGGGAACCGGCCGCGAGCCGTGGCCCGCCGGACCGTGCGCCACCAAGCGAACGATGTGCGGCACCTTTTCGGTGGTGGTGACGAGCACGTGGTGCACCTTGCCGTCGTCCTCGATGATGGAGCCGCCCTCGGCCAGCGCGTACTCAGCCTCGATCTCCGGCCAGTGGTCTCGCACCATGAAATCGATGCCCACGGCGGTGGTGCCCTCCTCGCCGGCCTCGGCCAGGAAGATGACGTCGCGGTCGAGCTTCACGTGCATGCGATGGAGCAGCGTCAGGATCGTCATCGCGGCGGCCACGTGGCTCTTGTCGTCGGAAGTGCCGCGGCCGTAGATGACGCCGTTCCGGCGGATGGCGGCGAAAGGATCGAAGGTCCAGCGCTCGCGCTCCACTCCCACCACGTCGGTATGCCCCATCAGCAGCAGGGGCCGCTTCGAGCCGTTGCCCGGGATGCGCGCTACCAGGTTGGCGCGGTTCGGATCGAGCGCGAACAGCTTCACCGGAATGCCCTCGCGCTCCAGGACCGCCTGGATGGCTTTGGCCGCGGCAGTCTCGTTGCCGGGCGGGTTGCTGGTATCGATTTTCACCAGGGTGGTGAAATTCTCGAGCAGCTCGGCCTCGGCTTTCTTCCAATCCACCGAGTAGCGCGCCTGCCCCCCGCGGCAGGCCGCCGCCAGCAGCAGAAGCGCCGCGAGACGTCTCATAGCGGTATGTTGCCATGCTTCTTGCGAGGCATGGTGTCGACTTTGTTCTCGAGCATACCGAGGGCGCGGATCACGCGCGGGCGAGTCTGGCGCGGCTCGATGATGTCGTCCACATAGCCGCGCTCGGCGGCTATGAACGGGTTGGCGAAGCGCTCGCGAAACTCCTCGATCTTGCGCGCACGCGCGGCGGCTTGATCTTCGGCGGCGGCCAGTTCGCGGCGGTAGACGATGTTGACCGCGCCTTCGGGGCCCATGACGGCGATCTCGGCGGAGGGCCAGGCCAGGTTGATATCGGTGCGGATGTGCTTGGAGCCCATCACGCAATAAGCGCCTCCGTAAGCTTTGCGCGTGATGACGGTGATCTTCGGGACGGTAGCTTCGGCGAAGGCGTAGAGCAGCTTGGCGCCGTGGCGGATGATGCCGCCGAATTCCTGCTCGGTGCCGGGCAGGAAACCGGGTACGTCCTCGAAAGTCACCAGCGGGATGTTGAATGCATCGCAGAAGCGCACGAAGCGCGCGCCCTTCACGGACGAATTGATATCCAGGCAGCCGGCCAGGTAGGCGGGCTGATTGGCTACGATCCCCACGGGGCGTCCGGCCATGCGCGCGAAGCCGACCACGATATTGCGCGCCCAGTGCTCATGAACCTCGAAGAAATCGCCCTCGTCCACCACGCGGTGAATCACCTCCTTGACGTCGTAGGGCAGGCTGGAATCCTGGGGCACCAGCGTGTCCAGAGCGGCGTCCATGCGGTCTTCGGGATCGGAGGTCGAGCGGCGGGGCGGGTCTTCGCGATTGTTGCGCGGCAGGTAGCCCAGCAGCTCGCGGATCATGCGCAGGCACTCGGCATCGTCGGCGGCCGTGAAATGGCCCACGCCGCTGACGGAGTTGTGGGTGGTAGCGCCGCCCAGTTTCTCCATGGTGACGTCTTCGTGAGTGACGGTTTTGATCACCTCGGGGCCGGTGACGAACATGTAGCTGGTGCCCTCCACCATGAAGGTGAAATCGGTGATGGCGGGCGAGTAGACCGCGCCGCCCGCGCAGGGGCCCATGATAGCGGAGATCTGCGGCACCACGCCGCTCGAGAGGGTATTGCGCAGGAAGATATCGGCGTAGCCGGCCAGAGAGAGCACGCCCTCCTGGATGCGGGCGCCTCCGGAATCGTTGAGGCCGATCACGGGGGAGCCGGTCTTCAGGGCCAGGTCCATGATCTTGCAAATCTTCTGCGCGTTGGCTTCGGAGAGCGAGCCGCCCAGGACGGTGAAATCCTGCGCGAAGACGAAGACCTGGCGGCCATCCACGCGGCCGTAGCCGGTGACGAAGCCATCGCCGGGCACTTTCTGCTCCTCCATGCCGAAATCGCGGGCGCGATGGGTCACCAGCTTGTCGAGCTCCTCGAAGGAGTTCTCGTCGAGCAACAGTTCGATGCGCTCGCGCGCGGAGAGCTTGCCTTCACGGTGCTGGCGGGCGCGGCGCTCGGGACCGCCGCCCTGCTCGGAGGCCGCCTGCCGCCGGCGCAATTCTTCCAGACGGTTCATCGGGATCATTGTAGCGGGCGCGGGCCTACTTCACTAGCCGGAAGCGGCCGTCGGAGAGCAGATAATAGCGGTGCCCGCGCCACAGGACGGTATTGCCGAAAAAACCGGCGATCCACATCACAAATCCGACGAAGTCCGCGAACGGCACCAGGAACCACAGACGCCGCGTGAGCGGATCGGCGAGCACCTGTTGGGCGGTGGCCCAGGCGGCCACGGCACGGCCGATCATGGCCAGGACGGCCACCGGCCACCACACGGGCGCGGCGATCCAGAGCGCCAGCGCCAGCGGCAGGGGATTGGTGAAGACCTGCCCCAGGTAGCCCCACGGGCGAGAACGGCGCGTGCTGCGATTCCACCTCAGCCGGTGCTTCAGATTGGCGAAGAGGGGCTGCGCGCCGATGCGATGCTCGATTATATAAGAGGAGAGAATGACGCCCTCGCCGCGTTCGGCCGCCCGCTTGCCCATCACGAAATCTTCGGCTAGGTAGTTCTGGAGGGCGTCGAGTCCGCCGATGTGCGCCAGGGTGGAGCGGCGCGCGGCAATGGCGGGGCCGAGCGCGAATTTGACGCCATCCAGCATGCGCGCCACCAGCACGCCGCCCAGGAACTCGGTGTTCAGGCCTACGGCTTCCAGCGTGGACCAGAAGCTATTCCCCGGCGATGCGCGGTAGGGGCAGGTGGCCATGCCCAAGCCGGCATCCTGGAACTCGGCGGCGAGGATCGAGAGCATGGCGGGCGTGGCACGCACGTCGCTGTCGGCCATCACCAGTAGATCGTAGCGCGAGGCCGCCAGCATATGGTCCAGGCTGTAAACCTTGGCGTTGGGATAAGGCGGCTCGCCGGTGACGATGGTCTGCGCGGGAACCGTGGGGTAGGCCGCCCGCAGCTTCTGAACGACCGCCAGCGCCGGGTCCTGCGGGCTGCGCACGGCGAAGAGGATCTCAAAATAGGGATAATCCTGCTCGAAGAAGCTGCGCAGGTTCTCCTCCAGGCCGTCGTCCAGGCCGGCCAGCGGCTTGAGCACGCTGATGGGCACGGGGGTCCCCAGGCTCGGCGGGCGCACCGCGCGGTACCGCCGGGCCGCCACAACCGTCAAGAAGCAATAGACCAAGGAGCCCGTTACCAGGGCCAACAACGCGTAGGCGAGCACCTCTTCCAATGTAACGCGGCGTACAGCGGAGTAGGATATAACGAGCGGCATGAAGCACGTCGTCGCCGGCACGGCCGGCCACATCGATCACGGCAAAACCGCACTGGTGAAAGCGCTTACGGGGATTGACGCGGATCGCCTGGCGGAAGAGAAACGGCGCGGCATCACCATCGACCTGGGCTTCGCGCACCTGGATTTGACGCCGTCGGTGCGGGTGAGCTTCATCGACGTGCCGGGCCACGAGCGCTTCGTCAAGAACATGCTGGCGGGCGTGGGCGGCATCGACCTGGTGCTGCTGGTGGTGGCCGCCGACGAATCCGTGAAGCCCCAGACGCGCGAGCATTTCGATATTTGCCGGCTGCTCGAGATCCCGCGCGGCATCATCGCGCTGACCAAGGCCGGGCTGGTGGACGAGACTCTGCTGGGGCTGGTGCGCCTGGAAGTGGAGGAATTGGTGGCCGGCTCGTTCCTGGAAGGCGCGCCCATGGTGGCGGTGGATTCGATCACGGGCGCGGGCCTGGAGGGGCTGCGCAACGAGCTCGAGCGCGCCGCGGCGGCGGTTCCGGAGCGCCAGACGGCGGGCCATTTCCGCTTGCCCATCGACCGCGTTTTCTCGGTGCGAGGCTTTGGCACGGTGGTCACCGGGACGCTGATTTCGGGCGCGGTGGCGCGCGAACAGGAGGTCGAGGTGTATCCCGGCGGCCGCCGTCTGCGCGTGCGCGGCGTGGAGGTGCACGGCGCCGCCACGGAGCGCGCCGTGGCCGGGCAGCGCACCGCCTTGAACCTGGCGGACGTGGAGTCGGCCGAGCTGGCGCGCGGCGACGTGCTTTCCGAGCCCGGAATTTTCGGCGCGGTGAAGCGGGTGGATTGCCGCCTGGACCTGTTGCGCTCGGCCAGGCCGCTCAAGCACCGCGCACCGGTCCATTTCCACTCGGGGACGGCCGAGATCGAGGCGGAGGTGCGATTGCTGGGCGGCGCCACGCTGTTGCAGCCCGGCGGCACGGCGTATGCCCGGCTGGTGCTTCGCGAGCCGGCCCTGCTGCTGCCCGGCGACCGCTTCATCATCCGCAGGTTCTCGCCGGTGGTGACCATCGGCGGCGGCCGGGTAGTGGACTTGGGCGAGCACGCCCACACCCGCGGCGAGGATCCCGCGGCGCGCCTGGACGTGCTGACCCTGGGCGATGCCGCCGCGCGCATCGCGCTGCTGGTGCGCGAGGCAGATTACGGCGCGGGAACCGCCGGGCTGGTGGCGCGCACGGGGATGAGGGCGGGCGAGATCGCCGCGGCGGCTGGCCGGGCCAACCTGGTGGCGATTCCCCAGCCCCACGCGTGGTACGTGGATCGGGCCTGGTTCGAGGCCGCGCGCCAACGGCTGGCGAAGGCCGTGCGCGAATTTCACGCCGGGAATCCGCTGCTCGCGGGGATGCCGCGGCAGGATCTGCGCAATGCCGAGCTGCCGGGCTGCCCCGCCTTCCTGCTGGACGCGCTGCTCGAGGGCGGCGGCGAGATCGTGGCCGAAGGCGAGCTGGTGCGGGAGCGCGGCCACCGTCTGGTGCTCCAGCAGGATGAGGTCGAGGCGCGCGCCGCCATCGAGAGCGCTTTCGAAACGGCCGGCCTGGCGACCCCGGCCTGGAAGGACGTGCTGGCACGATCGGGGGTCGAGCCGAAACGCGCGCGCACCCTGCTTGAAATGCTCCTGCGCGAGAAGCGCCTCGTGCGCGTGAGCGAAGAACTGGTGTTTCACCGTTCGGCTATCGAGGAATTGCGCCGCATGTTCGCCGCGCGCCGGTCGCAACGCTTTGAGGTTGGAGCGTTCAAGGAGTGGACGGGGATCTCACGGAAGTATGCCATTCCCCTTCTGGAATATCTCGATCGCGAGCACATCACACGGCGCGAGGGTCACGATCGCGTGGTGCTGTGAAGCCGGGGCCACATCCGTTTACTAACTAAAGTTAGTTGGCGCCGAAATCGGCTCGACTGGTGTTAAAACCAGTGGTAGAAAACCGCAGCCCGGCGGTTGCGGAAACCGGGGTGCAATTGAAGACGTCGGATCGTATGAACGTACGAATATGATGCGCGCCAAATATGTCATAGCCGCCCTTGTCTCGGTCATGGGTGTTGCGTCGGCTCAACAGAACCGGATTGCCGGACGAATCTCTGGGAACCAGCGGTTCACCCTGACCGGTCACCTGCACGCTTTGGCGCGAAGCGAGTATGACCAGGGCCGTGCGGATTCGGCCATGGCGATGAACCAGGTGACGTTTGAGCTCCAGCCATCGGCCGCCCAGAAGGCCGATCTGGAGCAATTGCTCGCCCAGCAGCAGGATCCCTCGTCGGCGAATTACCACAAGTGGCTTACTCCGGAGGCCTACGCGGACCGTTTCGGTGCCAGCTCGGACGATGTAGCTAAGATCGTCGCGTGGCTCGAAAGCCAGAATTTGACGGTCGGCCGAGTGGCTCGTGGGCGCAATGCAATCACGGTTAGCGGGACCGCTGGGCAGGTGGAGAGCGCGCTTCAGACCGAGATCCACGCTTACGTCGTGAACGGCGAGACGCACTACGCCAACGCCACCAACCCTTCGCTGCCGGTGGCCTTGCAGGGCGTGGTACAAGCCGTCCGCGGACTGCATAACTTCCGTCTTCAGCCCAGGATCCGCAAAATGAGCGGTCTGGCGACCCCGGCCGGCGGAATCACTCCGAAGTACAATCTCGGCGGAGCTAACTATGTTGTTCCCGGCGACTTCGTCACCATCTTCGACATTCAGCCGCTTTACAACGCCGGGATCACGGGGGCGGGCCAGACCATCGCCGTGGTGGGGCAAACCGATATCGAGACCTCGCACCTGGCGTACTTCCGGAATTACTTCGGGCTGCCCGCCACGAACCTCACGCTCCAGTTAGTCGGGACGGATCCCGGAGTCAGCGAGAGCGACGAGCAGGAATCCGATCTCGATCTGGAATGGTCCTCCGCCGTGGCGCGCGATGTGAATTTGATTTTCGTGTACTCGTACGACGTTATGGATGCCGTCCAATACGCCATCGATAACAAGCTGGCCCCCGTGGTGAGTTCGAGTTACGGCGGATGCGAGCCCTCGGCCACCCAGGCAGATGCGTTGACCTGGCAGGGCTGGGCGCAGCAGGGAAACACGCAAGGGATCACCTGGGTGGCGGCCTCGGGCGACTCGGGCGCGGCGGATTGTTACGGTAGCTCTACGGGCAATCAGGGCGGTAGCAGCGGCGATTTTGTCGAGTCGGTGGATCTTCCGGCCTCTATCCCGGAAGTTACCGGCGTCGGCGGCACTGAATTCAACGAAGGCAGCGGCAGTTACTGGAGCGGCAGTAACGCTCCCACAACCATGGCTTCCGCACTTTCGTATATCCCCGAGACATCCTGGAACGACAGCACCGCCAACAGCCCGGCCGCGAGCGGAGGGGGCGCCAGCATATATTTCGCCAAGCCCTCCTGGCAGACCGGCCTGGGCGTTCCGGCCGACGGCGCCAGGGACGTTCCCGATGTGGCGCTGCCGGCTTCGCCGAACCATGATGCTTACCTGGTATGGACGAGTTCCGGCACCGGCCGGCAGTCTACGGCCGGCTGGCTACCCGCTGGCGGCACGTCTTTCGGCGCCCCCACCTTCTCGGGGATCCTGACGCTCCTGAACCAATACCTGGTGAAAAATGGGTACCAATCGAGCAGCGGATTGGGAAACGTCAACTCGCACTTATACAGCTTCGCAACCTCCACTCCCAGCGCGTTCCACGATATTACTACAGGCAGTAATATCGTTACCGAGAGTACCTGCTCCAGCCGTCGCTGCCCGGGAGGCGGGACGACCATCGGCTATGACGCCGGCCCCGGTTACGATCAAGTTACCGGTCTCGGCTCGGTAGACGTGTATAACTTTGTGACTGCCTGGCACGCCGGATCTCTGTTGACCAAGGGCACGCCATCCATGACCCTGGCCGCAAGTACCGCGACCATTTCGGCCGGCGGAAGCGTCACGCTAACCGCGGCCGTCACCTCCAGCGGTGGCAACACGCCCAGCGGAACGGTGACTTTCACGGTGGACGGCACGACCCTGGGAACCGGCACGCTCTCCGGTTCGGGCGCCACAGCCACGGCCAGCCTGACGATCCAAGGAAGCGCCGCGGGACTTACTTCCGGCACCGACGCCATCGGCGCGGCTTACAGCGGCGATGGCTCGGATAACACGGCCACGGCGTCCGCCACCCTCACGATCGTGGGTTCGTCATCCGCGGTTCCGTCGATCTCTAATCTCACCAATGCGTTTTCCTTCCGCCAGTCGTATGCTCCCGGCATGGCAATGGCCATCTTCGGCACGCAGTTAGCGCTCACGACTAACACGGCCACAAGCGCGCCGCTGCCCGTAACGATGGATAATGTATCGGTTAAGATCAACGGGGTCGCGGCGCCGCTCTACTATATTTCGCCCACGCAATTGAACGTGCAAGTACCGTACGAGACGCCGGCTACCGGGACGGTCGCGGTGGTGGTGAGCGATAACGGGCAAACCATGTCCACCACCATCCAGATGTCCGCGGCGGCGCCCGCCATTGCCGGTTCCGGAGGCGCGCTCGTTCCCACGGCCACCGCGGGGCCAGGCCAGAGTATCGCTATCTATGTCACCGGCGCCGGCGCGGTTCAGCCCACCGTCGCGACGGGCGCAACCCCGTCCGGCAGCACGCCCGTGCCTGTCGGGAAGACGGTGGTAACGGTGGGAGGCACGCTGGTTACGCCGGTCTATATCGGCATTCCCGCCTGGTCGGTGGGAGTGTTGCAGATTAACTTCGCCATACCTACGACGGCCGCGACAGGCGCGCAAGCCGTGGTGGTTTCGGTGGGCGGGGTGGCCAGCCCCGCGGCGACCCTGACCGTGCAGTAACTATCGGTCAACGAACCTTTAGCAGACGGTCGATTTCGCTGAACAGGTCGTCGCCCTCGAAGAAACTGTGGGTAAGTACGCTGTATGAGTATTCGCCCGCGATCATGCCTTTAGCGTCGATGATGTAGGCCGTGGGCAGATCGATTCTGCCCTTCCGCACGTACGAAAAGGCTACCTGGCCGCAATCGAGCATCACCGGATAGGTGATGTGGTGGCCGGCGACGTACTGGTTGATCGTATCGGGGCTGTCCACGGGCGGGTTTCCGATTGCCAGAATGGCCACTTTGTCGCTGTACTTCTGCTGCGCTTTTTGCAGGATTTCGACAAACGCGGCGCAATGCGGGCAGGTGCTCTGCATGAATTCCAGAACTACGATTTTGCCGCGATAATCGGCCAAATCGTGCAGTTGGCCCTTCATATCCATCAGGGCGAAGCCGGGAGCCCGGCGCGGGCCGTCGGCCGCGAGGAGCGCGGCGGCACAGAGCAGGAGAGGCGAAAGAGTACGCATGATCTATTTCACTAATTCTCGCAGAGATTCTTCGTAAGGTGGGCGGGCCACGCCGCGTTCCGTGACGATGGCGTCCACATAGCGGGCGGGAGTTACATCGAAGGCCGGGTTCTCGACTGCGATGCCCTCCGGCGCGATGCGTATCCCGAACACGTGCGTGACTTCCTCGGCGGAGCGCTGTTCGATGGGGATCTGGGCACCAGAGGCCAGCGTCAGATCGAGCGTGGAAATGGGCGCGGCCACGTAGAACGGGACGCCGTTTTCGCGCGCCAGCACGGCCACCGAATACGTTCCGATCTTGTTGGCCACGTCGCCGTTCGAGGCGATGCGGTCGGCGCCCAC
>CAYRWE010000173.1:0-10851 GCA_964427655.1 uncultured Solibacteraceae bacterium | reverse complement strand
CGGAAAAGGTGTGCTCGTGGCTGATGGATTTCGGCCCCGGCTCGGCGCCCACTTCATGATCGAACCAGCCGCCCGCATCTAGACCGCGCGATTTTCCGGCCAGCGCCAGCCCCCACTTACCGAAGCGGCGCTCGAGGAAATCGTCGTCCAGCGCGCGTAGGTCGCCAACCTTGCGGATGCCCAGCGAGTGAAGCTGCTGCTCGGTGACCTTGCCGACGCCGGGCACTTTGCGCACCTCGAGCGGCGCCAGAAAATCCGCCTCGCGCCCGGGAATGACCCACAAGACGCCATTGGGCTTGGCCTGGTCCGAGGCGATCTTGGCCACCAACCGCGCCGCCGCGATGCCCACCGAGCAGTTCAGGCCGGTAGCCGCCTTGACGCGTTCGTGCAGCCGGTGCGCCGCGCGCATGGGCGGGCCGTGCAGTCGTGCCGTGCCGGTCATATCCAGATAGGCTTCATCCACCGAAGCCATTTCCACGAGCGGCGAAAAGCTCTCGAAGACCTCGAAGACTTTGTGCGAATACTCGCGGTAGCGCTCCGGATGGCCCTCCACGAAGATGGCCTGCGGGCAGAGCCGGTAGGCCGTGCGCAGCGGCAGTGCCGAGTGCACCCCGAACTTACGGGCCGCGTAAGACGCCGCCGAAACCACGCCGCGCTCGTTGGGCCGTCCCCCGACCACCACGGGCTTGCCCTTGAGCGAGGGATCGTACAGTTCTTCCACGGAAACGAAGAAGGCGTCCATGTCGACGTGGAAGTACGTCCGCACGTGGATATGGTAGCGCGATCCCGCCGGTCTCTTTTCGGCTTGGGCAAGCGAAACCTGCGCCATCGCTGGACGTGCTCTCGCTCGCTCGGACTAAGCTAACTCTTACTAAGTAAGAACGCCGCCGTGCCGGTAATAGTCCGCGCATGGCCGGCACAGATCCGCTACGCACTGCTTAGGCGCCCTGGCGACATATTCGGGGACCCACTCCCAGATTCCCGAACCGGAATCGAGGCAGGTTCTGCGGCAGTGGCAGCACATCCGGACGACGCCGGCCGGCTCTCTTGGTGGCTCAACCGGCGTGCGGTTGTGAGGCCGGCAGGTAATCGGGGAATGGCAGATCAGAATTTCGTCTTCGTCGGCCAAGCGAAGCGCTTGCAATTCAAAGACGCGAAATTCGCTGGGGCTGGAACACTCGTACCGGTGGTGCCAGATCGAGCGACCCGGCCTGAGCGCGTATAGGTTATTAATAAAGAAGGTTTTCAGGACCTCCGGTACGAATTGGAGCAAATTCCTGTGCATAAGCGCGGCGCCGAAAACCTCCGGCGTGCCTCCATTCGCCTGGGCGAATTGGTCCCATGCCGGATTGCAGTAGAGAAAATCGAGGGATCCGTTCAGGACGCAGCACACTTCGCAATCCCTTTGGAGCGTGGCTGCGTCGATCATGGTGGATCGAAATCGCATGCCGTCCTCCCAAGTAGATCCTAGTCCGATTTACGGGTCCCATCAATGGGAGAATGGCATATAAGACGTCATTAATACTAATATCCGATACAATTTCCGCGATTTCATCGTTCCCTAAGCCGGCGAGTCGAGAAAATCTTGCTTTGAGGCGATCAGCGTGCGAACAGCGCGACCTGCGCGCGATGCCCTTTGCAGAGTTTCTTGTCGCTGGTATATAGGATGGAATCGGTCGCTTCGGCCAACGCTATGTAAGTGGCGTCATAGGCGGTGAAGTTATGTCGCAACTCGATTAGCCGCCTCGGCTCGCTCCGCGCGCGTACTCGCGCATGAAGCCGCGTGAATCGAGACAGCCGGAGTCTTTCGTTCAGTTACTCCGCGAAAATCTCCGCGACTCCGCGTCTCCGCGGTGAGTTTAGGCCCGCTAAATACCCTAACTTACCGCCTTTTTCCGGAACCGCTTCAGCCCCAGCGCAAGCAGCGCGACATCCAGCGCCGCCAGCGCCCCCAGCACCACGGCGATCGGCATATGCGGAACCTGCGGGGCCAGCGCGCCGCGCAATCCCTCGGAGGCGTAGACCAACGGATTGATCAGCACGGCCACCTTCAACACAGGGAAGGCCGAGAGGAAGCTCCACGGATAATACACGCAGCCGAACATCATCATGGGCGCCACAATCAGGCTGAACATCAGGCCGATCTGGGTCTGCCCCACGCTGCATCCCAGGGCCAGGCCGCCCGCGCCGGAAAGCAGCGCCACCAGCCCGCAAATGACGAAGAACGCGACCGGCTGGCGCAGGCTGACATTCACTCCCGAACCCAGCAGCAGCCAGGCCGCCGGGATCACCACCAGCCCCGCCACCAGCGCCTGAATCATTCCGGCCACCACTTTCTCGATCGCCAGCCATCCGGTTTCGATGGGCGCCAGCAACCGGTCCTCGATCTCGCGCGTGAACTGGAATTCGGCGATCAGCGGCATGGCCACCGCCTGGATGCCCGAGAGCACCATGCTCACCGCCATGATGCCGGGCAGCAGCACGTCTTTGAATTTCATCGACATCATGCCGCCCGAGGTGAGCACGCGGCCGAAAACGAAGACCAGCAGCAGCGGCTGGAGCAGATTCTGCACCAGCGTGGGAATCAGGTTGCGCCGCGCCACGTGGCCGTCGCGCGAGAGCATCGCATAAAACGTTTTCCAGTTCACTCGCGCAGGCTCCTTCCGGTGTGATGCAGGAACAGCGTCTCGAGGCTGGGTTCGGAGATGTGCACGTCGCGCAGTTCCGCGCCCGCCGCCTGGGCGGTATTCACGATGGCCGCGATCAGCGGGCCGCCGCGGTCGGCATAGAGATCGGCCGACGAGTCCTCGGTCGCGCGCACCTCGCTCACCCCCGGCAGTCTCTCCAGCTCCGCCGCGAGGCCCTCCGGCAGGCGGTCGAAGCGCAGGCGCAGCAGATAGCCGCCGGGAATCGAAGCCTTCAGCTCCGCCGGCGTGCCTTGCGCGATGATGCGGCCGTGATCGATGATGGCCAGCCGATGGCACAGCGCGTCGGCCTCATCCATGTAATGCGTGGTGATCACGATGGTCTTGCCCTGGCGGTTGTAATCGCGCACGAGTTCCCAGAGCAGCAGGCGCGTCTGCGGATCGAGGCCCGCGCTGGGTTCGTCCAGGAAGAGCACTTCGGGATCGTGCATCATGGCGCGGGCTATCGAGAGGCGCTGCATCATGCCGCCCGAAAAGGTGCGGGCCATGTGATCGGCGCGGTCGGTGAGCTTGAATTTTTCCAGCAGCTCCTCCGAACGGCGCGTGCGCTCGTGGGCGCTCTGCCCGAAATAGGCACCGTGGAACAGGAGGATCTCGCGCGCGGTCAGGGCGAAATCCAGGTTGGGCCGCTGCGGCACCACGCCGATCAGACGCTTGACCTGCACCGGCTGCCGCCACACGTCGTAATCGCCGATGAAAGCGCGCCCGCCGGTGGGCTCGGTGCGCGTGGTGAGGATGCCGATGGTGGTGGATTTGCCGGCCCCGTTTGGCCCCAGCAGGCCGAAGATCTCGCCCGCGTCGATGGTGAGCGAGATGCCCGCCAGAGCCGCCACCTCGAACTTCTTCTTAGGCTCTTTTTTCCCGCCGCTCCTCATCCCGCCGAACGCGAACCCGGCGCCGCGGGCCGCCATGGGCGGTGGGCTGTCGTATACCTTGTGCAGTTCTGCGATGCGGATGCCGATTCCCATGGCAATCTCAGAGTGAATCCAGCTCCTGGCGCGCGCACTCGAGCGCCGCGCGCACGGTCTATGCCCACGCGGCGCCGAAGAGCTTTACCCGCCCACGTGCGGCGGGGCCTGCTTGGCGCTGCTGGTAATCTTCGGCACCTTGGGCGCCTCGTCGGGCATGCCCATGGTCTCGATCTCGTTGAAGTAGACCCGGCGGTTCTCGTCCATGGCCAGGTTCGAGAGCATCACCGCGACCGAATCGGCCAGCCCGATTTCCAGGTTGGCTTTCGGCCGCTTGCCGTCACGGCACACCTGGAAGAAGCTCTCCAGCTCGACATCCACCGGATTGCGCGCCTCTTCCTGCACCAGTACGCCCTTGGCGGTGAGCCAGCGGCGGGCGAATTTGGCCTCGCGGGAGAGGAAGCTCTCGCCTTTCTGGAAATCCAGATCGTTGGTCATGATGGGAATGGGGCCGTTGGCCGCGCCGGAGGCCACCATGGTGGCGCCCGCCACGAAAGGCTCGTTCTTCTTCTGCGCCGATTCCACCGTCTTGGTCTTGGGAGGCTCGCGGTACCACCAGGCGATGCAGGAGTGCAGATCGTCGCCCACGGTGATCTCGACCGTCCCATCGGTCCCCATAACGATCTCGCCCATCTCCGGCCGCCCGCCGTTGAAGTACGGCAGGAACTGGCTGGTGCTGACGGTCGAATAAGTGAGCTGCCGCCCCTTGGGATAGCGGTAGATCAACTGGCAGTTGTCGTATACGTCGCGGCCGTCCTTCAACACGTCCAGGCTGCCGAAACCCATCACGAATTCCGGGCCGGCTCCGTACATCCAGTCGGCCACATCCACCTGGTGAGAGGTCAGCTCGGCCGGCAGGCCGCCCGACATGGAGCGGAACACGCGCCAGTTGGCGATGTTCGATGCGCCGCCGGGCTTCATGGTCCACAGCGAGCTCGGCTTGTTGATCATGTTGCGGTGCCACTGCGCGTGCATCTGGCGGACATCGCCCAAAATGCCTTGATCCACCATGCTCCTGACGATCTGGTAGAAGTAGCTGTAGCGCCGCTGCAGGCCGGTCTGCAAAACCTGCCGGGGGTGCTCCGCGGCCAGGGCGCGCAAGGCGTGCACTTCGGCGGGCTTGAACACCAGGCACTTCTCGCAGAACACGTGCCTTCCCGAGAGCAGCACATCCTGCGTGATGGGAAAATGCGTGAACAGCGGGGTGACCACCAGGACCGCTTCGATGTCCTTTTGATCGAGCAGCGCGCGATGGTCGCGATAGGTTTTCGGCTGGTTGCCGATGGTTTGCACGCCGTGATCGATGGCCTGCTGCTGGATGTCGCAGATCGCCACGCAGCGTCCACCGGGAATGTTCTTGAGGTGCTTCAGCAGGTACGTTCCCCGGCTGCCGCTGCCGATGATCCCGTACCTCACCGGCTCGTCAGCGGCCATGGCGGTCCGGATGGCGGGGAAAGCGGAAACCGCAGCGGCGCTCCCTGCGGTCTTCAGTATGTCGCGGCGCGAGATCTCGTTCTCTTGTGACACTAGCGGCTTGCCTCGGTAGATGGAATATTCACTCGAATTCTAACATTTCTCCGCCGGGCGCCCGATCCCCGGCGAAGCCAGGTCGGTACGCCGATCGAGGTCAGCCGCTCACGCGCGGCTCAACAATCGATGTGGTCGGCGAAAAAGCTGTCGATAGCCGCGCGCATGTGCGCCGAGACGCCAGCCGGCAGCGATTTCATCTCCTCCGGCGAGAGCGGCTGGAAACGCTTGGCTACCGCGAGATTGAAATCGACAAACTCCAGTTTCGGCATTCCAACCGTGGTGGCGGCGACGGGCAGCGACATCGCGTAGCGCAGCAGCGTTTCCGGCGGCGCCTGCCCGAGAAGTTTCTCCTGCGCGAACACTTTCATCGCGGTCAATCCCATCTTCTTCTTCACCGCGACCGGCATGGCCACGGCCTCGAAGCCGGACGCGCCCGTCATACCCTCGCCGGGCTTGTCCGATGGAGTGGCGGCGCCAATCCGTGCCACGTTCAGCGCCATCTGTGTGGAATCGAAATCGTGACGCGTGAGCGCCGCCCGCAGCACCTGTGGATTCTGATGGCAGGTGATCCCGATGAAGCGCGTCATCTTCTGTTCTTTGGCCCGCTCCATGGCCTTGAGTTGTCCGTTGGGCGCCTCGATCGCCGCCAGATCTTTCTCATCGCCCAGGCTGTGAATGTGCATCAGGTCAACCTGGCTCACGCCCAGGTTCTTCAACGAGCGATCTATGATGCGCATGGAATCGTCATAGGAGCGGTCGCCGCCGATCTTCGTCACCAGGAAGAAGTCCTTCGGATGGGTCTTCAAAAATTCGCCGATCCATTGTTCGCTCTTCCCATCTCCGTACGACGCGGCCGTATCGACGTAATTGATCCCACCTTTGAGCGCCCGTTCCAGCGCGGCCAGGCCTCTTTCAGAATCCTTATAGGCAAGGAAGCGGGTGCCGCCTCCGAAGGCCAGCAAAGACACCCTCTGTCCGGTCTGGCCAAGCATCCGCATCGGCATACCGGTTTGAGCGTCGAACTCGGTAGCGGCGGCGCTCAGAGCGGCGGAAACCAGAAAACTGCGTCGGCTGATCTGCATCCCATACCTCCGATATAGAAACATGGTAGCGAATTCAGCCGACCAGCAGCCGATGCGGATCCCCGCGTCGCAAAGAGAATTGGTAAGGGATTTGGTGGCGGCGGACGGACTCGAACCGTCGACCTAGGGATTATGAGACCCTCGCTCTGCCAACTGAGCTACACCGCCTTCCAAATCAGTGTACCAAATCAATCTAATCGTATCCGAACGCACGTTCTGGAGAGCACAAACTGTGGAGAATCTACAAATGTGTGGATTTTTACATCTGCTTGATGCAGGGCGCTTCTCGGTCTAGGGTATCTACCCGTAAACTACTGCAATTGAGTGCTTTGGCGGAAAGTGCTGCCCCTTGGTTCATTTCGATGTAAGTATTAGATCGTACTGTACTTCGATTGGTCTACCGAGGGTTTTCAACAGAATTTTCCACAATAACTGTGGATTACTCCTGTGGATTACGCGCGCTCCAGACGGCGCCGCAGCGACTCGGGAATCTCCGCATCTACTTCGCAGTACTCACCCGTGTAGCGGGTCTCGATCACGCGTCCGAATTCGTGCAGGAGGGCCAGGGTCGCGCCGTCCGCGTGCGGGATGCGCAGCGTGATGCGCACCGTCGGATCGACCGGCAAAACCTCATCGATGAGGGAAATCAGATTCGCCATTCCGAATCCGGTCAATGCCGAGATGGCCACGGCGCGCGCGTTCCCCTGTGCCGGCCCGCCGGCTGCTAGGCGGCGGGCCACGGTTTCCATCTCTTCGCGCAGGGGAGATCCTCCCGCGATGCGGTCCGCCTTGTTGGCCACCAGGATCTGGGGGATCTCGGCGGCGCCGATCTCTCCCAGCACCTTCAGCACGTGGGTGACGTGTTCGGAGGCATGCGGCGAGGAAGCGTCCACCACATGCAGCACCAGCGTGGATTCGCAAACCTCCTCCAGGGTGGCGCGGAAGGCCTTCACCAGCGTAGTGGGCAGGTTGCGGATGAAGCCCACCGTGTCGCTGAACAGTACGCGCCGGCGGGAGGGCAGGTCGAGCGGCCGCACGGTGGGATCGAGCGTGGCGAACATGCGCGCATCCACCACCACTCCGGCCTGCGTGAGGCGGTTGAACAGCGTGGATTTGCCCGCGTTGGTGTAGCCCGCCAGCGCCAGCGTGGCCAGCGGCACGGCGCTCCGGCGGCCGCGATGCAGAGCCCGGCCGGCGCGCACGCCTTCGAGATCGTCCTCGATCTTCTTGATGCGCCTGGCGATGCGGCGGCGGTCGGTTTCGAGCTTGGTCTCACCGGGTCCGCGCGTGCCGATGCCGCCGCCCAGCCGCGACATCTCCGCGCCATGACCGGCCAGCCTCGGCAGCAAATAGCTCAACTGCGCCAGTTCCACCTGCAGGCGGCCTTCGCGAGTGCGCGCGCGGGAAGCGAAGATATCGAGAATCAACTGGGTGCGGTCGATGACCTTGGCGTCGACGATGCGTTCCAGATTGCGCTGCTGCGTGGGCGTGAGGTCGTGGTCGAAGATCACCACGTCCGCGTCGGTGGAGCGGACTTCCAGGCGGATCTCTTCCACCTTGCCGCGGCCCACCAGCGTGGCGGCCTCCGGTGCCAGCCGCGCTTGTAGCAGGCGTCCGGCGATTTCCGCGCCCGCGCTGGCCGCCAGCTCGGCTAACTCGTCGAGGGACTCCTCCGGCGGAATCTCATTTTCGCGGCCGGGGGTCCCGCGTGTTTTCCACTCCAGGCCAACCAGGATGGCCCGCTCGCGAACCGGGTGGCGAAGAGGCGTCGGCTATGCCTCCGGCGCATCGGTGTGAACCGGCGCTCCCGGCACAACCTGACCCGCGGCCCCCTGCACGGCGGCCTGCGGGCCGACGCTATAGGAATGGGCCGTTTTCTGCGTCACCACCGTCGAGATGGCGTGCTTGAAAATGAGTTGCTCCTGATTATTGGTCTCCAGGACCAGAGAGTACTTATCGAAGCTCTTGATCCGGCCGGAAAGCTTGACGCCGCTCATCAGGTAAATCGTAAGAGCGACCTTATCCTTGCGCGCATTGTTTAAAAAGCTGTCTTGAATATTTTGCGCCGGTTTTTCCATCGCAATCCCCCAGAGGTCAACCCAAAAAATGACTCCGAACAGTCATAGTATTGTACACCCATTGCACGGGGTGAATGCCCCGCTGGAGCGCGGATCACGCGGGAAGACCGCCCGGCTGGAACGTTGATCCACGGGAAAAACTGCTCGCCTGAAACGGGGGAATACGCGGGAAGACTGCCCGGCTGGGAGTGCGGATTACCGGTAAAGCTGCCCGGCTGGAACACTGTGCTATGCGGGGAAAGGCCGCCTCTGGGAACGCGGGTTACCGGGAACTCCCCGGCTGAAAACCGGGATTACCCGGAGGAACCGCCCCCGTCCGGAGCGAGTCTTGCACGGGGAGGACTCGCCTGCACGGAAGAGCGGTGCTTTGCTCGGGGGAACTGCCGGGCCGGGGCGCGCAGAGGGCGAACCGGCATCACGGCCGGCTCGTCCTTCCGGGCGCGGAAACAATTCTGGAGTCAAACGGTGTGGCCGCCGGAGGTTATGCCGGCTATCGATCGGCTTCCTGAAACTCGACCAGTTCGCCCGAGGCGATGCGACTGGCGATCTGCTCCTGGCAGGTCACACAATAGCGCGCCCAGGGCACCGCATCCAGGCGCTTGGCCGAAATCGGCTGTTCGCACTCCATGCAGGTACCGTAGGTGCCCTGATCGATGCGGTGCAAGGCATCCGTGATCTCACGCAACAGCTTCATATCCAAGGTGTTGCGGTTTAAAAAGATCCACTCCTCGTGATGCTGCTGGCTGAGATCGCCCTCGTCGGACGGATAATCCGGCCGCGCCACTACTTGGGCCGCCTTCTGCGCGGACATGCTGCGGCGGACCTCATCCGCTTTTCCCTCCAGCGTGTTACGGTAAGCGGCGAATTTTGCTTTCCCCCCACTTTTATTGATCGTATTCATTCTCTTAAGTGCCAATCCTAGAAACTACAGTAGCTTAAGACGCCTGCCAGGCCGCAAAAGTTTCCCCAGTGCGGCATCAATCCTGGTAGCGCTTGAAAATTAAGGACCCATTAGTGCCGCCGAACCCGAAGCTGTTAGAAAGGGCATACTCGATCGGCATTCGCCGCGCCTGGTTGGGCACGTAATCGAGGTCGCAGAGCGGGTCGGGGTTGTCGTGGTTGACGGTGGGCGGCGCGATCTGGTCGCGCAGGGCCAAAACGGTGAGGCCGGCTTCCAGGCCGCCCGCGCCACCTAACAGATGTCCGGTCATGGACTTGGTGGAGCTGACCGCCAGTTTATAGGCGTGCTCGCCGAAGGCCCTCCGGATGGCACAAGTCTCGGCACGATCGCCCACTTCCGTGGAAGTCCCGTGAGCGTTGATGTATTGCACCCGCGCGGCTTCGATGCCGGCGTCGCGCAAGGCATTCCGCATGACGCGGAACGCGCCGTCGCCGTCGTCCGGCGGAGCCGTCACGTGAAAGGCATCGGCGCTCATTCCATAACCGACGATCTCCGCCAGGATGCGGGCTCCCCGGGCGCGCGCAAACCCGAGTTCCTCGAGCACCAGAATTCCGGAGCCTTCTCCGACCACGAAACCGTCGCGGTCGCGGTCCCACGGCCGGCAGGCGTGCCCCGGGTCGTCATTGCGCGTGGAAAGCGCGCGCATGGCCGCGAAGCCGCCGATTCCCATGGGCGTGATACAGGCCTCCGTGCCACCGCAGATCATCGCGTCGGCATCGCCGTGCTGGATCAGGCGGAAGGAATCGCCGATGGCGTGGGCGCTGGTGGTGCAGGCCGTGGCGGTGGCGGAATTCGGTCCCTTAGCTCCGCTCCGTATGGAGACGTGGCCCGAAGCCAGGTTCACGATGGTGGCGGGAATAAAAAACGGAGAGATGCGCCGCGGCCCGTGCTGCAGCAGGTTCTGGTGTTCGCGCTCGATCACCTCGAAGCCGCCGATCCCGCTGCCGATATAGACCCCCACCTGTTCGGCGGTTTCGGGCGTAACCTTCAACCCGGAATGGGCCAGGGCGAAATCCGCCGCCGCGATGGCGAACTGGATGAAGCGCCCCATCTTCTTGATTTCTTTCTTTTCGATGTACTTGGCCGGGTCGAAACCCCGCACCTCTCCGGCGATCCGGCAGGAGAAGGCGGAGGCGTCGAACTGGGTAATGGGGCCGATCCCGCTCTTGCCGGCGCAAATCCCTTCCCAGGTGGCCTCGGTTCCTATACCCAGCGGCGTCAGCAGACCGACGCCGGTCACTACTACTCGTCGCGTCAAAGGGTCCCCCTGAAGATACGCCGGCTACTTCTTATTAGTCGTCTTGCTCTCGATGTACTCAACGGCGTCCTTCACGGTAGTGATCTTCTCGGCGTCTTCGTCCGGGATTTCCAGTTCGAAGGCTTCCTCAAACGCCATGACCAGCTCGACGATGTCGAGCGAATCCGCGCCCAAGTCGTCAACGAACGACGCGTTGTTGTCCACCTGGCTCTCGTCGACGCCGAGCTGCTCGACAATGATCTGCTTCACCTTCTGCTCAACCGCTGCCA
>CAYRWE010000172.1:0-10919 GCA_964427655.1 uncultured Solibacteraceae bacterium | reverse complement strand
GCGCCAAACAGTCGCTGCGAACGGTCGCTTCATTACCTCATTCTTTCACAGGCAAGAGCGCTGTGCGCGGAGCAGAATGAACCGCTCAATACCCATCTCAAAACGGGGGACTTTGACGGAGTGCGAATCCCCTTGAACGTCCTATTTGCTGCGGGAGCACGTGGCACACCACTAAAGCCAAGAGGGTGCAGGCGGCCCTGTTGCGGCTTGGCTGGAGGCCCAGAAGTTCTACGAACACTATGGGTTTGTTTCACTGGAACTCCCAGGCAAAAGGCGGCTCGTTTGGCCAATGAAAACCGTAGAAAGGCTGCTGGAGAAAGTGCGTGCTACTTCGTAGGGTATCGCCGCGCTTTGCGCAACGACGCCACCGCTGTCTTTGCTGCCGCGGCCGGCTTCAGCAGTAGCTCCCCAAACGCAGCCGCCTGCTCCGGCGTGGTCAACGTGGTCCTGGTGATCCTGTGAGCTTCACGCAAAGCCGACGAGACGATAAACCCGGACAGCGTTAGACCAGCGGCATCGGAAGCAGCCTTTAGGAGTTGCTTTTCATCCAAACGCATCCGAACGTCGACGCGCTCTTCTCTGGTTCGTCGCTGAATTACGGCGGGCATGCCGGCACTCCTTTGCCTGCCTAGGAGTGTACACCTTTTGTGTGTACACTTTCAAGCGGCAAACAGCACCGGCATTTGGCTGTCCGGCCCCTTATCCCTCGAACGCTTTTCGGACCTGCTCCATGGCCCACTCCAGATCCTCTTGCGAGACGATCGGCGGAGGTGCCAGGCGGAGGCGCTCAATTCGGTTAATGGCCGGCTTCCGGCTACACGTTGCTTTCGCTCATCAGTTCCACAAGCGCCTGCCGGAAAGCCGGCTCGTCGTCCGGCGTAAGCGCCACAACGCTGATTTGCTTACGAATCCCGAACGGCCCTTCCGCTTGGATGGCATGGGCCAATTCGATGCATACACTTGGCTCGCTTTTGCGCGGTACCGCGAATCTCTTGTCTTCGGCTTTCGCGGCGCGCACGCACGCAATCAGACCTTTCGGCACGCGTAACTGGAACAGCAATCCGTAGCGAAGGTGCAGGTAATCGGCGCCTACAAGAACCGGCCGAAGACGAAATGCCCGCGCCAATCCAACCAGCCAGATCACGCAATACAGGCTGATGGCCGTGGCTGCCCAGGCCAACGCCGGACTCCAGTGTCTCAAGACCACGTGCACGGGCGCGATTTCCAGCAGGCAAATTATTGGCGCTACCCTGAACAGGGCCGCTTGACCCACCCTCTCGTGAATGGAAAACGTCCGGGCGCCCGCTGGAACATGTGGCTTCGAACCCCAGGAGAACAGCCCGTAGTACAGAACGCTCAGTTCCGCGGCGACCAGGCTGGAGACGACCGGCACCGCCGACAGATTCGCCAGCGCCGCCCGGATTGCGAATAGTGGATCGGTGTCTCCCGTCCCATCGCGCTTTCGGCGGCTCTTGCGCCGGACCTGGACAATCACGAATCCGATCAATCCGGCTTCGCACAACCCGCCCACGATGGCCCTGAGCATGATCGCATGCGGATAAAAATTAGGTTGCGTGAAGCGCGCCCACCAGTGCGACGGCGACCATGCTTCCCGAAGCGCGAATCCCCGACCGCACCAGCATCCAGTAGTAGAGGGCGCCCACGACCGCGACCACGTCGAAGGTAGCTCCGGCCGCCGCAATCGCCCGCCGCCCGGGATCGGCAATCGACCGGACCATCATACCGTCGACCAGATTGATCGACACCATCAGAAGGAAAAACGCCGCGTACCGAAAACGGCGATCGCCGAAACGCTCTTCCCCCACCATACGCTTACCCCGCGAAGGCCGTCCGGATCTGCGCCATGGCCCACTCCAGATCTTCCTGCGAGACGATCAGCGGAGGCGCCAGGCGGATGACGTATTCGTGCGTCTCCTTGCACAGCACGCCGAGATCCTTCAACCGCTCGCAGTAGGTGCGCGCCGGAACCGTTAGCTCGATGCCGATCAGCAACCCCTTGCCGCGTACCTCTTTGATGTGCGGATGGCGCAGCTTGCGCAGCTCATAAAGCAGCCACGAACCCAGCTCCGCCGAGCGCTCGGACAGGTGCTCGTCTTCGATCACCTTCAGCGCCGCGCGCGCCACCGCGCAGGCCAGCGGGTTCCCGCCGTAGGTGCTGCCGTGGCTGCCGGGACGGTAGACGCCCAGAATCTCGCGCGAGGAAACCACCGCCGAGACCGGGTAGACGCCGCCCGAGAGCGCCTTGCCCAGCACATAGACATCCGGGTGCACGCCTTCGTGTTCGCAGGCCAGCAGCGCGCCCGTGCGCCCCAGGCCGGTCTGGATTTCGTCGGCTACCAGCAGTACGCGCTCGCGCGCGCAGATCTCCGCCACGTCGCGCAGGTAGCCTTCGCGCGGAATCAGAATGCCGGCTTCGCACTGAATCGGCTCGACGAGGAAAGCGCAGGTGCGCGGCGTGATGGCCGCCTCGAACGCCTCCGCGTCGCCGAACGGAACCGTCACGAAGCCCGGCGTGAAGGGACCGAAGCCGTCGCGATAAAGCGGCTCGGTCGCGAATCCCGTGATGGTGGTGGTGCGCCCGTGAAAATTGTTTTCGCAGACGATGATCTCGGCCTCGTCGCGCGGAATCTGCTTCTTCACGTAGCCCCAGCGCCGCACGGCTTTGATGGCCGATTCCACGGCCTCCGCGCCGGTGTTCATGGGCAGCACCATCTCCATGCCGCACATGCGCGCCAGTTCCTCGACGAAGTGCGGCAACTGGTCGTTCCGGAAAGCACGCGAGGTCAGCGTCACGCGCTCGGCCTGCTCGCGCAGCGCCTGAAGAATGCGCGGATGGCAGTGGCCCTGGTTCAGCGCCGAATAGGAGCTGAGGCAATCCATGTAGCGCTTGCCATCCACGTCGTAGACCCAGACGCCCGAGGCGCGCTCCACCACCACGTCGAGCGGCCGGTAATTGTGAGTGCCCCAGCGGTCTTCGATTTCGATGAGTTCCCGGCTAAGGCTGCGGGTTTCAGATTGGGTCATAAACCGGGGCTCCTAGTGCCCGCTCCGGGGTCCCGGAGCGTTCTCGGAAATCTTCGCCGGTCCCACGCCGAGGTGCGCCGAAACCTTGGCGGCCTCTTCCACCGCGCGCGCCAGCACGGAACGGATTCGTCCATCCTCCAGCATGAGCAGCCCGGCGATGGTGCAGCCCGCCGGTGTGGTCACGTCGTCGCGCAGGGAGGCCGGATGGCGCCCGGTCGTGAGCACCATGCGCGCCGAGCCCAGCGCGGTCTGGGCCACCAGGGTGAGGGCCAACTGGCGCGGCAGCCCCACGCGTACGCCGGCATCGGCCAGCGCCTCCATGATCAGAAAATGGTATCCCGGGCCGCTGCCGCTCAGGGCGGTGATGGCGTTGAAGTGGACTTCATCGACCGCAACGCACTTGCCGACGGCCTCGAAGATGCGCTGGGCGCGCTGCAGGTCGGCCGCCGAGGCGTACCGTCCGCGGCATACCACGGTCATGCCTTCACCCACGATGGCGGGCGTGTTGGGCATGGCGCGAATGATCGGGTTCTCCGTGCCCAACAGCGATTCCAGACGGTCGGTGGCTACGCCGGCCAGGATCGAGATCAGCAGCGTTTCGCGGCGCAGTCCGGCATTGCGTAGAGCCGCCATCACCACCGGCGCGTCGTTGGGCTTCACGCACATCAGGATCAGGTCGGCGGTCGGGACGTGCGCAGCGAAATCCGTGCTTACAGGAATGCCGAGTTGCTGGCCGGCAGTCTCACAGGCGGCCCCGTTCTTGTCCCCGGCCCACATGCGCTCGGGCGCGATCAAACCGCTCGATAGCAGACCGCGGATCAGGGTGCTGCCCATCACTCCGGCTCCCACCACCCCCAGGGTGGCTCCATCGGCGATCACCGGAACCGGGGCGGACACAGCTTGCGTCTTTTCTTTGGACATCGATTGACCTCACCTCAGGCGGGTTTTGGCGGATGTGCACCGCGCGCGAATGCAGGTGCCTGAAATTCGAAAGTATCACATTGCACGGCCGGCTTCGTCCGCCGGAGCGATTTGCTATGGCTTTTCGCGTGTTTTGTCGTCCGGCAGGGGCGGCGGCGCGGAGGTGATATCGGAATCGTATTTGACTTCCGAATCGGCCGAATACTTCCGGTACATGTGAAATTCGAGGATGTTGCGCGTGAGGTATTCGCCCGCGTCGCTCAATAACTCACCCTTCAGCGGCAGCAGGAAGGTGTGGCCGGAGATGTCCGTGAAATCGTAATCGAGAGTCTCGCTGGCCGCGCGGATGGGGAAATCCGGTGGGATCGTGTCGGCCACCACGGTCAGCCGCAGGATGGCGTGCGCGTCCTTATCCACCTCGATCAGGCCGTGATAGCCGGTGACGATATCCAGGTGCTGGTCCTTCACGATGATGTGATACTGCGAGCGGCTCTGGGTAATCGAGTAAGTGAAGGCCAGGACGCGCTGGCCGCGCAAGGTGCCCCAATGGTCCCATTCGAAATGGGCCTGCGAGGAAGGCTCGAAAATCTCCTTGAGCATGCTGCCGAAATCGCCGTAGGACGTGGAGCCGCCCAGGTTGGCATATTCCTGCGTGGCGGGCGTGCTGTTGACCAGAATGAGTTTGTAGTTTTCCTTCTGATCGAAGTAGCTCAGCCGGATGGTCAGCTCGTCCTGCTTTTGCCAGGATGGGTCGCTGCCCGCGCGGCCTCCGTAACGCGAGCCTGGCTTGGCCGCGGCGTAGCGCCGGGTGACCTGGGTGCAAATGAAATCGGGCAGATTCTTGCTGTAGCCCAGCGCATACTGGCGCATGTCGTCGATGATGGCGGCCTGCTCCTCGGAAGTAGGCGGCGGAATCGGCTTGGGCGGCAGCTTGGGCGCGATGGGCGCGGCGGCGGCCAGCCCCTGCGACACATCGCGCAGATGGTTGAGCGCCAGGATCGTCTTGGGGCCGACCCCCTGGCCCTGCAGATCCTCGATCACGCGCTCATCCAGACGCTCGGTGAGCTTAATGTTGCCCAGAAACTTGGCCACCTCGCGGTCCGTCATTTTGCCTTCGGTGATCATCTTCTGGGAGGATTGAATGAACGAAAGCAACTGCGCCAGCGACAGACTTTGGGACTGGCCCAACGCGATCAGACAAGCCGCGAAGACAGCAGCCAGGGTACGGAGACGCATATAGATCTATTTTCGCACGCAGGTGGGGCACGCTTGAGCCTGCCCAGCGTCTATTCCAGTTCCAAACCGGATTCCTTGAGCGCCCGCCAGCCGCCATCGAGCGAGATGGCCTCCGCGTAACCCATCTGGCGGAGATTGTCGGCAGCCAGCGCGGAGCGAAAGCCTCCGCCGCAATAGAGCACCAGGCGCGTGGCCTTATCGGGATAGCGCGTTTCGACGTCGCGCTCGATGATGCCCTTGCCCAGGTGCACCGCGCCTTTGACGTGGCCGGCGTTCCATTCGCTCTCCTCGCGCGTGTCCACCAGCACGTGCGCCTCGCCCGCCTTCCGCATGTTCAGGTAGCCGGCGATATCGATCTCATGAATGCGGCCTCTGGCCTCATCCACCAGCTTGAGAAATCCGGGATTATGCTGCATTTGGCGATCACTCCACGCGCTGAATTTTGGCGCCCGCCCGCGCCAGTTTCGCCTCGATTTTCTCATAGCCGCGGTCGATATGGTAAACCCGGTCGATCACGGTTTCGCCCTGCGCCACCAGCGCCGCCAGCACCAGCGAGGCGCTGGCCCGCAGGTCCGAAGCGATCACGCCGGCGCCGGTGAGCGGCCGCGGGCCCGCCACAATGGCCTGCTTGCCATCCAGGCGGATGTTGGCGCCCATGCGGGCCATCTCCTGCGCGTGCATGAAGCGGTTTTCGAATATCGTCTCGACGATGATGGCGATGCCCTCCGCCTGCGTCATCAGGGCCATGTACTGGGCCTGCAGATCGGTGGCGAAGCCTGGATATTCCTCGGTGGTCATATCCACCGAGCGCAGGCGGCCGCTCGCGCGCACGCGCAAGGTCGCGGAATCCGGTTGCGTCACCTCGGCCCCGGCCTGTTGCAGCTTGGCCACCAGCGCCCCCACGTGCTCGGGCACGCAGCCGGTCACGGTGAGATCGCCTCCCGTGATGGCGCCGGCCACCAGGAAGGTTCCGGCTTCGATGCGGTCCGGGATGATGGTGTGCTCGGCGCCGTGCAGCCGCTCGACGCCCTCCACGCGGATGGTCGAGGTGCCGGCGCCTTCGATGCGTGCGCCCATGGCAGTGAGTAACTCCGCCAGGTCCACCACCTCCGGCTCGCGCGCGGCGTTGCGCAGCACGGTCTCGCCGCGCGCCAGGACGGCGGCCATCATGAGATCCTCTGTGCCCGTCACGGTGATACGGTCGAAGTGGACCGCCGCGCCCTGGAGGCCCTCGGCGGCTTCGGCTTCGATGTAGCCATGTGTCTGGTGGATGCGCGCGCCGAGCCGCTCGAGGCCGAAGATGTGCAGGTTGATTGGCCGCGCTCCGATGGCGCAGCCGCCCGGCAGCGAAACACGCGCGCGTCCCGAACGCGCCAGCATCGGCCCCAACACCAGGCTCGAAGCGCGCATGGTTTTCACCAGCTCGTAAGGCGCTTCGGGGCAGACAATGCGCGGCGTGTGCAGGCGGACCGTCTCGCCCTCGGTTTCGACCTTGGAACCGATATCCACCAGCAGGCGCTGCATGGTGCGGATATCCCGCACGCGCGGAATGCGCCGGAGCGTGACAGGCTCATCGGTCAGCAGCGCCGCCGCCAGCGCGGGGAGCGCGGCGTTCTTCGATCCGTTGGTCTCGATCTCTCCATGCAGGGCGTTGCCGCCCGCGATTACGAACTTATCCATCGCAATTTCCGTCCTTCGCCAAAGCCCGCGCCAGCCTCCCGCCGGCCGCCTTCAGGCGCCGCTCGGCTTCGGCCAGGCCGATCCCGGCCGATTCCATCAGAATTGCCGCGCGAACGCTTCCGCCAGCCGCGTCGAGCAACTCTCCGGCCCGTGCGTACGGGACTCCGGCGGCCTGGGCCACGATGCGGCGGGCGCGGTCGCGCAGTTTCTCGTTACGCGGCTCGACGTTCACCATCAGGTTGCCGTAAACGTATCCCAGCCGAATGAAGGCTCCCGTGGTGAGCATATTGAGCACCAGCTTCTGGGCCGTCCCGGCTTTCAGGCGCGTGGAGCCGGCCACTACCTCGGGCCCCACCAGCGGAGAGATGGGAATATCGACGGCGCGCGCCAGCTCGGAATCGGGCGTGCAGCTTATCCCCACGGTGATGGCGCCCAGGGCGTGCGCGTGGGACACCGCGCCCAAGACGTAGGGCGTTCGGCCGCTGGCAGCTATACCCACCAACACGTCGCGGGGGATGAAGGCGCGCGAATTCAGGTCGGCCGCGCCCATTTCAGGATCGTCCTCGGTGGCCTCCGTGGCGCGGCAGAGGGCCGGCTCGCCGCCCGCGATGATGCCCTGCACCATGGCGGGGTCGGCGCCGAAAGTAGGAGGGCACTCCGAGGCGTCCAGCACGCCCAGCCGTCCGCTGGTGCCCGCGCCGATATAGAACAGCCGCCCGCCCCGCTCGAAGGCCGCGGCAATGGCATCCACGGCGCGCGCGATCACGGGAATCTCGCGCCCCACAGCTTCGGCCACCAGCCGGTCTTCGGTGTTGATGGCGCGCAGCATCTCAGCCGTGGGCAGCGTGTCGATGGCGGCCGTGGCGGGGTTGGGCTGCTCGGTGAGGAGTTTCTCCAGCATTCGCAGTCTCCTTCAGGCTAGCACCACGATATATTCGAGTAGTGCGCTACGTTCTGACGGGGCGGCAGCCGCCCGTGAAGGCCATTCTGCTGGTGGAGAGCGGGTCGCGGGGACTCCTGGAGGGTCTCATCGGCGGTCTGCGCCGGACCTGGGGCGACGAAATGCCCATCGACCTGGTCACCTGCTACACGACCCTGCCGCGCGGGTTCGAGCCAGGCAATACGCGACTCTACCGCGTGGGTGACTACCGCGGCCGCGCGGGGCGCCGCAAGCTCTATCGCGAACTGGCCGGCAATCGCTACGGGCTGATGGGAATTGTCTGCTCGGGCGAGCCGCTGATGACCAAGTGGAAGTGGGTGCTGGCCGGGATGATTCCAGCTAAGCTGTTCGTTATCAATGAAAACGGGGATTATTTCTGGTTCGACCGGCATCATTTGGGACCCATCTGGCAGTTTGTACTGTTCCGCTCCGGGCTAGCCGGGGCGGGCGCTGTCCGCACGCTGGTACGCCTCTTTTCGTTACCGGTGACATTATTGTATCTGCTACTCTATGCAACGGTTGTGCACGGTAGGCGGGGGATTCGGAGGGCGTGCGGGTTTTGAACCAGCTCAACGCGGAGGCGCGGTCGGTCTTTGGCGAGAGGTGCGGCCGCAGAACCAGCACAACGCGGAGGCGCGGAGACGCGGAGGTTCGCGAAGAAGTAATTGGGGGAGGATTCGGGTGTCGTGGTGCCGAGGGAACGGGAAGGAAGTCAAAACCTGAGATCACGGAGGGAGCGGAGGTCCGTGTTTGGGGCCGGGCTTTGCCGAGAGGTGCGGCCGTGAAACCAGTATTTCTCCGCGAGAGCTCCGCGCCTCCGCGCCTCCGCGGTAAGTTAGTAACCCGTCCGAACCTATTAGCCAGATCGCGCCCCCGAGCACGAATCTCCGCTTCCTCCGTGATCTCAGGTTTTGACTTTTCTTCCTATCGCCCCCTGTGCAAATCGGCGCAGCGTTTAACCTTAGTGTTTCTCCGCGAGAACTCCGCGTCTCCGCGTCTCCGCGTTGAGCTGGTTTCCCACCCACTGATGAAAGCCATCTTATGAAAGCCATACAAGTCTTCGAAACCGGCGGTCCCGAACGAATGCGGTTGGTGGAGGTCCCGACACCGGCTCCGGGTCCTCACGAAGCGCTGGTGCGCATCGCGGCCAGCGGCGTGAACTTTATCGATATCTACTTCCGCATGGGGTTGTATAAGGCCGATCTGCCGCTGACGCCCGGCAGCGAGGGCGCCGGCACCGTCGAGGCCCTGGGCCCCGGAGTCACCGAGTTGGTTCCCGGCGATCGCGTGGCCTATGCCATGGCGCGCGGTTCCTATGCGGAGTTCGCGGTGGTCCCGGCTGCCCAGCTTATCCGCATCCCCGACGGAGTGGATTTTAAGAGCGCCGCGGCCGCCATGCTGCAAGGCATGACCGCGCATTACCTCACGCATTCCACCTATCCCCTCAAGGCCGGCGATAGCTGCCTGGTACACGCGGCCGCCGGCGGCGCGGGCGGGCTGACCGTGCAGATGGCCCATATGCTGGGCGCGCGCGTCTTCGGCACGGTCTCGACCGACGAGAAAGCGCGCATCGCGCGCGAGAACGGCGCCGACGAGGCCATCATTTATACGCGCCAAGATTTCGAAGCCGAGGTGAAGCGCCTCACCGGCGGCGCCGGCGTGGACGTGGTCTACGATTCGGTGGGCAAGACCACCTTCGACAAGAGCCTAAACTCGCTGCGCCCGCGCGGCCTGATGGCTCTGTTCGGACAATCCAGCGGGCCCGTGCCGCCTTTCGATCCCAATATTCTCAACGCCAAAGGTTCGCTTTTCCTGACGCGGCCGTCGCTGGCCGCCTACGTGCGCACGCGCGAAGAGCTGTTGTGGCGCGCGAACGACGTCCTGAACTGGATGGCCGCCGGAAAGCTGAAGCTGCGCATCGACCGCGTCTTCCCGCTGGCTGATGCGGCCGAGGCGCACCGGGCGCTCGAAAGCCGCGCGACGGCGGGGAAGTTGCTGCTCGCGGTCTCCTGATTCCATGAACCTGCAGGCCAAGCTGACGCTCGGTTACGTGCTGCTGGCCACCCTCATGGTGACGGTGATCTCGGTCTTTAATCTGACCCATGAGATGGAATTCCAGTTCGACGTCACGCTGGAGCGCGCCGAAACGCTGAAGGCGGTGGCCGCCGACCAGGTGAAGTCGGCACTTAACCGCCAGCTCAAGCTGCCGCTCCGCGAGGCCTTGCGCGATCCGGGGCTGGTCTCGCTGTTCCGCAACATCGTTGCGGCGGAGAAGCCCATACTCGAAGTGGCGGTGGTGGACCCGCACGGGGAGGACGAGATCCTGCTCGACAGCTCGCCCGACCGCCAGGGTGTGCACGCGCCTCCCTATAAGGATTTCCTCCCGCTGGTAACGCAATCGAGCTGGATCGATAAGGTCCGCGTGCTGTGGAACGACAAGGATTACTACCAGCTTTCTCAGCCGCTCGGTTCGGGCGAACAGACGCTGCTGGACGTCCGCGTGGTGATCTTCCCGGCGCTGATCCGCTCGGTGATCGCCCCGGATCTGCAGAAGAACGCGCGCGTAGCGGTGCTCTCGATTTTCGGCGCGGTGGTGCTGACCTTTCTCTTCTCGGCGGTGATGTTCCGGCCGCTGCGGCTGGTGGGGCAGATGCTCGACATGGTGGCTAAGGGCGAGTACGAGCCGGAGAAACTGGAGTCCAAGAGCAAGGCCACCGACGAGCTCTCGCTGATGGCTTCTAAAGTCAGCCTGCTAAGCCAACGCTTACGCGGGGCCCAGTACGAGGTTTCGGACCTGCGCGGCAATATCGACCACCTCCTGCAGGATCTGGAGGACGCCGTATTCATCTTCAGCCGCGAGCAGCGGCTGGTATTCGCATCCGGTTCGGTGGAGAAGTTCCTAGGGAAGGTCCGCGCCGATCTGCCCGGCCAATCCATCGCCGATGTCTTCCCTCCCGGGACCACCATGGGGTTGCTGGTGGCGCAGGCCGCGCAAACGGGGCGACCGTTGCGCAACCGCCGGGTTCCCGTGCCGTCCCCCGGCAATGGAGGCGGGGCCGAGGTGCTGCTCTCGGTGGACCAGTTAGAGACGGTAGCC
>CAYRWE010000171.1:0-10997 GCA_964427655.1 uncultured Solibacteraceae bacterium | reverse complement strand
TGATCGGGATGGCGATCCTGCGGCTGATGAAGGGATCGATTCTCGAAGAGAACATCGCTCGAACCATCGGTTCCATTGGCGAATCGGTCGCCGCGGGCGCGGTATTCACGATACCGGCCTTTGTGCTCGCGGGCGTCTGGCCGGTTTTCGACATCCAGCACGGCTACTGGAAATCCGTGTCGCTCATGGCGGTGGGCGGCACCCTGGGGATCCTGTTTGTCACCCTGTTGCGCCGCGTGATGGTGGAGGACCCGGACCTGCCGTTCCCGGAATCGGTCGCGGCGGCGGAAATCCACAAGGCCGGCCAGCAGGGCGCCCGGGCCGCCAAGATCCTGTTCGCCAATATGGGGGCCGGCGCCGCGATTTATTTTCTGGGTGCCATCAATGTATTCGCGGCGAGCAAGGATTTCGTGGTGAACGTAGGCCAGCTCGGGCGCAGCATGGTCAAGCTGACGCGCGCTCCCGGTTCGCCTGTTTTGTCGGCTGGCGGCATGTCTACATTCTCGGCCCCGGCGATCAGCCCGGCGTACCTGGGCGTGGGTTATATCATTGGGCCGCGGTTGGGCGCGCTGAATTTTGCCGGCGGTGTTTTCGCGTGGGGGCTGCTGGTTCCGCTGCTGGCGTTTTTCCTGGGGCCGCAACTGGCGCCCAACGTTACCGGAGAGCAGGGATGGGCTGGCGCGGCGGGCGCCATCTGGTACCACATCGTGCGCCCCATCGCGGTGGGCGGCATGCTTGTCGGCGCAACGTACACGCTGTTCAAGATGCGCAAGAACCTGGGGATCGGAATGAAGCGCGCGGTGGCCGACCTGAAGAAATCGGCGGCCGCGCACGCCTCCACGGAACGCACCCAGAGGGACCTGAGCAGCAAGCTGGTGTTTCTCGGGCTGGGCGTGGTCTTCCTCTGCATGATTGCGCTGTACCTTTTCTTCGCGGGCATCCTTTCGGGCGCGATCGTAGCGGCGGTTGTGATGATCGTGCTCGGTTTCTTCTTCGCGGCGGTTTCCGGCAACCTGGTGGGCATGATCGGCTCCTCGAATAACCCGATTTCCGGTCTGACGCTCTGCACCCTGGTGATCGCGGCGTTGTTGATGGTTGCGCTGGGACTGCATGGGAACGCGGGAATCGCGGCCGTGTTGGGTGTGGCGGCCGTGGTGTGCGTCTCGTCGGCCGTAGCCGGAGAAATGCTGCAGGACCTGAAGGCCGGACACATCCTGGGCGGCACGCCCGCGAAGATGCAGATGGGCGACCTGCTCGGCATTGCGGTCTCGAGCCTGGCGCTGTTCTTCCCGCTCATGTGGTTGAACCGCGCTTACACATTCGGCTCGCCGCAGCTTTCGGCGCCGCAAGCGGGTCTCATGGCTTCGCTCGCGCAAGGCATCGTGGGCGGAAACATGGCATGGCCGCTGGTGGTGGTCGGGATCCTGATGGGATTCGGTTTGATTCTGGTGGAGGTGCGCAGCCCCATGTTGTTCTCGGTGGGGATGTACCTGCCGCTCGAAACCACGTTCGCGATTTTCGTCGGCGGCATTTTCCGCTGGCTGACCGACAAGTACCGGGACCGCGGCGGCTATAATGCCGCGCAGCAGGCGCGCATTGAAAACACCGGGGTTTTGACAGCCTCCGGCCTGATTGCGGGCGAGGCGCTGTGCGGCCTGCTGGTGGCGGGATTTCGCGCGGCGGAAAAGAGCAAAGGCCACGCCATCCTGCCGGATGCCACGTGGGCCGGCTCGGGTTGGCTGGCTATTCCAGTGCTGCTGGGGCTGGCGATCCTGATGATACGCCTGCCCCTGCGCAACGCCGGGAACCCGGAAGATCCGGCGCCTCCGACGGCCATTATGTAGCTAGGCGCGAGCGGCGGCTTTCCGGCCGTTGAACTCGTGGACCGCGTCGATCATGGCCACGATATTGGCCACGGGCGTCCCCGCCGAGACGTTGTGCACGGCGTTGAAGACGAAGCCTCCGTTGCGTCCGAAGATCTCGCAGCGGCGCAGCACCTGCTCGCGCACTTCGGCGGGAGCGCCGAACGGCAGCGTATTCTGCGTATCCACGCCGCCGCCCCAAAAGACCAGGCGGTCGCCGTAGGTGTCTTTCAGGTGTTCGGGATCCATGCCGGCCGCCGAGCACTGCACCGGATTGAGAATCTCGAAGCCGCATTCGAGGAAACTCGGAATGAACTTCTCCACCGCGCCGCAGGAGTGCTTGAAGATTTTCCAGTTTGTGTTCTTGTGTATCCAGCCGGTGAACTGCTTGTAATAAGGCATCCACAGTTCGCGGAAGGTCGCGACCGAGCAGAACGAGGACGTCTGCGTGCCGAAATCGGTGCCGCAGAGGTACAGCACATCCACCAGGTTCCCCACGCGCTTGACGATTCTCTCCAGGTTGGCGATGGAAATCTCGCATTGGCCGGCGAACACCTTGTGGATGTAATCGCGCCGCGTGCGCGTGGAGATGTACCATTCGGTCATGTCGCGTATGCCCTTGGGATGCTTGAGCGCGACGCCCGGAACGAAGTAGATATCGCCGAGCGATGTCCCGCCGAAGGTGCCGACCACCGCGCGCCCGGCTGCCACGGCCGCCTTCGCCTGGCGCTCGAAGTGGTCCAGCTCCGCGTCGCTGATGGGCCCAAAATCCTCCAGGTTGTCGGCCGGGTCGAGGCGCTCTTCGTCGATCGGCGGCTGCCGGACGATGGGATCGACGAAGTAGCCGCCCTTGGGCATGCGCGCGCTGGGCGGAGCGGAAAGGTCGCCCTGTGGGTAGATGAGAGTATCGCCGTTCTCGTCGATGGTGAAGTTAAAGCGGCCGGGCACGAGCACTTCGAGGCCGTCGTACATGCGCCAGGGCTTCCAGTCGGCCGCTGGGAATCCGAAGCGGGTCATGAAGCGGCCAACGTTCTGGGTATCGATGCCTATGGCATCCCGCAAGTCGTCGGTAATCTCTCCCAGAAACTGGCCGGGATCGATCACCTTGACCGGGCCGTTCTCGAGTCCGAAGTGCCGGCGCAGCGCCGCGACACAACTGACATGCATGCCGGTGACAAAGGTGCCTCCGAAATCGATGGGCACGCGGTCCGGCTGCCGGTGATTGAGAGCCATTCTCACTCGTTCGGCGCCAGTCGAAGCGATCGGCATATTTTCTCCGTTTGTCCGAGCTTAGAATCCATCATCGAGTGTAACGCGACGCGCCGGGCCCGTCATGCGCCGGCGAGCTGGTGGAAGAAATCGAGAGACTGGGCGGCCGATGCTTGCCAGTGGAATTGTGCGGCGCGCGCCTGGCCACGGACGGCGAGATCGCGGACCAGATCCGGGCACGTCGCGACGCGTTCCATGGCATCGCCGAGCTGATCTAGGGAATCGGGATCGACCAGGAGGGCCGCGCCTCCCGTCACTTCGGGCAGGCAGGTGCGGTCCGATGCGATCACGGCTGCCCCGGCGGCCATGGCCTGCGCCACGGGCAGGCCGAAGCCCTCGAAGTAAGAAGGGTAGACCAGCGCCAGCGCGCCGCGCGACAAGCCGGGCAGGTCGGGTTCCGGCACGTAGCCGAGGTAGCGCACGTTGGGACCGCTCTCCGTAAGCATGTGGCGCGTCTCGTCGGAAGCCCATCCGAAGGGCCCCGCGACCACCAGTTGCACATCCCGCTGGAGCGCCTCCGGCAGGCGCCGGTACGCGCGAATCAGCCCGGCGACGTTCTTGCGCGGCTCGATGCAGCCGACGAACAGCAGGTACGCCCGGTGCAAGCCGTAGCGGGTGCGCACGTCGGCCGCCTGCGCGTCGGTGGCTTCGAAAAAGGCTTCCGCGACCCCCGGATAGATCACGCGGATGCGCCGCTCCGGTATCCCCAGAATGGCGGCGGCGGAATCCCGCGCGTGGGCGGATATAGCGATCAGGCCGTCGCAGCTTTTCAGAATCTTCTCGCCGTAGCGCTTGGTGGCGGCAATATTAGCCGCGGTATGGAACTGCGGAACCATCCAGCAGGACATGTCGAAAACCGTGGCGCTGACCTTGGGCCGTTTGGGGAGCTTGACGGCATGTTGCGAGCAATGAAAAACGTCCGCTCCCAGCAGAAGCAGATCGATGGCGGGGCTCCATCTTAAGTTAGCAGCATGAACCAGGCGCAGCGCCAAAGCGGTGCGGAGAGGGCCGGTGATCGAGGTTTCGTGGTGCAGCGCCGGCCGCGCGGTCAGCACGGGCGGGTACAGCGAAATACGATCGTGGTGGTCTGGCGCGGCCTCGAGCAGAGACAACAACCAGTAATAGAGATATGTCTTTACGCCGGCGCTGGGTACCAACAGCGAGGTGGAATCAATCGTGATGTACAATGGGCTTGCGGCCACGCCCGTATTGTCACAAGCGGGATCGCATGGGCGCAACCGGTCCGCTTCTGCCGGGCGCCCCGCACTTGGCCAGGCGGTCCCGGAAACCAATGTGACTATGCGAACCGAGACGTTCTTCACGTTGTCGAATGCTAAGCTCGTTTCCGTGGACGCTGAGAAGCTCGTCCGGCAGATCGATTTGCGGCTCCGATTGGAAGTGCCTGAGTTGTCCGAGGGCCCGGTGCGGTTTTATAGTGGCCTGCCGGAAGGCGACGGCACGGCTCGTGTTCAAGAATTACTACGGAACATTGAGGCCCATTTCGTGCCCGCGGTCGGGAATCTCGGCGAAGCCCCGCCCCGGCCCGCGACTTTACGAGGATTCCTCGGCGCGCTGGCCATCAGGTTTCTGCGCCCGCTGCTCTGGTGGTACACGTGCACCCTGCGGAATTTTGCGAGTTCGGCCGTCAGCCAGTCCTATCGGGAACTGGAGGTACTAAGATTCTTGGCGGACGAATTGGCAAGCACCCGCGAGGAGGTCGCCGCTTTGCGCAAGGAGGTCCGGCGCGTTAGGGAGGCTGCGGCGAGCGGCGGTGGAAGCGCGCGATGACTTCACCGGTTCCGGTCACGATCGTCATCCCGACGTGGAACGGACTGGAGTATACGAAGCGATGCCTCGAATCGCTGCGCTCTCGAACCGATCATCCCGCCTATGAGGTGGTGGTGGTCGATAATGGCAGCACCGATGGAACGGTCGAGTTCTTGCGATCGCAGGATTGGATCGAGCCGATCCTGAATTCCGCCAATCTCGGTTTTGCGCGCGCAAACAACGCCGCGCTTCGCCAGCTCAAGCCCGGCCACGATGCCGTGCTGCTGAATAACGACACCGAAATCTCGCAGCCCGACTGGCTTTCCAGGCTGCAGGAATCGGCTTATGCCAGCGAGGATATCGGGATCGCGGGATGCCGTCTGGTGGGCGGCGACGGACTGCTGCGCCATGCGGGAGCCTACATGCCGGTCGACACCCTCTGGGGGCAGCAGATCGGCGGCAATGAGCGGGACGTCAATCAGTATAGTGATGACCGCGATGTGGAGAGCGTCATCTTCGCCTGCGCGTATATCAAGCGTAAAGTCATCGATGAAGTCGGTCTCTTAGACGAAGACTATTTCTGTTACTTCGAAGATACCGACTATTGCCGGCGCGCTCGGGCGCAGGGCTTTCGCGTGGTCTGTTCGGGCGGCTGCACGGTGATCCATCACGAGAATGTTTCAACCCAGGCCAACGGCATCGAGCACAAGCCGCTCTTTCTGCGCGGCCAAAAGGTCTTCCGGTCCAAATGGGAGAAGGAGCTTCGTGCCAGCCGGTACCGTGATTCGCTGGGGTGGCACTCCATCCTGAACTTCCCGACCGGATATGCGCTCAGTTCGCGGGCTTTGGTATCGGCTCTCGATCAGCAAGGGGTGCGCGTCTCTTACCGTTATGTATACGGTTCCGGCACGGTATTCCCCAAGGAAGAGCCGGATTGCTCCGGGTCCTACCTTGTGGACTTGATCCGCCGAAGAGAACTCGATCGGCGGATTCCGCAGGTTGTGTACGCGCAGGGCGACGTTTTCCAATCCAACTTCGGCGGGTATAAGATCGGGTTCACGATGCTGGAGACCGACCGCATCCCGCGGGAATGGGTCCGCCAGGCGAACCTGATGGACGAAGTGTGGGTGCCCTCGTCGTTCAACGCCGAGACGTTCCGTCTGAGCGGTGTCGAGCGGCCCATTCACGTCATCCCCTTGGGTTTCGACCCGGATCACTTCAACCCGAAGATCAACCGCTTTCCATTGACGGGTGTTTACACCTTTCTGTCCGTGTTCGAATGGGGGGAGCGCAAAGCGCCGGAGGTGCTGCTGCGGGCCTTCAACGCGGAGTTTCGCCGCGAAGAGCCGGTCATCCTGCTGGTCAAGGCGATCAACGTAGACCCCGCGGTGAACATCGCCCGCGATATAGCCGACCTCGGGTTGGATCCGGCGGGCGGCTGTATTCACGTGTCGGTAAACCAGGAGGTCCCCACATACCAGTTGGGAGTGCTGTACCGCTCGGCGGACTGCTTCGTTCTGCCTACGCGGGGCGAAGGTTGGGGCATGCCGATCATAGAGGCGATGGCGTGCGGACTGCCCGCGATCGCGACTTCCTGGAGCGCCCATTGCGATTTTATGACGCCCGGGAACTCCTATCCATTGCCTATCGAGGGCCTCGTGCCGGCGCGCGCGAAGTGCCCGTATTACGCGGGGTCCAGGTGGGCGGAGCCTTCCTCTACCCACCTCCGCCGGCTTATGCGGCAGGTCTTCGAAAACCCCTCCGAAGCGCGCGCGAAAGGCGAATGCGCCGCCCGGGAAATGCGGGCCGAATGGACCTGGGACCACGCGGCCGAGAAGATCGTCAGGCGGATGGAAGCCATTGAGAAGGTAAACCGCGGCCGCAGTTTGCTCGCGTAAACCGATCACATCGGGACGCTGGAGAGCAATGCTACACGAGAGCGACAACCGGGAAAACGCCGGAAGTCTGATACCATAGCGTTCTACGAAAGATGCCGAAGTTATCAGGCCGGCCGCATGGCCGGCAACGGCCCAAACCCCGCCCAGCGGTCAAGCTGGCCCCCGAAGCTGAAGCTATCCCGGAAATAACTCCCGCCCGCCCGGATCTCAAGTTCCTGATTGCCGCGTCGGTAACATGCGCGATCGCTCTGCTGATCTTTTTTCGGGATTTTGTGTCTTCGAGGTTCAACCTGATCGCCGCGGATGTGGGCGACGGGCGCCTCATGATTGCGATTCTCGAACATTGGTGGGCGGTGGCTCGTCACCAAGCGCAGTTTCTGTCCCCGAACTTTTTCTGGCCGGAACGCGGCGTTCTGGGCTACAGCGATTCGCTGATTCTGTTCGCGGCGCCCTATTCGATTGCGCGATACATGGGCTTAGACCGCTACCTTGCTTTCGAGTTGTGTCTGTTGGCCGTGCAGGCGATCGGTTTTGTTTCGATGGTGTGGCTGTTGCATTCTTTCCTCCGGGCAAGCCGGACCGTCGCGTTGGTGGGCGCGCTTCTGTTCGCGATGGGAAACGTCTATTACAGAGCTTTGGGATCCGGCCACGTGCAACTGATGGCCGTGGACTTCTGCCCATTAATCGCGGCTCTGGCGTGCGACAGCCGCCGGTCTCACGCACCTGGTCGGATGACCAGGTGCTACTGTGGGGCGGCAGCCTGCGGAATGCTGCTGGGTCTGGTTCTCTACACTTCGTTCTATATAGGTTGGTTCACAATCGTCTTCTCCGCTGTGGCGGCCGTGGTGTGGGCGGGTGGCAACATGCTGCATTACGGGCCGGCCGCGGCCGTTTCGCGCTGGCGGTGGACAGCGGTGAAGTGCTGGCGCGCGTGTGCCATCGGCGCAACGGCTTTCGGCTTGGTGCTCGTGCCCTTTGCGCTGACTTACATTCCGGCGTTGCGGAATACCGGCGGTCGTTCGTTCGACGAGAACCTGATGTTTATGGCAGCCCCCATAGACACCCTGGATGTGGGGCCGCGAAATCTCGTATGGGGCCATATCCTGGAGCCGATCTATACTCCGATCCGCTCTCGCACGGCGGAATGGGAAAGGCAGGTGGGGTGGCCGCCGCTGATCCTCCTGCTAACCGGGTTGACGGCTATTCGCGCTCTGACTGGGTTTGGCCGGACGGTGTCCCGAAGCATTCCTGGACGAAGACCGCATTTCGCCGCTGTCATGGCCATCTCCGCCGCCCTTCTTTGGCTGGGATCTCTGAACATCCGCGGCCATAGCTTCTGGCTGCTGATGTTTCGCTTCGTGCCTGGCGCGGCCGCCATTCGTGTGCCCGAACGGATTGCATCGGTGCTGAATCTCGCTGTCATTCTTATAATCTGCACCGGCCTTGACGAATTGTGGCGCGGGAAGGGACGGTTGCGAGTAGCGGCGTTCTGGTGTTTGGCGGCCTTCCTCGTCGTGGAGCAACTCAACCTGGTGGACACTCATATGATCGACCGGGCGGCGGAGCGGGAGATCTTTCGAAAAGTCCGGAAGCCGCCATTGAACTGCCAGGCGTTCTTCCTTGCGCACTCCGCATCGGAGACGCGTCTATCATTCGCGAATCAGATCGATGCCATGCTGGTAGCGCGCGAGACAGGTGTGCCGACGCTTAACGGCTACAGCGGTTGGTCCCCTTCGGGATGGGATCTAGCCTCCTTCGACTCCGCCTACCTGCGGCATGTGAGGGAGTGGGCGGCTAGGCACAAGGTGGGCCGGAATTTGTGCGGCTTGGATTTGCGGGATGGCTCCTGGAGTGAGTTCCGTCTGGCTGGCCAGTAGCCGGTTTATGCGCTTGATGTACCGCTGCGGGAGAGGCTATTCATGGGTTTCCACCCTCATGCGGTTGCAAGGGTGGAACACAAAAAGAAATGGGCGAACACCAGCAAGAAGCCTGGCATTCACCCACTGAGGGAACGCGACTTACAGCCCAACGCCTGAACGAGTTCTTCAGGCTAGGACGAGCGGCGCCTGATCAATCCGATTGCCGTGGGTACAAGACCCAACAAGAACAGGGAATACGATCCGGGTTCCGGAACGCCCGTCGGCTCGCTGAAACTTACGTCTCCAACCAACTGCACGGCTGTGCCATTCGAGGTCGACAGCGTCTGCAAGACAGTGTCTCCGAGGTTCCCAGTCGTGTTGTTGACGAAAATAGTCAAAGTGTTGTCAGCGCCGGCTGTAAAGCCGCTCGTGATCACGCCGCTGTTAACCGGCCCAAATGTGAACGATCCGCACGGCGTGGTGGACGAGAAGCACATCGCGCCCGCCCCCGACCCGCCATTGATGGCCGTGTTGCCGATCTGCACTCCGTTCAGTTCCAGAACCGCGCGGTCGTCCGCGGCAAAGTTCGAAAACGTCAATTCCACTCCCGTAGCGCCCGCCGGGATGAAGAACGTGTCCGTGGCTTCCCAGAACCCGGTGAAGCTCGCCAAGCTGCCGCCCGCGACGAAGGTTCCGGTCGACAAGCCGTTGCTGCTAACGCTGATGAGACCTGCGGGGCCGACCGCCGCGGCGTTGGTTGCGCCAGCGCCCGTGATTAGCCAGTTACTCTGTGTCGCCGTGCCAACGTCGATGGTTGCAGCGGCCGCTACAACTGCTCCCACCACCAAAAGGAGCACCAGTTGTGCCCCGATTCTGCTCAATCTTCTGCTCGCCATTTAATCTCTCCGTTTCGTCCCGCAAATCGGGTAACTAGACACCGTTACCTTGTTCTCAGTTTCAAAGTAAGTATAAACCGAAACCCATCACAACAATATCGTATATTGGGGGACAAATCGGCTTTTTGTACTAGTACCGAGAGGTGAATACGGCTTTGTAACCAAAAGGGTTGGGAGAATCCCTTGCCGGGCGGTGTATAGTTGGGCAATGAGGGTACTGGGCTTACTAGGGACTAACTAGCCACTCATCGAGCCCAGGAACTCTGCATTGGTCCGGGTCTTGCCGAGTTTATCGAGCAGAAGCTCCATGGTTTCCACCGGCGAGAGCGGGTTCAGCACTTTGCGCAGAATCCAGACCCGGTTGAGCTCTTCCTTGGGAAGAAGCAGCTCCTCTTTGCGGGTTCCGCTCTTGTTGATGTCGATAGCCGGGAAGACGCGCTTGTCCACCAGCTTGCGCTCCAGGTGGATTTCCATGTTGCCGGTGCCCTTGAACTCTTCGAAAATCACGTCGTCCATGCGGCTGCCGGTATCGATCAGCGCCGTGGCGATAATGGTCAGCGAGCCGCCCTCCTCGATGTTGCGGGCCGCCCCGAAGAAGCGCTTGGGCCGCTGCAGGGCGTTGGAATCCACGCCGCCGGAGAGCACCTTGCCCGAAGGCGGCACGATGGTGTTGTAAGCCCGCGCCAGGCGCGTGATGGAATCCAGCAGAATCACCACGTCGCGCTTATGCTCCACCAGCCGCTTGGCTTTCTCGATGACCATTTCGGCAACCTGCACATGTCGGGTGGCGGGTTCGTCGAAGGTCGAGCTGATCACTTCGCCCCGCACGCTGCGCTGCATGTCGGTAACTTCCTCGGGACGCTCGTCGATGAGCAGCACGATTAGGGTAACTTCCGGATGGTTGGTGGTGATGGAGTTGGCGATGCTCTGCAGGAGCATGGTCTTGCCGGTGCGCGGCGGCGAAACGATCAGCCCGCGCTGCCCCTTCCCGATGGGAGTCAGCAGGTCCATCACTCGGCCCGAGTAGCTCTCGCGAACGGTTTCCAGCTTGACGCGCTGGTTGGGATAGAGCGGCGTCAGGTTATCGAAGAAGATCTTGTTGCGGGCCTCCTCGGGCGGCTCGAAGTTGATGGCATCCACCTTGATCAGGGCGAAATACCGCTCGCCTTCCTTGGGCGGACGGATCTGCCCCGAGATGGTGTCGCCGGTACGCAGGTCGAAGCGCCGGATCTGGGAGGGCGAAACGTAGACGTCGTCGGGTCCCGGAAGGTAGTTGTACTCGGGCGCGCGCAGGAAGCCGAAACCGTCCGGCAGGCATTCGAGCACGCCTTCGGAGAAGATCAGACCGCTCTTTTCCGCCTGGGTTTGCAGAATCTTGAAAATCAGCTCCTGCTTGCGCAGGCCGGCCGCGCCGGCGATCCCCATATCCTTGGCCACCTGGTTGAG
>CAYRWE010000170.1:0-11001 GCA_964427655.1 uncultured Solibacteraceae bacterium | reverse complement strand
GCCGCGCAGGCTCAGCAGCAGTTCGGGGATCTCGATCTTGACCGGGCAGACCTCCTTGCACGCGCCGCACAGGCTGGAGGCGAAGGGCAGCGCCGGCTCGTGGCCCAGGCCCAGAAATTGCGGGGTGAGGATGGCGCCGATGGGTCCCGAGTACACCCACGGAAAACTGTGGCCGCCGATCTTGCGATACACCGGACAGGCGTTGAGGCACGCGCCGCAGCGCAGGCAATAGAGCGATTGCCGCTTGGCGCGGTCGGCCAGCAGGCGCGTGCGGCCGTTATCCAGCAGCACGACGTAGAACTCCTCCGGGCCGTCGATCTCGCCGGGGCGCCGCGGGCCGCTGAGGATCGAAGTGTACACGCTCAGCCGCTGTCCCGTGCTGCTGCGCGCCAGGAGCTTGAGGAATACGGCCAGGTCCTGTGCGCGCGGAATCAGCTTTTCGATCCCCGCCACGGCAATGTGCACCTTGGGCGCGGAGGTGGTGAGCCGGATGTTGCCCTCGTTTTCGACCAGCACCACGGCGCCCGAATCGGCCACCAGCATATTGGCGCCGCTGATCCCCATGTCGGCCGCCAGGAACTTCTTGCGCAGTACGCCGCGCGCGATGGCGGTCTGCTTCTCGGGTACCTCCTCGCGCTCGATGCCCAGGTACTTGGTGAACAGGTCCGCCACGTCGTAGCGCGTCTTGTGCAGCGAGGGCCCCACAATGTGATAAGGTCGCTCGTGCGCCAGTTGCACGATGAACTCGCCCAGGTCCGTCTCGACCGCCTCCAGGCCCTCGTGTTCGAGGCGCTCGTTCAAATCGAGCTCCTCGCTGGTCATGGACTTGCCCTTGACGATCAGGTGCGCGCCGCGTTCTTTGGCCAGCCCCACCACGAAATCGGCCACCTCGGTGGCGTCCTTGGCGTAGACCACGTGGCCGCCGTGGGCCTCCACGTTGCGCTCGAACTCCTCCAGGTAGCTGTCCAGGTTCTCCATCACGTGCTTCTTGAGGTCGTGGGCCTGGGTGCGGAGTTCCTGGTAGTCGGGCAGCTCGGCGGGGGATACGACTTCGGTGCGCCCGTCTTTCAGGCGCGCGGTGGCCGTGTAGACGGCCAACTGAAGATTGGCATCCTCTAGAGTCTTATGAATTTTGCGGTCGAACTCGATGGACATGGGAATTAGCGGCTCAGCGGCTGGCCAGCACCTCGGCCAGATGCAGGGTACGCACCGGGGCGCCCGCGCGCGAGAGCACGCCCTGAATCTGCATCAGGCAACTTGGATCGGCCGAAACCACGGTACGCGCTCCGGTGCGCAGGATGGCCTCGATGCGGGTGCGCGCCATGGCGCCGGAAAGCTCGGCGAATTTCACCGAGAAGGTGCCGCCGAAGCCGCAGCACTCCTCGGCCGGCTGCATCTCGCGGAGATCCAGGCCGCGCACGCGCGCCAGCAAGCGGCGGGGCCCTTCGCGTATGCCCATTTCGCGCAGGCTGTGGCAGCCATCGTGATACGTGACTACATCCTCGAAGCGCGCGCCCACGTCTTCCACGCCCGCCACCCGCGTGAGAAACTCCGAAAATTCCCACACGCGCTTGGCCAGCGATTCGGCGCGCGAGAGCGTGGCGGGTTCCTTCTGAAACAGCTCGGCGTAGTGGTGCACCACCATCGAGGCGCACGAACCGGACGGCACCACGACGGCCTCGCTCTGCTCGAAGGTATCGATGAAGTGGCGCGCCACCGTGCGCGCTTCGGCGCGATACCCGCTGTTAAAGGCGGGCTGGCCGCAGCAGGTCTGTTCTTCGGGAAAATCCACCCGGTACCCGAGCCGCTCGAGGACGTCAGCCATCGCTATGCCGACCTGGGGCATGAGCTGGTCGACCATGCAGGTCACGAACAAGGAGACCCGATTGGACATTAGTATGTGATTGTATCACCGCGAATGGCCCTCCCTGGGCGCGGCTGGAGGGCAGCGGGAGAGGCGCGGGGCGGGGCAGCCCTAGCCCGGGAGCGGTTCGCTCTTCCGGCGTACCGAGCAGGAAACGGGCCGCCGGCTCAGGAGGCTATCTGGGCCAGCACGGCCGCGTCCAGCTCGTTCTCGGCCGATTCCGGTTCCATCACCGCCAGCTCCGGCGCTTCGGGAACCGGAGCTTCCGGCTGCGGCGATGGCTGTTCGACGATCGCCGGCGCGGGCGCCACCGGCGCAGCCGGCTTGGGCGCTACGGGCCGTCGCGAGCGAGGCTTGCGAGCGGCCCGCCGCGGCGCCGCCTTTTCCACCTGCGGCTCTTCCGCCTGGACCTTCTCCGTCCGCGCTTTTTCCGGCTGTGGGGGCGCCTTCTTCAGACCCGCTGAGTGACATAGCTCTTCGAGCGACGGGAATAGGAAATCGCGCAGTATTCCGACGTCCGGTGCCACATCCGCATCGGCTGTGAAGCCCCAGAAAATCTTGCCGTCATAACTCTGGACGGCCACGTTGACGCCCAACTCGTACCCCGTGGGAACGTGCGGATAGGAGGTCAGCATGTGCCGGCCGCCGGCATACAGCGGATCGGGAGATCCCGGAATGTTGGTGAAGATCAGGTTGAACAGGGGAAACGGAAGAATGACCTGCGAAAGCCCCGTCCAGAACAGCGCCTGCAGCGGCGGTGGCGCCGCCCCGATGAAGTTCGCCGCCAGGCCCATCAGGTGCGCCGCGCCGGCGCTTTTCATAGCCACCATGCGCTTAGAGATCGAGTGCAGATGGCGCGCCGGATACCGGCAATCCAGCGGCAGCGCCACGGGGAGAAACGTGATCTGGTTGCCATGAGTAGCCCCATCGCCGCCGTTGCGGATGTTCACCGGGCAGATCACGCGCACGAACCGGCCGGCCACGGTCTCGCCGTGAGCTTTGGTGTACTTGGCGATGGCGCGCATCAAAATCGTCGCCAAGACGTCGTTGACCGTACCGCCCAGCGCCTTTTTGATGGCGTGAATCTCGGCGAAGCTCATCTGGGCCCAACAGAACTTTCTGTTGGGACCGCACGGCCGGTTGAACGGCAGTCGCTCGGTGGAGGCGGCCAGTTCGGGCAGGGAATTCAACAGCCCTGTCAGTGTGTCGCTCTTGCTGCGGTTCGAAAGCCCATCGGCCAGATCCACCAGGGTGGCGTGGGATGCCATCAGGTTGTCTAGAGTGCCCTGAATGGCGTTGCGCAGTGCGTCCCCGAGCTGATAAGCGGGCACCTTCTTGGCAGGATGGAAGCGCGGCGGTCGGGCCAGTGGCGGACACTCGGGCGTGGCATCGAACAGCGCCTTCATGACCGAGGTGCCGGCGATGCCATCCGCCAGCGAGTGGTGCAGCCGCAGTACCGTGGCGCCGCGGCCGTCCCCCATGTCTTCCACGACATGAATGTCCCACAGCGGCTTAGTGCGGTCCATGCGCTCGCTCAGAATCCGGCTGGCCAGTGCCTCCAGTGCGGCTTCGCCTCCGGGCGGGTCTAACTTAACCCGGAATATGTGCCGCGCTATATCGAAGTTGGGATCGTCCTCCAAGACCGGATGGCCGAGGTTGAACGGCGCCGGCACCACGATCTGGCGGAACCTCGGGATGAGGTGCAGCTTCGAATCGATCGACGCGACAAAGCGCTCGAAATCCAAGGGGCCGTCGAAAATGGAAACGCTCGCAATGTGGAGAGGAATCTCCTTGCACTCGAGGTAGAGGAACGCCGCATCCACCCCGGAAAGGACCCGCTTCACGGCTGGCTTATCCATGTCGCACGAAATGCACCGATGCCGCGCGCCGACAGCGACTTACCGCGGCACCAGAACGTTTTCCTCCGCATCCAACCAGGTATCTTCGGCCGCCATTTCCGGACAGCTTCCCAGTTGCCACAATTCGAACGCCAGAACGTCGAATTCTTCTTCTTCGATGTTCGAGGGAGGAGCCGCGCCCCATGAACCCTCGGCTTCTTCCTCGAGATGATTCAGTACTTCCGATCTCATAGCGCCCTCCTTGGCTGCCGCGCGGCGCGTGCCCGCGAGCGCGACTCCGATAATACGACCTTCGTATCCGATTTTAAATCGGGTGTCCCGATTCTACTGTGCGGAAAGCCACAGAAACAAGTCTTCAGAACGGAAATAATAATCGCATGACCACGCCCGGGATTGTTTCCACGCGATCGGACAGCCCGTTCCGGGTGCCTTCGCGCGCCGCCGCTCTAATCGACGGGCTGAATCGGCACGTCTCGCTTTCCGGCCAGGAGCGCGAGCGGATCCCGGTGCGCACGCCGTTCAACGGGGAACTTCTGGGATCCATACCGGCGGCTCTCGAATGCGACGTGGAGTTTGCCGTTGCCCGCGCGCGGCTGGGGCAGCCCGCCTGGGCAGCGCGGCCGATTTCCGAGCGCGCCCGCATCCTGCTGCGCTTTCACGATCTGGTGTTGCAACGGCAGGAGGAGGCGCTCGATCTCATCCAACTCGAATCGGGCAAAGCCAGGCGGCACGCTTTCGAGGAGATCCTGGATACCGCGGCCACAACTCGCTACTACGCTCTGCACGCCGCCCGGCATCTGCGGCCGCGCCGCCGCAAAGGCGCGCTCCCGGGCCTGACGAAGACCGTGGAGCTGCACTCGCCCGTCGGTGTGGCCGGCTTTCTGGTGCCGTGGAACTATCCGCTGAACGTGCCTATCACCGATGCCGTACCGGCCATCCTGGCGGGCAACGCCGCGATCCTCAAGCCCGACCACCAGACCAGCTTCACCGCGCTGTGGGCCGTAGCGCTGCTGCGCGAAGCGGGGCTGCCCGAGGAGATCCTTCAGGTTCTGACCGGAGAGGGTCCGCGTGTGGGGCCGATGCTGGCCGAGAGGGTCGATTACCTCATGTTCACGGGCAGCACCAAGACCGGGCGAGCAATCGGCAAGCGGGCCGCCGAGCGGCTGATCGGCTGCTCGCTCGAACTCGGCGGGAAGAATCCCATGCTGGTGCTGCGCGATGCCGGTCTCGCGGCGGCCGTGGATGGCGCTATCCGGGGCTGTTTCGTCGGCGCGGGCCAGGTGTGTATCTCGATCGAACGCATTTACGTGCATGAGTCGCTGTACCGGGAGTTTGCCGCCCGCTTCGCGGAACGCGCGCGGAATTTGCGGCTGGGTGCGGCTCTCGATTATTCCATCGACATGGGCACTCTGACCTCCGCGCGGCAACTCGAAACCGTCGAGGCGCACGTGCGCGACGCCGTCGAGAAAGGCGCCGAGCTGCTGGCCGGCGGCCATCGCCGTCCGGAACTCGGCCCGTTCTTTTATGAGCCCACCGTTCTGGCGAACGTGCGGGAAGGCATGCGCGTCTGGGACGAAGAGACCTTCGGACCGGTGGTGTCGCTCTACTCGTTCGCCGACGAAGAAGATGCGCTGCGGCGTGCCAATGCCACCAATTACGGCCTCAGTGCCAGCATCTGGACGCGGGACACCGCGCGGGGTGTGGCTCTGGCGAGCCGCATACGCGCCGGCAGTGTCAACGTGAATGAGGCTTATGGCGCCGCGTGGGCGTCGGCGGATGCGCCCATGGGTGGAATGAAGGATTCCGGCCTGGGCCGGCGGCACGGCCGCGAAGGCCTGCTCAAGTTCACCGAGGCGCAGACCGTGGCGGTCGAGCGGCTGCTCCCCCTGGCGCCTCCCTTCGGCATGAGCCCTGAGCGCTGGGCGCGATGGATGACCTTTCTGTTGCGGCTGGTGCGGCGAACGCGGATTCTGGGCTGAGGGACTAGGCGGTCTCTCGAACCAAGGCTCCCCCAGGTGGTGTTCTCCGTGGCGGCATGGGCGGAGCCGCGACCGTCAGGGAGCGGTTGCTTGCGCTACCCGCGTGCGGCGCACTCCTCGGCTGCATCGTCCCACTGCTTTTCCGCCGCGCTGGGAATCATGCTCATAGCCCGTTCCGCGATGGCGCAGATGGTGAGACTGGGGTTCACGCCCAGGTTGGCCGCCAGCACGGAGCCGTCGCACACATACATGTTGCGGTACCCGAAGACGCGGCCGCGGTGATCCACCACGCCATCGGCGCGCGAGCCGCCGATCGGGCAGCCTCCCAGGATGTGGGCGGTTCCCGGCACGTCGAACAGGATCTCGGTCACCATGCTCATGGGCGTCCCGCCCACCTGTTCGGCCACCTTGCGCGCGAACTCATTGGCTCGCGGAATGAAGGTGGGGACGCGCTTACCATAGCTCATCAACACCTTCCGGAACGGCCAGAACCACGGCCGCCCCATGCGCATGTGAAAATAGCCATCGACGGTCTGCATGCAAAGGAGGATTAGCGATTCGCGCGCCCAGCCGACGGGCTGCAAGCTCCGGAACGTTTTTATTGGATGACGCAGCATGGAGCGCGCCATTCCGCTCACCCACAGGAGTATTCTGTCCCACCCGGGCCGTCCGCCGGTCAGCACGGTGGCCATTAGCCCCATGGCGTCGGCGCCCTCGGGATAACGCACCGCCTCGATGTGGGTGTCCTGGTCGATGTAGATTCCCGATCCGATAGCGATGCCCTTGGACAGATCTTCGCTGCCGTGGGGGAAGCGGACGCCGATGAGCGATTCCGCGTTGGTCCGCACGCGCTGCCCGAGCTGATCGCCGAGACCGGGAAGGGAACCCTTCTGCTTCAGCCGGAAAAGCAGGTCCATGGAGCCGAGCGCGGACGCCGCGAAGATCACTCCGCGGCAGGTGAAGCGCTTGGGGGCTCGCCGCAGCCAGGCGATGGACTTTGCAGTGCGCACCTCATAACCGTCCCGGCCGTCCGCCTGGCCGTTCAGCGGAGTCACGTCCACAACCTTGGTCTCCTCGAAGACGCGCGCGCCATGTTTTTCGGCAAGGTACAGGTAATTCTTGTCGAGGCTGTTCTTGGCGTTGAACCGGCAGCCGATCATGCATCCTCCGCAGCCGATGCACGTGGTCCGTTCGGGGCCCTCGCCGCCGAAATAAGGGTCGGGATATGTCTTGCCGCCGGCTTCTCCTTCGGGCGGCTGGAAGACGGCCACCTGCGTCCGGTAGAAGGTGTGGCCGATGCCCGCGACGTCGGCGGCGTGCCTCAAAATACGATCCGCCGGACCGAGGATGCGGTTTTCCGTCACTCCCAGCATCCGGATGGCGGTCTGGTAGTGCCGCGGCATCTCCTGTTTCCAGGGAGCCAGCCCGGCCCAGGAGCCGCTATCCCAAATCCGCTCGGGGGGGATAAGCAGCGTGTTCGCATAGGTAATCGAGCCGCCGCCCACCGCGCAGCCGTGCAGGATGAGGGCATGGCGGAAAGGCGTGATATTGAAGAAGCCGCGCAGGGCCAGGCCGGGCCGCCAAAGCCAGCGCCACAAAATCCAGTTGGTCTTGGGCAGGTTCTCGGGAGTCCAGCGGCGGCCCATTTCCATGACCGCCACGCGGTAGCCTTTCTCGGTGAGACGGTGAGCGGCCACGCTGCCGCCGAAACCGGAGCCGATCACGATGTAGTCATAGTCGAACTCGCAGGCTGTGGCGGGCATGGCGGGTGTGTGCTTCGATGGCTCCGATTCATTATTCACTCTGACCCCAACCCCGCCAATGGTAGCGATGTGAGATTGCGCACATCGGGTAGGCGGCAAAGGTGAGAGTCCGTAGTAGCCTGATTACTTACTCGTCCCTCTTTATGCACAAACTGCCACCAGCGGAAGAGGCTAAGGCGTTATTCCACGTAGCCAAAGAGTGGTCGGTGTGGCACTGGCTCACCGACAAGAAGCGGGTCCGGGCTGCCGCCGACCGCGCCAACGAAGCTCTGGACGCGCTCGATCTGAAGATCAAGGCCTCCTGGAGCGATCCGCTGAAGGCGGCGTACCGCGAACTGGAGGCCGAGGAGGCGTTCGAAAACGATCCCCAGGCGAAAGCAGACTTCGCGCAAGCCCAGCAGGCCGCCAAGGATGTGGATGCCGCCGTCAAAGAGGCCGCCCGGCGCCTGCGTGAAGCGGATAATGAGGCCTATAACGCCAGAATGGACGCCGAGGATATTTTCGACGAGGCCGAACGGCGCTTGAGCTCCAGCCTGGCTCGTAAGGGCGCAAAACGCGCCATCGAGTCCTGGGAGCTGAAGGAAACCGCGATTCGCTTATCCGAGGCGGCGGGCAAGAGTTACAGCAGCGCTAAGACCGCGTCATGATTCGTGCGTTTCCGAACGCTCCGGCGGGAAAAGGTCTTTGTAAGTGGTCTTTCTCCATTGACACTTACGCGGAGTAACTGTTACTTTACTCGCGAGTAAGTTCACACCGGATCGGCGCCCCAGGGCCAATCCCGGCACTTGACTCCTCGCGGGTCGGCGGTTTTCGGCGTTGCGTGTGAGGACATGCGCGCGGGAGAAGCCGGGCCGCCGGAGCCGCGAAAAAAAAGGCGGAGCATGGCATCCCCGGCTGTCTTTGCAGGCACTGACAACGATTTACCGCTCGAACGCATCTACCACTGGGAAAAAGCGCGCGCCGGCCGCCTCTTCCTGTCGCAGCCTGGCGGAGGAAAAACGCGGTGCTGGACCTGGGCGCAGGCCATTGGCGAAACGCGGCGCATGGCCGCTTGGATGAAGGCGCAGAATTGGGAACCCGGCTCGCGCGTCGCGATTCTCTCCAAGAATTGCGCCTGGTGGATCATGGCCGACATCGCCACCTGGATGGCGGGCCACGTCAGCGTCCCGGTCTACCCGTCGCTGCGAGCCGAAACCGTCCGTCAGATTCTGGAACATAGCGACGCCACGGCCTGCTTTGTCGGCGCCACCGACGAAGAGGAAGCGCCCGCATACGGCATCCCGGCCGGCGTGACGCGGATTGCCTTTCCCACGGCGCGAGAGCGCGGCGACGCGGAGTGGGATTCCGTGATCCGCGATGTCCCGCCGCTCCGGGAATCGCCCACACGGGACCCCGGCGACCTGGCGACCATCATCTATACCTCCGGCACCACCGGCGAACCCAAGGGCGTCATGCACCGGTTCGCGGCCTTAAGCCACGTGGTCACGCCGATCGCCCGGCTGATTCGAGTGACGCCCGGCGACCGCCTGTTCTCGTATCTTCCCCTGGCTCACATCGTGGAGCGCTCGGGTACCGAGATGCTGGCTATCTGTAGCGGTGCGCCCATCGCTTTCACCGAAGGTCTGGAGACTTTTGCGGCCGATCTGCACTCCGCCAGGCCGACCATCTTCCTCTCCGTTCCGCGGCTGCTCTTTAAGTTTCAGCAGGGCGTCTTTACCAAGATTCCCAGAGAAAAACTCCATGTGCTGCTCGGCACCCCGGTTCTGAACCGCTACATCAAGCGTCGTATCCTGAAGCAACTGGGGCTCGATTCGGCGCGTTTTGCGGCTTGTGGCGGGGCTCCGCTGCCTCCCGATCTCATGCTCTGGTTTCGTTCGCTGGGGCTGGAACTGGCCGAAGGTTACGGGATGACCGAGATCCTGGTGACGCATCTCGGCGTGCCGGGGAGCGTGCGCCCGGGCTGCGTGGGAGCCGCCCTTCCCGGCGTCGAGACCCGCTTCGACACCGGGGGCGAACTGCTGGTCCGCAGCCCCACGAACATGTTAGGCTACTACCGCGACCCGCGGGCCACCGCGCAATCTTTCACCGAGGATGGCTTCTTCCGCACCGGCGACATCGCATCCATGGATGACGACGGCCAGCTCCGGATCGTGGGCCGTCTGAAGGATCAGTTCAAGACCAGCAAAGGGAAGTACGTGGTGCCGGCTCCCATCGAGCGCGAGCTGGCGGCGCATCCGGCCGTGGAGGCCTGCTGTCTGCTGGGCGCCAGCCTGCCGAGTCCGTTCGCGGTCGTGGTTCTCACGCCCGAATCGCAGGAGGGCTGCGCCGGCGAGGAAGCCCGGGCGGCGCTCGAGCGCTCTTTGCTGTTGCACATGCAGGTGGTCAACGGCCGGCGCGATCACCACGAGCGGCTGGCGTTCATCGCCGTGGTCGAGGGGCCCTGGACCATCGCCAACAGCATGCTCACGCCCACCTTGAAGATCCGCCGGGCCGCGCTCGAAGCCCGCTATCAGAGACTGGTGGAGCACTGGGAAGCGCAGAACCGGCCCATCCTCTGGGAGCGCCGGGAGTTTACTCCTGCAATGCAGGATTAAACGGGCCAGGCGGATCACGCGCGGCGTTTGCGCGCCGCCGGTTTGCGGGCCCGGCTGAGTTCTTCGAGGCGCGCCTCGAGCTCCTCCACGCGCCGTCGAAGCCGTTCGACGTCGTCGGCGGGTTCCGGCGGCGCTGATTCCGCCCCGCCCGAGAAGACGCCGCGCACGAATTCGAGCGGGTTTACGACGGCGCGCCGGGCGTCGGTGATGCCGTGCTGAACTCCATGCTGAGCCTTTCGCAGCAGATCGAACGCGCTGTTCAGATACCACCCCAGAAACTCGCTGGTAGCGCGGTCCGAAGCCATTACAAGCTGATGGAGAACGTTCGTGGGCAGGCCGCCACTCGCGTCGCGCGCGTCTTCCATGACGATCTGGGTCAGAACGGCCCTGGTCAGATCCTTCCCGGTGCGGGCGTCGCGCACCTCCACCTCCTCGCCGTCGCGGATCATCTTCGCGAGGTCCTGGAGCTTCACATAGCGCTTTCCGGCCGTGTCGTAGAGCCGGCGGTCGCCGTATTTCCGGATGCTGATCGTAACGGTGCCTTCCCGTGGCGCGCCCGGTGCAGGCGTTCGCGCACAATATCTCAGACCAACATATCGCTTTTCGCTTGACTCCGGGAACGCCCCGCCGTAAGCTTATACTGCAATGCAGTATTGCATAGGTTATTCGACAAGGAGCACAGAATGAGCGCTACAGCACAAGCCCAAGCGGCAGCCTCCTCAACCGCCCGCCAGGTGATGAGTTGGGCCACACAGGGCGTTGAGAGTCTCGTCGCCGTTCAAAAAATCCTAATGGACCTCACGGCCCAGCAGAACTCGCTGGTGATCGGTGCGATTCGGGAACGGATCAGGATCCCGGACCTCCGCAAAGCCGTGGTCCACACCGCGGGGCTGGGAATCGAGGGCCTCTCGGCCGCCGGCACGATCCTGTTGGAACTGGCCT
>CAYRWE010000169.1:0-11066 GCA_964427655.1 uncultured Solibacteraceae bacterium | reverse complement strand
GACTTCTTCAATTCGTCGATATCGACTAACTGGAGCACGGCGCCATCGATGTGGTTATCGCTGGTGCGATACGGCCGGACGCGCAGCGAGTACCACCGCCCGCCCTGGTCCCGCACCTCCTCCTCATGTGGCGCCAGCGTGTCGACGACCTGGTGGAGAATCTCCTCCAGCCGGGGCACCCTGATCCGGGGCTGCAAATCCGAAATCGGCCGCCCGATATCAGTCGCGATCAGGTTGAGCAGCTTTTCGGAGACCTGCGTAAATCGCCGGATGCGCAGGGCGCTGTCCAGCATCAGGATGGGCGTTTGCAGGCTGGCCAGCAGGTTGAGCAGGTCGTCGGCCAACTGCTTCAAATCGGCGTTGCGGCTGTCCATCTCCGCGTTGAGGGTTTGCAACTCCTCGTTGGTGGCCTGCAGCTCCTCTTTGGCGGTTTGCAGTTCCTCATTGGAACTTTGCAGCTCCTCGTTGGTCGATTGCGCTTCTTCGTTCGCCGAACGGACTTCCTCGATGATGGATTGCAGGTACCGGCGCGTGGACGCCAGCTCTTCTTCCAACTGGGCGATGTGGCGATGCGGATCGCCGGTCTCTCCCGAGGCGGCCGCCGCGGGAGCTAGCGGCTCGCCCGGCAGGGCCGGCGGCGAAGAGGGGTCCTCGAACGAGATCAGGAAATGCCGTCCCGATCCAGCCACCACGACCGGCGTTACGGCTACCGTGATCGTCCGCGGGCGGGCGCCGGAGATATGGATGCGCTCCAGCCGGATGGCCATGCCCTTCTGCCGTGCCGCTTCCACCGCCGCGCGCACGTGCAAAGCCACGTCGTCGCGCACGATGCGGAACAGATTCAGGTCGGCTTCCCCTCTCTCGGGTGCCAGATACGTCCCCACTTCCCCACTGAACTGGACGATCCGGTAATTGTCGTCGATCACCACCGAGGGCGGCGCATATTGCGCCAGTAGCAAACGATCAACCTGCCTTTGCAGCGGGCCGGGCGCACCCTCTCTAAGAGCTTTCGATTCGCGCTCCGCCGGACGCTCGTCCTGCCGGAATACCGGAAAAGCGGCCACGCGCGCGGGCAGTTCGAACCCGGTATGGACGGCCACGGGTTTCCGCGTGTAGATGTTGTGCTCGGTATCGAATGTGATAAAGTGTTCGGCCAGGTGTCCGGGTCTTTCCGCCTTTCCGAGCACCAGGAAGCCGCCCGGCCGCAGAGCGTAGGCAAACATGCCGACCACGCGCTGCTGCAGGGCCGGGCCCATGTAGATCAGCAGATTCCGGCAACTGATCAGGTCGATCCGCGAAAACGGCGGGTCCGCGGCGACGTTCTGCACCGCGAAAACGCACAGATCCCTGATCGAACGGACGATCTGGTATCCCGAATCCACTCCCATGAAGAAGCGGCCTAACCGCTCCGGCGAGACGGACGATACGGCGCTGGAGTTATAAATGCCGGCGCGCGCCCGCTCGATGTTGATCTCGCTCACATCGGTGCCGAAGATGTGCACCGGGAACTCCGCTCCGGCATCCTGAATGCATTCGATCAAGCCGATGGCAATCGAGTAAACCTCTTCGCCGGTGGCGCATCCGGGCACCCACACACGGATCGCCTCGCCGGGTTCCTTCCGCCTCAGGATTTCGGCGCAGACCGTCTCCTTGAGCGCGTCGAACATCGGCGGGTCGCGGAAGAACTCGGTGACGCTGATGAGAAAATCCTCGGAGAGCGCTTGTATCTCGCCGGGGTTCTCCCGCAGGATCTCCAGGTACCGGCCGGCATCGCCGGCCTTCTGCATAACGATACGCCGCGCGATCCGCCGTAGGAGTGTGTTGGGCCTGTACTGCGAAAAGTCGATTCCCCCGGTGGTTCGGAGCAGCCGCAGGATTTCCAGAAACGTGGGCGAATCCTGATACAGAATGGCCGACTCGGTGCCGGTGTGATGCGGATGCCTGGCGATATCGGCCAGCTCCTTGGCAATGTCCTCCGGCGGGAGCACGAAATCCACCACCCCGGCGGCAATGGCGCTGCGCGGCATGCCATCGAACTTGGCGGATTCGTCCTGGGCGAAGGTGAAGCCGCCCTCGGATTTGATAGCCTTCAGCCCTAGGGTGCCGTCCGAGGCCGTGCCGGACAGGATTACGCCGATGGCGTGGCCCTTCCGGTCCTCCGCCAGCGAGCGCAGGAACGCGTCGATCGGCATGTACTTTCCGGGGACCTCGCTCCGCGGCATCAGGCTGAGAACGCCTTCCGTGATGGTCATCCGTACGTTGGGAGGAATGACGTAAAGCCGGTTCGCGCGCACGACCGTGCCATCGGCGACTTCGATCACCGGCATCTGGGTGCGCTGCGCGAGCAGTTCGGAGAGCGCGCTCGAATGGTGCGGATCGAGATGCTGAACCAGCTCGAAAGCCATGCCGGTATCGTTCGGCAGCGCGCTCAGCAACGCGCCGGCGGCCTCTAAGCCTCCGGCCGACGCGCCGATGCCCACCACTGTGCTTGGCTCGGCACCCTCTTTATCCGGTCCGCGGCTTTCCGGCGGCCCGGAACCCGCAACCTCTAGAGGCGGCATCTCGAATACCCCACTATCCGGCTTGCATTCTATCACCTGCGGACGTCAGGAGCATTCCAACTCCACGGCCGCCACCGCGCCCGCGGGGAACCGCCAAGCGAAGCCATCTTCCGCCTTCAGCTCCGTCGTGGTGGGCCGGAATATGTCCGGCTGATCGGCGTTTACGTACTGCCGCAGATCTTCGGGCGCGATCCAGTGCACCTTGGCGGCCCGGACCGCCATCCCTTCCACGGCGAACTCGGCGGCGGCGCTGCGCCCGTACTCCGTGTTGACCACGTGCAGGAAGATGCGGTTGCCGGAGCGCGTGGCGGCCACGTCCAATCCCGCGGGCGCCGCGGCCACGCGCACGCCCTGGCGGCCCTCGTGCGCCTTAAAGAGCCGCGCCACCGAGGCCACCGGCATCAGGTAGCTCACGCCACGGGGCACCTGGAGCATCACCGCGTTCACGGTCCAGCGGGTGCCCTCGAAATCCGCCGCGATCGCCATTTTCACTTTGGCGCCGTGACGTTGGTAGATGTTGAACGAGCGCGCGTGGTACACCGCCGAAAGCCACTCCGCGAGGATCGGGTTGGCGTTGCCGGGGCTGAGGCTCAGGTGGCCTTCGGTGATGGCGATGCCGTGGCGGTTGCCCGCGCCCGCGATGGCTTGCTCCAGCTCCGACACGCGCCGTTCGACGTTGGCGGAAAGTTCCAGCAGTTCCTGCCAGGCGCGCTCCGGCTCCTTCTGGTAGCGCAGGTCCTTGAGCACCGTTTCCGGCCGGCGCGGGGATTGCCCCATCATGTGAATGGCCACGTAATCCAGGTGCTCGCCGGCGCGCTCGATCAGGTCGCGCGCCCATAGCTCGGAATTGCCGTGGCGGTCACCCCAGCCGATCAGGCGGATGGAGGGGTCGCGTTCCTTCATGGCCTTGGCGAACTCGATGGTGTGGGCGATGCTTTGCTCTTTGCCGAAGGTGGCATCCCCGTAGGAGGTCTCGTTTCCGATCTGCCAGAGCTTGATGTTGTAGGGATCGCGCGCGCCATGGCCGCGCCGCGCCCGGTCGTCCGGATCGTTGGCGTAAGTGACCCACTCGGCCGCTTCGCGCGCATCGCCGCTGCGATCGCCCTCCGGCGTGTGCCGGTAGCGCGCCTCGCCATCGCTCAGGAAGTTGACGCAGTAGAGCGGCTCGGCGCCCACGCGGCGGCAGAAATCCACGAATTCGCGCGTGCCTACACGGTTAGTCTCTTTTCCGCCCCACACGTAGTTGCGCGCCCACGGGCGGCGCGCCGGATCGCCGGTGCCCTCGCGCCACTTGTAGTAACGGCTGTACAAGCCGCCCCAGCGGACCGCGCCGGGGGCGAGATCGCGCACCACGTCCACGAAATCCTTGCGCCAATCGTCCGCGTCATAATCCCAGGCGGCTTCGACCGAGCCATCCGTGGTGCCGAGCGGCTCCATGAACTGAAGATAGAAATACGGGGAAACATCGAACAGCGGCTGGGGGTCCACCACTACTCGTTCGGCGCCTTGCGCGGCCAGCCTGGATTGCGCCGCGGCCAGCAAGCCCGTACCCACAAACGTTCTTCGATCCATATGTGCGCTCCACCCGCTTCAGGGTAGCGCAAGCGGGTTGCGCGGCGGCAGCGTTCCGAGCCGCGCGCGTTTGCAAGCGGTTTTGTTAGTGCGCAATCACCGCGGCGCCGCGCTGGCGGGGCCTCTTGAGGACGAACAGCAGCGGCAGAACGAGCAGAAACACCAGCGCCAGAGCCACGAAGGTATCGACAAACGAGAGCATGGACGCCTGCTGCTGCACCATTCCCCACAAGGTGGCCAGCGATTGGCTGGCGGCGCGCGGGGCGCTCGATCCGTGCGCCATCATGGTCGATTCCATGCCGCTCCGGAAATTCTGCGTTGCGGGACTGTAGGCGCTCACGTGCGCGCCCAGCAGGAACGTGTGGAACTGCTGGCGCCGGTAGAGATACGTGCTGGCGCAGGCAATCCCCATGCTGCCGCCGACATTGCGCATCAGGTTAAACAGGCTGGTGGCGTTGCCCATTTCCTCGCGCGGAATGGGATCCATAGTGGCGGTCGTCAACGGCACGAACAACATGGCCAGGGCCGCGCCCTGGATGAACTGCGGCCAGAAGATATCCCAGTAGCCAGCCTCCAGGCTCAGCTTCGAGAGCGCATAGAGCGACCAGGAAGCGCCCACCAGTCCGACCGCCAGCACCTTGCGCGGATCGAAACGCCCCAGCACCGTGCCCACCAGCGGCATCATCAGGAACGAACCGAGACCGCGCGGCGCCATCGCGACGCCCGCCTCCAGCGCCGGGTAACCCAGCAGCGTCTGCAGAAACAGGGGCAGAAGCACCATGCTGCCATAGAGGACGAAGCCCAGCATGGTCATCAGGAACACGCCGGCGCTGTAGGTCCGGTCCTTGAGCACCCGCAGGTTTACCACCGGGTTCCGGCTGCGCAATTCATGAACCACGAACAGCACGAGACCCGCCACCGCCAGCACGGCCAGCAGCGCGATCCAGTGCGAGCCGAACCAGTCGTCCTCCTGGCCCTTGTCGAGCATCACCTGCAGTGCGCCTATGCCGACGGCCAGCAGGCCGATTCCCCAGTAATCGATGCCGCGGTTGGCGCGCCGCAGATAGGGCGGATCGAAGACGAACAGGCGGGTCATCAGAATGGAGGCCGCGCCGACCGGCAGGTTGATGTAGAACACCCAGCGCCAACTGAGATTATCCGTAAGCCAGCCGCCCAGCACGGGGCCGAGCATGGGCGCCACCACGATTCCCAATCCCCAAAACGCCATGGCCTTGCCGCGATCCTGGGGCGGGAAGGCCTCCAGCATCACGGCCTGCGAGAGCGGCTGCAACGCGCCCCCGGTGGCTCCCTGAATCACGCGGAAGAGAATCAACATGCTCAGCGAAGGCGCCAGGCCGCATAGGAACGAGGCTGCCGTGAACCCGAAAACGGCCGCGATGAGCATGCGCTTGCGGCCGAAGACACTGGCCAGCCAGCCCGTCATGGGCAGCACGATGGCGTTAGCCACCAGGTACGACGTGAGCGCCCAGGAAGCCTCGTCCACGCTGGCCGAAAGACTCCCGGCGATGTGCGGCAGCGAGACGTTCACCACGGTGGTGTCGAGTACCTCCATGAACGTGGCGAACATCACAGCCACCGCGACAAGCCACGGGTTTACGCGAGGTTGCGACCCCTCTACCGGCAGCATCGTTTGCTTATTTCGATGCGCGCCGGCGCCCTATGGCTTCGCGCAGGTAATTTGACAACGGCCGCCGCATTTCGATACCATGCCCCTCTCTCATCGAGCAGGCCTTAAACTAGATGTTCTACGTGCGCCTTCGAGGCGCGGGAGTGATTCTCTTATGACGAGCCGACGAATTTGCGTAACCTTACTTCTGTTGATCCTCGTAACGATTTCATGTGCTTGGGCGCAGCCCGGAAGGGGTATGCCGCAGGGCGCTCCCCCACCCCAGGGCCAGAACCCTAACGGAATGCACATATACCTCTGGTCCGGTATCAAGTCTCACGGCGCGGGGCAGCACGACTACCCGCAGTTTCTGTCCGACTGGAGCAAGATTCTCACCGAACAGGGAGCCGTGGTCGATGGCGCTTTGCACGCCCCCAGCGCGGCGGACCTGGAACATACCGATGTCGTCGTGATTTATAAAGGCGACGCCGGCTACCTGTTCGAATCCGACAAAGCTACGCTGGAAGCGTACGTCAAACGCGGCGGCGGCCTGGTGAGTTTCCACGATTCTTTGTGCGGTCCGGACCCGGCGTATTTAGCCTCGCTGCTGGGCGGCGCCAAAAAGCACGGCGAGATCAATTTTACGCTGGACGCCCCCGTCCCCTACACCGTCGTGGATAAGGAAGACCCGATCATGAAGGATATGTCGAACCTTACGCTCTTCGACGAAGCCTTCTTCCTGATGACGTGGGCCAAGGATCCCGCGCCCCACGTGCTGGCCACCGCGCAGGTTGCGCCGACCCGCTGGGCGGGCGATCACAAGGGCGAAAATGCGCCGCAGATCTGGAAGTACGAGCACACGCTGCCCGGCGGTCAGCCCGCCCGCGCGTTCGTGTGGATGCAGGGCCACACCTATGCCGACTTCACCAATTATCAGATCGAGCGCACCTTGCTGCGCGGTATCGCATGGGCCGGCAAAAAGCCCGTGGATGAACTAGTCGACTACGTGGCTCCTCCCGCTCCCGCCCGTGGCGGAATGGGTATGCCTGGCGGACGCGGCGGACCGGGCGCACCCGGCGGCCGCGGCGCGCAGTAAGCGCCTACTGCCGGTCGAGATCCAGCACTTCGAAGTGAAAACGCTCCGGTGGCAGCAGCGCCGGAGCGTTGGGTGCCAGGTGCGACCACGTCCGGTAAGCCGTATCGGCCACTGTGCCGTTCAGGTATAAGAGAAACTGGTTCGAGAAACAATCCACCGGGGGTGGCTGCCGGAAGGTGAGCCGCAGCCCCACGGCCTGCTCCAGAGCCACGCCGTAGGTAGGCACGTGTTTTTCCATCAGCAGGGTGACGAAACTCGACCGGCTGGCGTGCGGCCACACATCCGGGTGAAGCAGCGCACGGAGCGTCTCTTCACATTCGAAGGTGATCTCGCACTGGCGGATCCACCCTAGCACCGAATCGCCCCACAGCCAGTGAGACATCAGCCCGCGATATTTTTCCGTAAGCTGTAGCGCCAGATCGACCTTGCGGCGTTCCATCTCCAGCGGATCGGCCCCGCTGGCGGCCAGCATCTCCTCGGCCTCGGGCATCATGGAATCCAGCCCCGAAGCCCCCTCTTCGGATGCGCCATCCCCCGCTAAATGAACCAGCAGCGGCGGAAGTTCGTGCGTCCTGGTGCCGGGTATTGCGATATACCGTTCATCCATAGCATCCCATCCGCTCCCTGTTTTGTCAGACGTCAAACACGGGCGCTCTTGTTTCAAGTTCTAGCACACGGCGTGCCGTTGTGAATTAAAAATGTTCAATCAGGCTTATCGAAGGCGCTTATGCGGCGGCCGGGCGTGCTACAGTTTTCCTGGAAGCCGAGCTTCCCAAGCGACGTGATTGAAACAGGATTGCAAGGCAAGGTGGCGATCGTCACCGGGGCGGCCTCCGGAATCGGCCGGGCTACCGCGCGCCGTTTCGCGCAGGAAGGCTGCCGGGTGGCCTCCTGGGACGTACAGGAAGCGCCACCGGAAGAAGGTGGCATTTTTCAGAAAGTGGATGTCGCAAGCGGCTCCTCGGTGGCCGGGGCGCTCGACGGGCTGGTGGCGCGCTGGGGCGGAATCGACGTGCTGGTCAACAACGCCGGAATCATCTGCGACGGCCAGCTCGTTAAATACAAGGACGGCGCTCCGGCGGGCGTCATGAGCGACGAGCAGTTCGATTCCGTGATTGCCGTGAACCTGAAAGGCGTCTTCACCTGCGGGCGGGCCGCCGCCGGTCGCATGATCGAGCGCGGCGGCGGCGTCATTCTGAACGCTTCGAGCATAGTGGGCATCTACGGCAATTTCGGCCAGACCAACTACGTGGCCTCCAAGGCGGGAGTCATCGGCATGACGCGCGTATGGGCGCGCGAGCTGGGCAGGTACCACATCCGCGTCAACGCCTTGGCGCCCGGCTTCATCGACACCGGGATGCTCGCGGAAATGCCGGAGAAGATACTGAATTCCATGATCGGCCGCACGCCGCTGGGCCGCATGGGAAAGCCGGAAGACGTCGCCAACGCCTATCTCTGGCTGGCTTCCGACGCGGCTTCTTTCATCACCGGCGCGGTCATCGGCGTGGATGGCGGCGTCGTCACGGGAACCTAGAGGGAACTATCATGAGCCGTTTCGCCACGATCGTCTCCACCGGAAGATGCCTCCCCGAAATCGAAGTACCCAACAGCGCCCTGCGCGGGCAGCTTTCGCACTACCCGGATTTCGTCGATAAGATGGAAGCCGGCAGCGGCATCCGCAAGCGCTGGTATGCGCCCGAGGAATGGGCCGCGTCCGATCTGGCGCTGCCCGCCGCGCGCCAGGCCCTGGAGCGCGCCGGCCGCCGGCCCGAGGAGGTGGATCTGATCGTCCTCGGCACCGATACGCCCGATTACCTCACGCCCGCCACTTCCGTCGTGCTCCAGAATAAACTGGGGGCGCGCAATGCCGGCACGTTCGATGTGGGTTGCGCCTGCGCGTCGTTTCCCACCGGACTGGCGGCGGCCAGCGGGATCATTGCCACCAACCCCGGCATACGGACCGTGCTGGTGGTGGGCGTCTATCTCATGCACCGGCTCGCGGATCCCAAGGATCCCATGATCTTCTTCTACGGCGATGGCGCCGGCGCGGCCGTGCTGGAGGCTTCTTCCGAACCGGGCTTCGTCGCTGCGGCCTTTCAGGCCGATGGCTCTTACCATTCCTATTGGGGCATCTACTCGGGCGCCACGGCCGAGCCGGCCAGTGCCGAATCCGTCGCCGCCGGCCGCACGCAATTCCGCATGACCGAGCACTACCCGCCCGAAATCAACGATCAGGGCTGGCCCAGGCTGTTGCGCCGCCTGGCCGCCGAGGGCTGTTTCGCGCTGGATGACATCGGCCTGATCGTCTTCACGCAGTTGCACAAGCCGACCATCGAACGGGCCATGCGGAACCTCGGCCTGCCCATGAGCCGCACCCACACCATCATGGAAGAGTGGGGCTATACCGGCTCGGCCTGTGTGGCCATGGCGCTCGACAGCGCCATCGAGCAGGGCAAGGTGCCGCCCGGCACCCTGGTGGTGCTGGCCGGCTCCGGTGTGGGATATAACCAGGCCGCGGTGGCCTTCCGTATGCCCACGGCATAATAGAAGCAGGGGGCGCTTCCGTGAAACCGATTTACATCGCGACGTTCCATCAATCCAAGTTCGGAAAGCTGATGGGCATGACGGTGCCGCAAATCCTGGACGCCGCCATTCAAGGCTCCTGTGGCCAGCTTGGCGTCGAGGCCTCCGCGCTGGACGTCGGCTCGGTGGGCGCGGCCTGCAACTTTTCCCTGAACGAACAGGGCCTGCTGGCCGGGCTGATGGCCATGACCCCGGGACTGGAAGGCAAGCCCATCGAGGCCGTGGAGAACGCCTGCGCTTCGGGCGGCCAGGCGGTGCTGAGCGTCATTCAGAAGCTGCAACTGGGTCTGGGCGAAACCGGCATCGCCGTGGGCTATGAAAAGATGCGCGATGCCGAAGGCAAGATGGATGGCAAGCTCATCGGCAAGGTGCTCGGCTATTTCTCGCACCCCGATGAGCGCGAGGGCAAGGTCTTCGTCTTCCCGCACTTGTTCGCCGAAGTGATGCAGGCCTACATGGCCGAATACGGCGTCACCGAACGCGACCTGGCGCACATCCCCGTCCAGGAGTACGCCAATGCGCGCTTCAATCCCTGCGCGCAAATGAGCAAGGTGCGGATCACGCTCGATCAGGCCCTGGCCATCGAAGGCATCAACCGCTACGTGGTCGAGGGCCTGCCGCTGAAGACTTACGATTGTTCGCAAATCACGGATGGCTACGCCGGGCTGATTCTGGCGACCGCGGAAGGCCTCACGCGGCTGGGCGCGAAGCGCGCGGACGCGGTCGAGATCGCCGGTTGGGGGCAGGCCACCGATCCGCTGCGCAAAGCCGGACGCGACGTGCTCCATCCGGCCGGCGCGTACAAAGCCATGCGCGCGGCTTACGACATGGCGGGCGCTACGCCGGCGGACGTCAACGTGGCCGAGGTGCACGATTGTTTCAGCGTGATGGGCGCGCTCGCGACCGAGATCATCGGGAAAGCGGAGCCGGGCCAGGGCGCGCGCTACTGGGTGGACGGCTGCGCGCGGCCGGATGGCGTGTGCGGCATCAACACCTCCGGCGGCCTGATCGCCAAAGGCCACCCCATTGGCGCGACCGGCATTGCGATGATCGGCTGGTCGGCGATGCAACTTCTAGGCCGCGCGCCCGTCGAATTGCAGGTGAAGGATCCGCGCCTGGCGGCCACCTTCAATATCGGCGGCCCCATCTGCGCCAGCGTCTGCACGGTGCTGCGCAGAGCGGCGTGAACTAGCGGGCGTCCTTCACCGCGGAGGCGCGGAGCCACGGAGAAAAACATAAAGCAAAAGTGAGGCCCGACAGCGCCAGCACCCGGGATCTCCGCATTCTCTGTGATCTCAGGTTTTGACTTTGAATATTGCTTCTCCGCGAATCTCCGCGCCTCCGTGTCTCCGCGGTGGGCTTGTTCTCGCGTCCGCCCCTAACTCGAACTCAGCCGCTTAGCCACGTCCGCCCTGAACTTATCCACCAACCCCAACACGTAATCGGCGATCCGCAGCTCCGGGTCGGCTATCAACGGCGTGAGATCCATGGCGAAACTCAGTGCGCTCTCCTGGTCCGTGCCGTGCGACGCGTAGTAAGTGGCGTGCGCCAGGCGGCGGCCGGCCGTGGCCAGGTCGTAGCGCTTGCCGCCGCTCACCTGCGAATCGAAGACGCCCACCAGCGCGGC
>CAYRWE010000168.1:0-11218 GCA_964427655.1 uncultured Solibacteraceae bacterium | reverse complement strand
TTCTCGTTCGGCAAGTCCGGCCACGATTGAGGAACGGCGCATGCAGAACGGTTTCTACCAGGTCCGTGTACCGGACGCAACCGATTACTGGATCGAGATGGTCAAGTGCCGGCACGCCTGCCCGGTGCACACGGATGCCTGCGGCTACGTGACGGCCATTGCGGAAGGCCGTTACGAGGAGGCCTACCGGATCGCGCGCGCACACAACCCGTTCGCCTCCATCTGCGGGCGCGTGTGCGGCGCTCCATGCGAAACCAATTGCCGCCGGAGCGACGTGGATGCGCCGGTGACCATTCGCGCGCTCAAGCGCTTCGTCACGGACCGCTTCGGCCCGGAAACCGGCAATTACGCGCTCTACCGCGAGGCCAATAACGACCTTATGCTGCCGCCGCGCCACGGCGACGGTGCCTATCCCGAGAAGATCGCCGTGGTGGGCGCGGGCGTCTCGGGCCTCACCGTGGCGCACGACCTGGTGAGAGCCGGCTACCGCGTGACGCTCTTCGAAGCCGAAGCCGAACCGGGCGGCATGCTCACGGTGGGCGTGCCGATCTTCCGCCTGCCGCGCGAGTTGGTGCGCCACGAGATCAACGCAATCCTCTCGCTGGGCGTGGACCTTCAGTGTAACCAGCGGCTGGGGCGCGATTTCACGATTGCGAGTCTGCGCGCCGAAGGCTACGCGGCCATCTTCCTGGGGATCGGTCTTCCCAAAGGCCGCAAACTGCCACTCCCCGGCGCGGATAACGAAAACGTCCTCGACGGCATGGATTTCCTGCGCGCCTTCAATTCCGGCAAGCCGGCGCCGCTGGGAAAAAGGATCGTGGTGATCGGCGGCGGCAACGTAGCCTACGATGTGGCCCGCTCGGCGGTCCGCCCGCACGATGAGCAGGTGGCTTACGACGTGGCCCGCTCGGCTCTGCGCCTGAGCGCCGATAAAGAAGTTCACGTGGTGTGTCTCGAAGGCCGCGAGGAAATGCCCGCCGACGACATCGAGGTGCATGAGGGAGCCGAAGAGGGCATTCGCCTGCATAACCAGCGCGGCCCGCGCGAGGTCCTGGTAAAAGACGGTTGCGTCACGGCGCTGCGCACGGTGCACTGCACCGCGGTCTTCGACGCCTCCGGGCGCTTCAATCCCACCTACGACGAAAACCACATCGAGGACATCCAGGCCGACAGCGTGATCTTCGCCATCGGGCAGACTTCGGACCTGGCCTTCCTCGATCCGGCCGATGGCGTCCAGAGCGAGCGCGGCTTGATCAAGGTGAACCGCGAGACGTATCAGACCACCGCTCCGGACGTCTTCGCCTGCGGGGATATCGCGCACGGGGCGCGCCTGTTCATCGACGCCATCGCTTCGGCGCAGATCGCCGCGCGTTCCATGCACGATTACCTGCGCGGCACCCGCACGGACGTGGTGGTGCGCAAGAAGTGGTCGCCGGCGGCCTACGCGATGGCGGATGGCTGGAACGTAATTCCCCGCCGCAATCCGCCCACGGTCGCGAGCGAGCAGCGCGCCGCAACGCTTGAGATCGTGGAGGAAAGCTTCCCCGAAGCCGAGGCCCGCCGCCAGGGCGCGCGCTGCGTGCGCTGCAACGTCGACACGGTTTTCGACACGGGGATCTGCGTGGCCTGCAACGGCTGCGTGGATGTCTGCCCGGAAAACCTGATCCGTCTGGTAGGGCTGAGCAAGCTCATCGAGGACGAGAGCTGGATGACGAAGGCGGTCGAAGAATTCGGCCCCGAAATCCGGCAGTTGCCGCCCGAGGAACTGGACGCGCTGGGCGCGGTGATGATGAAAGACGAGACCACCTGCATTCGCTGCGCACTGTGCGCCTCGCGCTGTCCCACGCATGCCATTACGATGAAGCGCTTCGATTTCTATCGCGAGTGCGTGAGCGTTCCGGTGCCGAATCCCAAGGTGCTGTATACGGCATGACGCCTCTCGAGTTCAGCCTCGTCTTCGGGTTGGGGCTGGTGAGCAGCCTGCATTGCTTGCAGATGTGCGGTCCCATCGTGCTCTCTTATAGCGTGGCGATGGCCAAGGGCGGTGTCGAACGCGGCGGCATGCTGCGCGCGCACCTGGCGTACAACGCGGGGAGGATCCTGACCTACACGGCGCTGGGAGCGTTGGCGGGCGCGGTGGGCAGCGGGATCGGGATGCTGGGCCGCCTGGCGGGCCTGGCCGCGGGAGCGCGCATCTTCGCGGGCGCGGCCATGATCGTCTCGGGTCTCGCTCTGTTGCGGCTGGTTCCCAAGCGCGCGCTGGTGGCGATTGAGAGGCGCGGCCTCGCGGGATGTTTTTCGCGCGGCATGGGGCGGCTCCTGACGGGTACGCGCGCCGGCGGCAAATTCGCGTTGGGACTCCTGCTGGGCCTGCTGCCGTGCGGGTTGATCTACGCCGCGCTGCTGAAATCTGTGGAGTCGGCCAGCCCTGTGGCGGGCGCGCTGACTATGCTGGCATTCGGCCTGGGGACGGCCGCCGCGCTATTGGGAATGGGCGTGCTCGGCTCGGTGGCGGGTCTGCGGCTGGGAGCATGGGGGAACCGCGTGGCCGGGGCATCGATCCTGCTGGCGGGCGCGTTCTTTCTGTGGCGCGGGTTGATGGCCAAGCCGGTGTGCCATGGTTAATAGCTCACCGCGGAGGCGCGGAGCCGCGGAGAATTACGCGGAGAAGAACTTAAAGAGCGCGAAAACCGGCTGTCCTCTTTCGCGGCTAAGCCGTGGAGATCTAACCTTATACTTACTCCGCGAAAACTCCGCGCCTCCGCGTCTCCGCGGTGAGCTTATTTTGAACTCCCCGGGTAGGCACGCGTGACCTATAACTGGCACAAGCTCCGCAAAGTCGTCCACTTACTCTGCTTCCTGATCTTTGTGGCGCTGCCGTTTTTCAATGTCGTGCGTTTCGATCTCCCCCGGCAGCGGTTCTATTTCGCGGGGCAGGAATTGTGGATCAACGAGTTCGGCATCGTCTTCTTCGCCCTGATGTTCCTCATGTTCCTGGTGGTGGTCTCGTCGGTCTTCTATGGGCGGGTCTATTGCGGATACCTGTGCCCGCAGATGATCTTCAGCGAAGCCTCCATGGCGATCGAGTCGCGGCTGCGCCGGCTGGTGGTGAAGAAGTTCATCCATTGGAAACCCAAGCGGCGCGAACTTCTGGTGCGCACGTTGTTCTACGGCGCGCTGGCGGCGGCTTCGGTGGGGCTGGCGTTCATCTTCATGGCCTATTTCGTCCCGCCGCGCGACCTGGCGCGCAGCCTGCTTTCGCTCGATATCCGGACCGCCGCGGGGATCGCCGGCGCCAGTGTCACGCTGCTAACCTTCCTCGATTTCAGCCTGTTGCGCTTGCGCTTCTGCACCACCGTCTGCCCGTACGGTTACCTGCAGGGTATGCTGGGCGACGGCCACACGCTGCTGGTCGACTATCGCGATGCGCGGCACGATTGTATCGAATGCAAGAAGTGCGTGCGCATATGCCCCATGGGAATCGATATCCGCCAGTCGCCGTTCCAGATCGAATGCGTGCATTGCGGCGAGTGCATCGATGCGTGCCAGGAGATTCTGGCGCGCCTGGGCAAGCCGGGCCTGATTCACTATGCCTGGGGCGAGAAGGGCGAGCTGGTCGGCCAGGCGAGTGGGATGGCGTGGTACCAGCGCATCGGGATACGGGACGCCAAGCGCGTGGTGGTGCTGCTGGTGCTGGCGTTTTACGCGTCCGGGCTGTGCGTGGCGCTGGCCATGCGGCGGACCGTGCTGGTGCGCATCGCGCAGGAGCATGAAACGCTGTATAAGGTGGATGCTGCGGGGCGCATCGTGAACCAGTTCCGCTACAACGTCGCCAATCGCGGAAGCCGGCCCGCGGCGGTGGCGTTCTCGATCGGCGATCTCGCGGGGGCCGCGCTCGCCCTCCAGCCCAATCCCGTTTCCGTGGCGCCCGGAGCCGTCCTTCAGGGCGAGTTCGAGATCTCCGAGCCGCCCGCACGGCGCAGCGACATGGTGAGCCACTTCACGATCTACGCCACCACCACGCCGGAGCGCCAGACCGAATCGTTTTCGATGACGTTTATCGCACCCGTGGAGGAGAAATGAAGCGAGTGCCCGTACTTATACCGTTCTTAGTAGCCATATCGGCCCTATTTATCGGCATCCTGATTTTTACTTACGTGGAAGTTAAGAAGGCTCATCCGCAGATGCTCGATGAGAAGGGCCACTTAGTCCGGGATTCATGACCTGCACGCTGTGCGGCCTCGATTCCGGCAGCCAGCCGTTCTGCTGCGCGGGTTGCCAGAACGTCCACGCCATCCTGCTGGAAAGCGGGGTGCTGGCTTCGGGCCAGGATTTCCGCGAAACCGAGATTTACCGCGAGAGCCTCCGCCTGGGGCTGATCTCCAGGCGCGAGCCGGCTGCGGCCGCTATTCCGCCCGATGCGCCTACGCGCGAGGCCGTATTTCACGTATCAGGAATGTGGTGCGTCTCCTGCGGGTGGCTCATCGAGCACGCGCTCGCGCGCACACGGGGCGTGGTTTCCGCCGAGGTGCTGTTCGCCTCGGACCTGCTGAAGGTGCGCTACGTACCGCAGTATCTCCCGCTCGAAACCGTGGCCGAGCGGGTGGCCCGGCTGGGCTACCGCGCCACCGAGTATACCGGCCAGACGGGCGCCGGGGATGCCGAGCGTAAAGACCTGCTCCTCCGGCTGGGCGTGGCGGCTTTCCTGTGGATGAACGTGATGATGTTCAGCCTGGTGGTGTACGCCAGTTACTTCGAGCGAGTAACTGCCAGTTACTGGCGCGCCATCCCGTTCTTACTGATGGCCTTGGCTACGCCCGCGGTCTTCTATTGCGCCGCGCCGGTGCTGCGGCTGGCCTGGACCGGCCTGCGGCTCGGCACGCTGCGCATGGAGACGCTGCTGGCCATGGGCATTCTGACGGCGTACGGCTACAGTGCGGTCCAGGCCTTCCGCGGCAGCAACCACGTGTACTTCGATACCGCCTGCGCCATCGTCACGCTGGTGCTGGCGGGCAAAGCGATCGAGCGCGGCGCCAAGGAGAAGACCGCGCGGGCCATCGCGCTGCTGTACCGCCTGATGCCCACCAAGGTGCGGATCGTGGTAGAGGGGCGCGAGCGCTTCGCCGCGGCCGAGGCGCTGCGGCCGGGCGCGATCTTCCGCGTGAAATCGGGCGAGCGCATCGCGGCCGATGGCGTCGTGGTGGAGGGCCGCTCGCACGTCAACGAAGCGGTGCTCACGGGCGAATCGGCGCCGCTCGCCAAGGGGCCGGGGGACGCGGTGGTCTGCGGCAGCATCGCGATGGGCGGCCTACTCGAAATCCGCGCCACGCGCGTGGGCGCCGACAGCACACTGGCGCGCATTGTGCGCATCGTCGAGCAGGCGGCCGCCCACCGCACGCGCGTGGAGCGCGCCGTGGACCGCGTGGCGCGCATCTTCATCCCGGTGGTGCTGGCGCTGGCTGTGTCCACTTTTGCGGGTTGGATGTGGCGCACGGGGCGCCTGGACGACGCCATCCTGCACGGCATCGCGGTGCTGGTGATCGCGTGTCCGTGCGCCCTGGGAATCGCCACGCCGCTGGCGCTCACGGCTGCGGTAGAGGCGGCCTCGCGGCGGGGAATCCTGGTCAGCGACGCGCGCGTGCTCGAGACCATACGCCGCGTGGATACGGTGGTGCTGGACAAAACCGGCACGGTGACCTCGGGCGAATTCGCGCTCCTCGAGGTCGAAGGCGATAGCTCCCGGATCCGTGAGCTGGCGGCGCTCGAGGCGCTCTCCGAACATCCCTTGGCCAAGGCGGTCGCGCACTACGCAGGAGAGGCGTCCGGCATGGCCGTGCGCAATTTCGAGATCTACTCTGGGCTGGGGATCGGCGGATTTGTGGATGGCGCGCGCTACTTCATCGGCAACCGCGCGCTGGCCGAGCGGATGACCGGCCGCAGCCAGGCCGGCGGCAACGTCTATTTCGGCTGGGATGGCGAGGTCCGGGGCAATATGGTGTTCGGCGACGTGGTTCGCGCGGATGCCGCAGCCCTGTGCGCGGAGCTGCGGCGCCGCGGAGTGCGGACGCTATTGCTCTCGGGAGACGCGCGCGCCACGACTGAAGCGGCCGCCCGCGCCATCGGAGCCGGCGATTGGATTGCCGAAGCCACGCCCGAGCGGAAGATCGAAACCATACGGCGGCTGCAACGCGAAGGCGCCGTGGTGGCCATGATCGGCGACGGCGTCAATGACGCCCCCAGCCTGGCGCAGGCCGACTTGGGCATCGCGCTCGGCTCGGGCGCGGATATCGCCATCGAGGCCGCACCGCTGGTGTTGATGAGCCAGTCGCTGGCGGGGGTAACGCAGACGCTCGACCTGGCCGGGCGGGTCTTTCGCATCGTCCGCCAGAACCTGTTCTGGGCCTTCGCTTACAATCTGGCGGGAATCGTGCTGGCCATGGCGGGCGTGCTGAATCCGATAATGGCGGCCGGCGCCATGGTTCTTTCCAGTCTCTCGGTTATTGGGAACTCGCGACGGCTAGCCTGAAGCGCTCGGCCACGCGGCGCGCTTTCCACCACATCCACGCGGCCGAGAGGCCCACCATGAGAGCCATCACCGATAAGGTCGCGAGCGCCGTCCCGGGAATCCCCAGCGTGCGCTTGATGGGCTTGGCCACGGAGCCGTAGACCAGCATCACGTGAACCCAGTAGACCATCAGCGAGTTCTTGCCCAGGCACTCCATCCAGCTCCAGCCGGAGCCCGCGCCGAACTCGGTCCAGAGGTAAGACGCCGCCAGCAGCAGCAGACAGACGCCCACGCGGATCAGGATGAGTGCCGGGCTGTTCAGCCAGAAATCGGACTGGGGGTAGACGGAGTATGGGAGATTGGCGAAATACTGCGCGCCGAAAACCAGGATGATGGCGATTAGCACAGACCACTGCACCAGGCGTTCCAGCCGGTCGGGAACGGTGCGTCTGAGAATGGCGCCCGCCGCCAGGCCGAAGCCCACGTAAGAGGCAAAGGGGAAGAATGGAAAGCGGCCGCGGCCCGGTCCCGGCACCATGTATTCGCGCAGCAGCGCCGGGGCGCCATCCCAGGGCAGATAGGTCATCAGCGGAGCGGCCACGGCGATGGCCAGGCTGACGCCGATGGCGAAGCGGATGCGTCCGCGGGAATCGAACAGGGCGGCCCCCGAAAGCGCCAACATGCCGGCGGCCATGCAATTCAGGATGTCCACCTTGGTGATTTCGGCCGGGTCGGCGTGCGGCAGGCTGGCGGCCCAGTTGGTGATGCGGAACAGGTAGGCAATGCCCAGGATGTAGCCGGCGCGGCGCAGCGCGGCCAGCCATCGCCGCGGGCGGGAGGCTACTCTGCGCGCGGCGCTCTCCATCTGGAAGGCCAGCGTCATGCCCGACATGAACAGGAACAGGGGCGCCGCCATGCCGCCCACGAATTGCGAAAGCACGTATGGCCCGCCCTCGCGCAAGTCCAGTCGGCTAAAGGAGTTGAACGTATGGCACTGGATCATGATGAGCACGGCCAGCCCACGCATCCAGTCCAGGAATCGGAATCGCGTCACAATGGAGAGAATGCTCTATGATATCCCAGGAGCAGGCTTCCGAGCCGGATGTTTTTCGAACGCGCGCTAGTGTCCGCCGGTAAAGTTCAGCACGATCTCCAGTTGCGACTCCTGGGGCACTCCGTTCAACATGGTGGGCCGGTAGACCCACTGCATGACGGCGTTAGTGGCCGCCTGCGCCAACAGCGGATGGCCGCTGATTACCCTGACCGCCTTCACGTGGCCGTTCGTGCCCACGGTGGCGGACAGGCGCACGGCGCCCTGGATGCCGTTGTGGCGGGCCAGCGTGGGGTACTCGGGATCGCGGTGAGACAGCAGTTGAGCGCTCTGGAGCCGGCTGGTGGTCTTGGCTGGTGCTGGCGTTGGCGCGGGCTGCGCAGGTGCGGGCGCGGCCTTCGGAGGCGCTTGCGCCGCGGGCGCCGGAGTTGGAGCGCTGGGAGCCTGGGGAGCGGGCATTACAGCCCCCAGGTTGGCGGGTAATGGCGCGGCGGAGGCCGATTCGTCTCCGCGCGCCAGGTCGGGGGCCTCGGGGATTTCCGTGGGGCGCGCCGGACGCAGCCGTCCGGCGAGAGAAGGCGTGCTGAACGGCTTGACTGGCTGGGCCCAGCCAGGGTGAGGCTGCTCGGAATCCGCGCCGGTGGCCGGATTGGCGCCGGATGCGTCCGCGCCCGCCAGTGTGCCTTTGACGGGCGCTTCCGGCATGGGCGAAGTGCGCAACACGCGCACCATCTCGCTGGCCGTCTTGGCCTGGCCGCCGCCGGTCACCTCCATGCGGAAGCTGACGTCCTGGGTGTACGGCATGTAGACGATGCTGCCCTTGCGGAGCTGCTCGATATCCATGTCGAAATTTTCGTGACGCTCGCCGTCGGAAATGGAGAGCACCGCACGCCGGGCGTCCTCGATCGCCTGGGAAGCTCGGTTCCAGGTCAGCAGGAGACCGCCGGCCGTGCGTTCGACGCGCAGCGAAAGGGGCGAGGCGTCCTGCCGCGCTTGCACCGCCGGCACGGGCCGGCTGTGAGGCGCCAGCCAATAGAAGAAGATAGCCGCGAAGACCGCCAGCAAGGCAGCGGCCGCGACAGCCCATACCCACTTACCTGCGCGCGGCTCCGGAAGAACTTCCGCGGCCTCGGCCGGAGCCACCGGCACGCGGGTTTCAACGGCCGGCAGCGTTTGCTCGGGCGCGGCCGCGGGAGCTGGAACGGGCTTGGCCGCTACGGGAGGCGCGGGCTGCGGATCGGCCAGTTTGGGGGCTTCCACGGGAGGCGGTTCGGGCGGCCGCGGCGGCGCCACTTCCGCGGGCGGAGGCGCGGGCTCGCGCCGCGAAGCTATGGGGACGATCTGCGCGCGCGTGGGCGGCTTGGGAGCCGGGAGCGCGCTCGCGGCCTGCGCATCCGCTTCGGCGGCCGCGCGCCAGAGCTGCAGCTCGGCGGACCGGAAGGGGAACTCCAGATAGCTGCTCTCGGTGTGGAGCGCTCCGCCTTCCCAAATGAAGATGCCTCCCACGCTGGCCTTGGTAGCCGCCGGGCGCACCAGGAGGGCGATCTGGTGCGGATCGCGAAAACGCGCCTGGAAGAAGGCGGCATCCTCGGCGTCGAGCGACAGGCCTTTGCGCGTGTGACTGCGGAAGAAGCCCATCACGGACGGCCCGTTCTGGCCTCCGCGCTGCTCGATGACGCGTTCGAAGCGCGCCATATCCGCGTCCGATAGGCGATACAAGGGCCCGCGCGTGTAGTCGCAGGAGACCGCGTCGTAGTCTTCGATAGTGACGATCGCCGGTGTGCCCAGGGCCACGTTTCCGAACAGCAGTCCGCCGATCTCCGATCCGCGCGAGGTCAGCGAGCGGAAGCTCTCCACCGCCTCCCGCTCCAGCCGGTCGATAACCGCCAGAGAGATCCGCACCACGAGCGGTTTCTGCGGCACCTGCCAGACGAAGTAGGAAGATACGGATAACGGCGGGTCGGGACGTTCCGCCCGCGCAATCGACTCAATCATGGATCGCCTCCGGCCGGCTTGCATCGGAAAACCGGCTTGGGTCGATTCTACTCCAGTCACCACCGATTTATAGCCGGAAATTCGCGGGACTTACTGAAGTTATGATTCATTCGATAAAAACATAAACCTTCGATAACATTGGAACTCCCCAATGACTAACAATTGGCAGCATGACAGTACTTCCGGTATTTATGGTGGTAATTGAGGGTGCGTCCCCGTATAATCGCTGCTAAATGGGTTCCAGGACTTGCCAGCTCTGCGGCAAACCGCTGAGCAGAATTCGCGTAGGCAACGGGGACTTCTGCTCCCGCGAGCATCATAATCAGTACCGGCTGCGCGTCGGCATGGACCGGATGCTGGAGGTCAATAAGGTCGCCAGCCTGATGCGGCGCTGCGAGAATCCCAAGCCGCTGGTGCTGCCCTCGGAGTTGGGAAGTTCGGCGGCTTTTCAGCGCGGTTTCCTGCAACCTCTGCTGGCCGAATGGCGCGGCGGCCGGCGCGGCCCCGGGGAGGGTAAGCAGCCGTCGCTGCGTCTCTCTTTAGCGGGTTCGGCGTTCTCGTTTCAAACCTTGGATTGGAACGATGGCCGGCCGGCGACGGGGGCGCGAGCTTTAGCCGTATCCATTCAGCAAGGAAGACCGCTGCGTGTCTCGGCATCTTCGGGATTTCGCATTCCCAAACCGGTTCTGCCTGGAACGCCGGACGGGCTGACTCTTTCGGTGCCCGGGCTGCAGGCGCCCCCGGTGAAAACGCGGTTGGTTGTGCCCATCGCGCCGGGGTCCGGAACACCGCGGATGCTGGCTGCCACGCGGCCGCGTCCCAAAATTCGCCTCGCGCGGATGGCCGTCCCGGTAGCCCCGGCCGTGCGCCGCGAAACGGAATCGCGCTGGCTCGATTTCACCCCGGCCCCCGCCCGGTACCCGGCCGCGGCGAGGTTGGCAACGGTGCCGTTCGCGGCGCCGGCCGACGCCCCGCCGGCCCTCGTTGAAAGTGGAAGCAAGGAGTCCTGATATGAGCAGCACCGCAATTCGAACTGGCGAGCCCCAGAGGCTCTTCATCCCGCAACCGGAAAGGAGTTCCGCCCCGGCCTATCTGAACCGCGCCGTGGCGCTGCACATGGCCGGCCGGCGCGAAGAGGCGCTGCAGGTCTTGCAGCGCGCCGTGACCACCGGGGACGCCACGCCCGAAATCTATCGCGCAATCGGCCACATCGAGTTCGAGCTGGGCGATTACCGCGAAGCCGCCAAGGCATATCGCGCGCTGGCGCAGCTCAAGCCCGGCTATGCCCTGGGATGGTTCAACCTGGCGATCTGCCTGGAGCGCAGCGGCGCGTGGGATGAGGCTTCCACTTTCTTCCACAAATCGTGCACGCTGGACGCCTCCCACCTGGATTCGCATCTCGGGTTGGGAGTCTGCCACCTGCGGCTGGAGGATCCCAAATCGGCGCTCTTCTCCTTCGAGCGCTGCCTGGAACTGGCGCCGGACCACGAGGACGCCCTCTTTGGAAAGGCCTCGGCGTTACAGTCGCTGGGGCAGGCCGACGCCGCCTACCAGATCTACGCGCACATTCTCGAACGCAACCCGGAATCGGAGGAATCGCTCTCCAACCTGGTCGGCATCGGGATGTCGAAAGAAGATTTCGACATGGTGCGGGAATACTCCGAGCG
>CAYRWE010000167.1:0-11338 GCA_964427655.1 uncultured Solibacteraceae bacterium | reverse complement strand
CTGCACTATTCCACGCTGGCGCCGGCCATCTATCACGTCTACCTGCACCCGGACGATTTGGACCGCCTGCGCGGCATTCTTCCGCGCGTGATCGAGGAGGCCCGCCGGGCCCTCGACGCCGAAGTGGAGACGCTCAACCGCGCCTCACTGGCGGAGCGGCTGAGATTAGCCCGCCATCGCGAGCCGAAGGTCGCCGTGCCGGAGGGCGGCTGGCAGATTGGAATTCTGGAGAATACGGACGACGACGTCGCACCGGGGGATATCGCGATTTACTCCGAGCTGGCGCTGCCCTCGAAGCCCGAGTTCGGAGCGGGATCGATGACTAAGCGAATCTCGACGAGGCGCATGAGCGGAGCCGAGACGACGGCCCGGAAGTACGAGCCGGCGGCAGCGGCTGCGCCGACTGTGCCTCCGCCTGCGGCGGCAGATACGGCGCCTGCGGCGGAGGCCGGGCAAGCTAAAGCATGCCCCACCGCGATCATCGAGTATGAGGATAACGGGGGGCGCAAGAGCTTCGAGATGGTTAAGGATGAAATCGTGGTGGGCCGCGGAGGACGCGACTACTGGACCGATCTGAAGCTCGATACCGTGCCGGACGTCTCCCGCGAACATTTCCGGCTGCGGCGCGATCCGGCCACCGGCAAGTTCTTTCTGAAGGATCTGAGCCGGCTGGGCACCACCATCGACGGGCGAAAAGCGCCCTCCAGCATCGAGTTCGTGGACGGCGAAAAGCGCGACCGCAACGTGGAGGCCGAAGTGCCTTCCCCGGCGCGGATCGGCCTGGCGGATGTCCTCTATCTCGAATTCCGAAGCACGTCGAATGGTTGAGACCAAACTCAAGTGCGCGGGCGCCAGCCACACGGGCGTTATGCGCCAGAACAACGAAGACGCCTTCTACATGGATGCCGAGCGCGGGATCTTCGCGGTAGTGGATGGCATCGGCGGGCAGGCCGCCGGCGAGGAGGCGGCGCGCATCGCGGTAGCCCGGCTGCGGGCCCGCCTGGAGCGCCAGACGGGCACGGCCGAGCAACGCCTGCGCGAGGCCATCGCCATGGCCAATAACGAGATTCTGCGGGCCGCGCGCGAGCACGAGGAGTGGCACGGCATGGCTTGCGTGCTCACCGCGGCGGTCGTCGAAAACGGCTCGGCGGTGGTGGGACATGTGGGCGATTCGCGCCTCTACCACATGCGCGGCGGCGAGATTCGCAAGATCACCCACGATCATTCGCCGGTAGGCGAGCGCGAGGATAACCACGAGCTCAGCGAGACGGAGGCCATGCGCCATCCGCGGCGCAACGAGATCTACAGGGACGTGGGATCGGAGGAGCATGCGCCGGGCGACCCGGAGTTCGTCGAGATCCAGCGCATTGCTTTCGAGCCGGATGCGGCGCTGCTGTTGTGCAGCGACGGCCTGAGCGACCAGGTGCCTTCGGCCGAGATCCGCGAGACCGTGGAGCGGCACGCCGGCGACCCGCAAGCCGCCGTGGACGAGCTGATCGAAGCCGCCAACCTGGCGGGCGGCAAAGACAACGTGACGGTGCTGATCGTGGAAGGCGAGCGCTTCGCCGCGCCGGCGCCGCCACCAGTGCACGCTTCGAACGTTTTCGCCGGCCGCCCGGCGCTGTTTCTCTACGGCCTTCTGCTGGCGGCCGCGGCGGCTTGGCTTTCGCGTCCCTGGTGGATTCCGCCGCCGGTAGTCATCCAGCCGCGCGTGCTGGCGGTGGGTGCGGGCGCGCCGTACGGCTCTATCGCCGCAGCCCTGGCGCAGGCGCGTCCGGGCGATACGGTGGAGGTGGCGGGCGGCGAATACCGCGAGCAGGTGCGCTTGAAAAGCCGCGTCACCCTGCGCGCCAAGGTGCCGCTCGAGGCCATTCTGCGATCCCCCGGCATGAGCGCGGGACCGGCGGTGGTGGCCGAGGGAATCCATGGCGCGCGCCTCGAAGGCTTCTCCATTCTGGCCGAGCCGGGGATGCCGCTTTCGGTGGGCATCGCGCTCACCGATTCGGACGTGACCGTGGAAGGCAACCAGGTGGCGGGAACCGGTGTGGGAATCGAGGTTCGCGGAAACGCCAGCCCGGTGCTGAGCGGCAACGACATCCGCGATTGCACAGCCGAGGGCGTGCTCATCGTGGGCCCCGCGGCTCCCTGGGTGTGGCACAACAGCATCCAGCGGAATAAGGGGATGGGCCTGGCTGCCCACGAGGGTGCACGGCCCGCGCTGGCCGGCAACGTCTTCGAGAAGAACGGAGTGGATCTGCCGCCGGAGATCTCCATGGATGACGTGCGGCAGCGCAACTTCTTCCTGGACGCTGCGTCGGCCGGGCGGCATCCGGCTCCACGGGGGAAGAAACAATGATCGCCCCCGCCGGGCGCCACCTCGGGAAATACGAAATCCGGCAGAAGCTGGGGCGCGGCGGAATGGCGGACGTGTATTTGGCGGACGATACCGTGCTGGGCCATCCGGTGGCGCTCAAGCTCATCGAGCATAGCGCGGACGCCGATACGTGCGACGCCATCGAGGCCGAGCGCAGCGGCTGCAAGTTGCAGGCCCGCCTGGCGGAGATCGATCCGCACGTGGTGCGCGTATACGATTGCGACGACCTGGACGGCTTCTTCTTCGTGGCCATGGAGTACATCGATGGCGAGGATCTCGCCGAGCTGATGCGGCGGGGTCCGCTGGCCGCGGAGCCGGCCGCCGATATCGCGGTGGCCGTGGCGGAAACGCTGGAGCACGCCCACTCGCTGGCGGCGACCATCGACGGCAAAAGCTTCCAGGGAATCGTACACGGCGACATCAAGCCCAGGAACATACGCATCGACAGCCAGAGTAATGTGCGGGTGCTCGATTTCGGGATCGCCAAGGCGCTTTCGCTGTCCAGGCGGCTGACGCGCAACGAATTCGGCAGCGTGCCCTACGCCTCGCCCGAGCGCCTGGATGCGGGCCAGGTCAACGCGCTTTCGGACCTGTGGTCGCTGGCCGTGATGCTCTACGAGATGATCACGGGCTTGCAGCCCTACCAGGCCGAATCGACGGAGCGACTGGAGCGCATGATCCGTTCGCGCATTCCGCCCCCTCCGCCGCCGGACCCCTGTCCCGAGCCGATGCGCCGCATCCTGGTCAAAGCCATGGCGCCCGAGCCGGAGCTGCGCTATCAATCGGCGCGCGAGCTGGCCGACGACCTGACCGCCTTCCGCACGGGCGCGCCTACCCAGGCCGAGCGCGAAGACCTGGATGCCACGCGCCGCACCTTCCCGCGCCAAGCCAGCGAGGAAACCCGGCGCACGGTAGCCGCCGACGACGCAGCCACGCGAAAGACCGGAGCGGCAAGCGCGGCAGCAGCCGCCGCCACGGCAGCGCTCGCGGGCAAGCCGGCCCGCCGTTTCAGCCATCGCGTCGGCCGCGCGATTCAGGTGGCGGCGCTGCTCCTGCTGAGCGGGGGCCTGTACGCGGGCGTCTCCAGTTACTTCCTGTATCGCCATGGGCAGCAATTCGAGCGCGCCATCGAGACCGAGCAGGTCACGGATCCAGACCAGATCTGGCGGAAATGGACGGAACTTTCGGGTGGCCACACCTCGTCTTTACTGTTGCGAGGGCCGCGCAAACTGGTGACGCAGAAACTCGTCGAAGCGGCCGACCACGTGATCGCCACTTATCGCAGCAACGAGGCCCAGCCGGTCTACGAGAAGGACTGGAACGCCGCGCGCATCGATCTGACGCATGCGTTGGCCGCCGATCCCGACGATACGACGCGCGGCAAACTGCGCCTGACCGAAGGCCACATCGCGCGCATCGAGGGCACCACCGAGCGCAGCACAGCCCAGTTGAACGACGCCATCGACAAATTCACCGAGGCCCATCGCCTGCTTCCCCGCTCGCCCGACCCGGACCTGGGCCTGGCGCGCGTCTACGTCTACGGCCTCAAGGACATCGACAAAGCCGACCAGGCGCTGCAGGAGGCCCAGCGACTAGGCTACCAGCTCGGGGTGCGCGAGAAGCTGCAACTGGCCGACGGATATCGCGAGCGCGCAGACCGCACCTGGTGGGATTCGCGCAACGTCCGCGGCCTGCCACAGGAGAAGGACCAGATCCAGCGCGCGGCCGAGGATTATCAGCGAGCGCTCGAGCTGTACCAGGGGATCGCGCCGGCCGGCAATGCCAACGCCGCGATCGCCCGCGTCCAGGCCAGCCTGGACAGCGTGAAAACGCGGCTGCACGAGATCGATGCCGGGCAGGCGTCGGAGGAACGGCCTGGATCGCTGATCGGCAACGTGCTGCGGCGCATGGCGAACGCCATCACAGGGGCCAAGCAGCGCAAGGAGAGTACGCATTGACGGCCCGGTGCGCGTGTCAGCCTCAACCCGTTAGCCTCCACCCACCCACATGGCCGTAACGCGCAGCAGAGCTAGCGAACGCGCTGTCACGCCCGCGATTCCCGGCCGGCGCGCCGGGTGGCGGCTGCAGGAGCTGCTGTGGACGCTCGCGGCCGCGCTCCTGGTGGGCGGCGGGATCTATCTCGTCTACCAGGCCAAAGCGCGCCCCTTCGCGGAAGTCGAGCAAGGCCTGGCTTCCAAGAGGCTGCTCAACCTCAATAGTCTGGGCGCGCGCGAAGATCTCCTGCCGGCCCTGAGCTTCCTCCCCGATCAGCACCAGCGCGAGGAAACCGCGCGGCGCATCTACTTCCTTTCGGGCGGCCTCACGAATGTGGGTGCCATACGCGGCTCGCTCACCTCCGAACAGTTCCGCTATCTCAAACCGCTGCTGGTGGTGCGTGCACCGGACGCGTTCCGGCGCGCGTTCTTCCGCTGGATCGCCCTGTTCTTCGCGGCCTTCCTGGCGGTGCACCTCTGGTGGGGCCTGCGCGGCTTCCGCGGCGACCAGGCGTTTCTGCCCGTCCTGCTGCTGCTGACCGGCATCGGGCTGATCCTCATGATCGGCCTGCGCGACCCCGTGCGCGACCACCTGTTGTTCGCCGATTTCGCCATGGGCGTGGCGGGCGGCTGCGCGCTGCTGGCGGCCGCCTCGGCGCTCGATTACGAACGGCTGTTCGGCCGGCTGAGCTTCGTGCCGCTTTTGGCCAGCTTCACGCTCTCCGCGCTGCTGATTCTGTTCGGCTCGGGACCCGGCACCAGCGACGCCAAGGTCAACCTGTTCGGCTTTCAACCGGTGGAGCTGATCCGCGTGCTGCTGGTCTTCTTCCTGGCGGGCTATTTCGCCGAGCGCTGGGACGTGCTGCGGCACGCGCGCGAGACGCGGCCGAAGCTCGAGGCGCTCACGCGAATCGTGGACATTCCGCCGGTGGAATACACGCTGCCGGTGCTGGTGTGCGTGGCACTATCGCTGACCTTCTTTTTCCTGCAGAAGGACATGGGGCCGGCGATGGTCTTCACGGGCTTGTTTCTGGCGCTCTATGGGATAGCCCGCGGCAGCCTCTTCGTACCGGCGGGCGGGATGGCGCTGTTGGTGGGCGGATTCGTCTTCGGGTTTGTGGCGAACGTGCCGCACACGGTCCGCGCGCGCGTTTCGATGTGGCTTTCGCCGTGGGACAACCTGGTGCACGGCGGCGATCAACTGGCGGATTCGCTGTGGGCCTTCGCCTCGGGCGGTCCTACCGGGGCGGGCTTGGGGCTGGGCGATCCGCAAACCGTGCCGGCGGCCCACACGGATCTGATTCTTTCCGCGCTGGGCGAGGAGTGGGGCTTCGTGGGAGTGGCGGCGGTCTTCGCGCTGTATGCGTTCATCGTCTACCGCGCGTTCCGCATCGCGCGGCGGGCCCGCACGGATTACGAGTTCTTCCTGGCGGCCGGATTGGGCGCCGTGACTGCGCTGCAAGTCCTGCTCATCGCGGGCGGCGCTCTGGGAGTGCTGCCGCTAAGCGGCGTGGTGACGCCCTTCCTGAGCTACGGCCGCACCGCCATGCTCACGAATTTCCTGGTGATCGGAATTTTGCTGGCCATCTCCGCGCGACCCTCGGCTGCCGAGCGCAGCCAGCCGTTCCGCGTGCCGGTCCAAGTCGCCGGAGTCGTTTTCGCCATCGCGGGGGCGGCCGTGCTGGCCAAGGCGGCTTACGTGCAGGTGCTCCGCGCCGACCAAGTCATGGGTGAGGGCACGTTGGTGGTACAGGCCGATGGCGCGCGGCGCTATCAATATAACCCCCGCTTTCAGGACGTGATGGCCGAGATCCCCAAGGGCAATATCTACGACCGCAACGGCCTGCCGCTGGCCACCGACAACTGGGACGAGCTGGAGAAGCACCGCGCCGATTACCAGCAGCTCGGAATCGACCTGGACCGCGCCTGCACACGCACCGAAGCGCGCCACTATCCCTTTGGCGCGCTCATGTTCGATCTGCTGGGTAACGCCATCACGCGCCAGCGCTGGGCCGCCGGCAACACCTCCTTCGTGGAGCGCGATGACGCGCGCCGTCTGCGCGGCTACGACGACCGCGCCACCATCGTGGAGGTACGGAATCCGCGCACAGGCGCCATGGATCGCGTGGTGCGCTACGATTTTCGCGAGCTGGTGCCGCTGGTGCGCCATCGCTACGACCCGCAAAACCCCGCCGTACGCCACGTGCTCGACCGGCCGCGCGATGTGCGCATGACCATCGACGCGCGCCTCCAGGTGCGTCTGGCCGAGATCCTGCGCAAGCAGCTCGATGCCGCCGGCCGCGATAAGGGCGCCGCCGTGGTGCTCGACCCGTCTACCGGCGACCTGCTGGCCGCCATCGGCTACCCGCTCCCCGAGGCACAGACCCAGCCGGTCTCCGGCGAAGCGGCCTATCTCGACCGCGCCCGCTACGGACTTTATCCTCCCGGCTCCACGTTCAAGGTGGTGACGGCCATGGCCGCCCTGCGAAAAGACCCGCAGCTTGTCCACCGCACCTACGAGTGCATACGGCTGCCGGATGGCCGCGTGGGCAACTACATCAAGGGAACGAGGCGGCCCATCCGCGACGACGTACAGGACCAGGCGCCGCACGGAAGCGTGGATATCGAGCGCGGCATCGTGGTCTCCTGCAATGCCTACTTCGCGCAGTTGGGAACTTATGACGTGGGTCCCGAGGCGCTCGGCGAGACCGCCAAGCTGCTGGGCATCTCGGTGGGTAATTTGAAGAGCGCGATGCCGCAGTCTTCATATGGGCAGGGGCAGGTGGTGGCGTCGCCATTCCAGATGGCGCGCGTGGCCGCAACGGTGGCCAACGGCGGCGCCATGCCGCAGGGCCGCTGGATCGCCGATGAGAGCAATCCGCGCACCGCGCTGCCGCAAGCGGTTTTGACCGCGGATACCGCCGGCACGCTAGGGCGCTTCATGCGCGAGGCGGTCACCGGCGGCACCGGGCGGCGGGCCGCGTTGCCGGGCGTGGCCATCGCCGGCAAGACCGGCACGGCCGAATTGGGCGACGCGCCCTCGCACGCCTGGTTTATCGGCTTCGCGCCATACGGCGGCGGCGCACGCAAGATCGCCTTCTCGATTCTGGTGGAGAATGGAGTGTACGGCGGATCCAGCGCGGCGCCGGCGGCCGCCGAGATCGTCAACGCAGCCCTGAAACTGGGGCTGATCCAGCCATGAGCCTGTTTTCCGAATTCGAAAAGAGCATCGAGCGCGGCTTCCGCCACTGGACCGACCGTATGTTCGGGCCGGCCCAATCGGACGAGCTGATCCTGCTGCACCGGGCCATCCTGGAAGAGGTCGAGACCGGCATCGAAGTGGTGTCGCGCGGCCGCAAGATCTTTCCGCACACCTGCCTGGTAGTGACGCTGGTCTCGCCGGATGCCGCGCGGCGCGAGCTGTTGCAGGCGGCCTTCGCCGGCGACGACCGGCTCCGGAACGATATTTGCGAGACGCTCGAAGGGGCCGGCTGCGAGGTGCCGCGCGGCTTCCAGGTGCAAGTCAGGACGGCCGAGAGCGGGCCGCACCCGTACGTGATCGAGATCGGGCAGGCGGCCAGCGAACCCGCTGCGGCGCCCGCTTCTCCCAAGGGCCGGCTGGTAGTCATTACGGGCAAAGCCGGACGAACCGAGTATTCGCTCGATCAGTCTCGTATCAACATCGGCCGCATGGCGGAGCTGACCGACGCCGAGCAGCGCGTGGTGCGACGCAACGACGTGGTCTTCGAAGACGGCGCCGATCCGGCCAACGACACGGTCTCACGCCGCCACGCGCATATCCGCCTGGAAGAGGGCGAGTACCGCATTTGCGACGATGGCAGCGAGTTCGGCACGCGCGTGTTTCGCGACGGCCGCTCAATCGAGGTGCCCCGTGGCAACCGCCGCGGCGAGCGGCTGCGCCCGGGAGACCAGATCTACCTGGGGCGCGCCTGCGTGCGCTTCGAGAGCATCAGCACGGCCACCGCCACCGAAGCCCAGCCAAAGACATCGCCGTAGCGTGCGTAGAGCGTGCCCGTGGCGGGGCCGAGAGGCAAATCCGCGATCAGGCTGCTCCCCGGCAGAAATCCGCTGCGTCGGCGCGCCACGACCCGGCCGTAGCGGTCGGTGACGTTCAGATAGCTCTCGCGGCCGGCGCGCACCACCGCGTATCCGCTCTCGACGCCACGCAGCGCGGCGACGGATGAGGCCATCCAGGCATCGCGGTAAAAATCCCAGCCCGGCACCAGCATGGCCGAGACGTTTAAGCGCCCATAGCCGCGGCCAAAGGGGGAGAAGAGCATATCGCGGCAAATGGCCAGGCCGAAGGGCACGCCATCGAGGCTGCGGGCGATCTCCTCACGTCCGGGCGTCAGGTCGCCTTCGAGATACGGCACCATGTGCTGCTTAAGATATTCGGCCAGCAGCTCGCCCGAGGGGTTGAAGAGCCACGAGGCGTTGTCGTGGCGGCCGCTGGGACGGTTTAGCCGCACGCCAGCCACCAGGTAAACGCCGGCGCGTTTCGCCAAAGCAGCCAGTTGCGCCCGGCGGCGGGCAGCCTCCTCGGCGGCCATCGGCGCAATCTTCTCGGGCAGGACGACGATTCGGGCGCCCTGGCGGGCGAGGCCCGCGACGGTATCCTCGTAGGTGCGCCACACGGCCTCGATTCTCTCGGGCGGCAGAGAGCCGTCGATGAAATCATCGATGGAAGCGACGCCCACGCGCACAGTCGCGACGGGCCGGGCCAGTGCCAGGCGCGCCCCGCCAAAACCCAAAGCGGCGGCGATCAACGCCAGCGGGAGGCCATAAGCCAGCCAGGGGCGCTCGATGCGCCGTCCGCGATAAAGCGCCACAGCGACAGCCGAGGGGAACAGGCCCACCAGAAAAACCACGGCCGGCGCGCCTAGCACCGAGGCGATTTGAACGATAGCCGGCGCAGCCATCTGCGTTTGGGCCAGGCTGCCCCAGGTGCCGTGCGGCGAAAACGCGGAGACCAGCGTATCGAAGGCGGCCAGCAGAACCGGAAAAATCAGGACCGACTGCCAGCTTTGCCACGCGAGCACCGCGGCGCGCGCGCGGGTCACCAGGAAACCCCAGAGCAGGATTTCGAGAGCTGCGATGACCACCGTCGCCAGCGGACCGGTGGTGATCAGGTAATAACCGAAATTCGAGCTGAGCCCGATGGCCGCCGCCATCCACGCTAGCAGGTGCGCCTCCCGGCCAGTGGCATAGAAACAGGCCAGCAGCACGGGAATGGGCGCCAGCCAGACCGCCGGCCACCAGGGCGTCAGGTTGAGAGCGAAATAGAACAGGCAGCCCGAGAGCGCGGCCAGGGCGATGCGCGCCAAGCGGGAGCGCTTCAGTAGAATCATGGGGGCTCTCTCAGTCTACTCCCGTCAACTTCGGTTAACTCTTAGTACCTAACTCTAACTGCTGCCTTACCTTCAGGACTAGCTGGGAAAGGCGCCGAACGCTCATACTGCAACTGTTGGCGAGGTTCGGAGGATAACTCAATGGCTCAATTCTACGCTCTGTTCTCGACGGTCTTCATGATGGCTTTCGTGGTCCTGTTCGAGAAAGTTCACGACCGGCGCAAGCGCGAGTACGTCCCGGTCACGCTGATGACGCCGGAGCAGGTGGATCGCATCCGCCGCATCATGGCCGCCTGCCAGGAAGCGTAGACGGCGCGCCGGCCATGCCGGCCATGCGCCTTGCCAGGCAAGCCCACTTTGCCTTGACAGTCGCGCGCGACGAATGATAGCCTGCGCTTTTCCTAAAGCGGAAGCGAAACGTTGCATCACTCCACCTCCAGCTCCCCCGCGGGACCGTTGACGCGAAAAGAGCGCATGCGGCGGGCCCTCGGCAGAGAGCCGGTGGACCATCTGCCGGTCCAGACGAACTACACTTCCGCCATGGGCCGGCTGCTGGCGGCGCACTTCGGAATCCCGGTGGCCGAGCTGCCCGAGCGGCTCGGAAATCATCTGCTCCGGCTGGACGTTTCGCACGCCCAGCGCACGAACCAGGATGGCTCCATCGAATACGATTGGTGGGGCGCCGGCTGGGATACGCGCACCGAGGGCTACTGGCACGCCTACGCGCCGCTCGGGAATTCACTCGACCTGGATGCCCACCCCTGGCCGGATCCCGATACCGCGGGCCTGCTCGATGAAGCGCGCGAGAAGCTTGCGGCCCAGGGAAGCCAGTACTTCGTGGCGCCCAATTTCGGCATGTGCCTCTTCGAGCGGGCTTGGTCGCTGCGCGGTTTCGACGCGCTCCTGATGGATATGGCCGACCGGCCGGGGTGGGTCGAGGAGTTGCTGGACCGCATCGCGGAAATCCAGATCCGCCTGGCGCGCAGGTTCGTGGCGCTCGGCGTCGATGGCGGTTACTTCGGCGACGATTACGGCGCCCAGCGCTCCATGCTCTTCTCGCCGCGAATGTGGCGCACGCTCATCAGGCCGCGGCTCGCACGCATGGTCGCGATCTTCACCGACGCCGGATTGCCGGTCATGCTGCACTCCGATGGCGACATCCGTGCGGTTCTGCCGGATCTGGTCGAGATTGGGGTGACCACGCTTAACCCTGTGCAGCCGGAGGTCCTGGACCACGCGTGGCTGGAGCGCGAGTACGGCCGGAAGCTGAGTTTCTACGGAGGCATTTCGACGCAGTCGGTGATGCCTCAAGGCGACGCCGAATCGGTTCGAAGGGCCACGCTCGATTGCGCGCGGCTGCTGGCGCCTTCGGGAACCGGGCTGGTGCTGGGCCCCTCGCACCGCATGCAGAGCGACATTCCGCCGCGCAGCGTCGAGGCGATGCTGGCGGCGTTTCGCGAACTGGAGGCTTAAGATGCAGACCGAGCGGCGGCAGTATGTGACCGAGTTGTTTCGGAGTAAGTTCGCGAGCGATCCGGAACTGTGGGCGCGCGCGGCGGCAGGTGGGCGCGGCGGAGTATCGTCTGCGCCGCCAGCAGTGC
>CAYRWE010000166.1:0-11369 GCA_964427655.1 uncultured Solibacteraceae bacterium | reverse complement strand
ACGTCATTGGACCGGGCGGCAAGGTGATCCGCGGGATCATCGAGCAGACCGGCGTGAAGATCGACGTGGAAGACGACGGCACGATCCACGTAGCTTCGGCCGACGAGGCGTCCGCCAACAAGGCCCTGCAGATCATCGCCGATATCACGGCGGTGGCCGAAGTGGGCAAGACGTACCTGGGCAAGGTGGTCCGGCTGGTGGATTTCGGGGCATTTGTCGAGATCTTCCCCGGCACCGACGGATTGCTGCACATCAGCGAGATCGCCGAAAACCGGATTCGCGAAGTGCGCGACGAGCTCAAGGAAGGCGACCAGATCCTGGTCAAGGTGCTGGCGCTCGAAGGCAACAAGATCAAGCTCAGCCGCAAGGCCGTTCTGCGCGAGCAGCGCGAGAAGCTCAAGCAGCAGACCAAACCGTAAGCGGCGGATAGCTGAAGTCTAGGCCGGGCGTCGGGGTTCCCGCGGGGACTCCGGCGCCCTTTTTATTTGACCCAGGTTCTCTATTGCTTTGGGCACAAGGCCCACGAACCAGTCTTAGGGCCGGTCCAGACTCGGCAGTATCGTGGTTCTTTCCCTTTCGAATTACATCGCACTTTCCGTGCACGGGATCCAGGTACCCCGGCCTCTCTGCTTGAGCGCCCTTCGCGCTGGGATCGTTCACAACCGACACGTCAAGCGTGAATCGCCTGGCCGATCTGTTGGAATTCAGTTCCGAGGCGAAGGACGAAGCCGCGCAAACGAAAACTCCTGTTAAGCCCAAATTCGGGATAGGCGCCGCAGGCTCCAACGAGTTCACTATCGTGAAACTGCCCGCGAGTCAGCCAAGGCGCTACCTCATCCTCGGCCAGCAGAGAATCCTCGGAAACCGGGCGATTTCCGAGGTTGAGCACGCACATGAGCGGGCCAACCCAGTTTACTTTGTCACGCTCACCGAGGGGGTCGAGAACCTCTTCCGAACCTCCACGGCAGGAGAGGCGGTAGAGGACCGATCCGCCCGTTTTGGACATAATCGGTAAATCAATAACCACCAAGCCCTCGGCGAAATCAACTTCAAACCGCCGTGTTGCCTCCCTCACAGCCGGCCATTGTTCAGCCAGGGCCGGCAATCCCATTGTCAAGAATGCGAGAGACAAAAACCGCTTGAGCACGTGCCCTCCCCGCGGCTATGCGCGCCGGCGTTCCTCTTCCAGTCGCTCCGCCAGGAAGACCTTCAGCAGCGACTGGTACGGCACGTCCCTCCGATTCGCGAGAATCTTCAGGTCCTCGATCATGGAAACAGGCAACCGCAGAGAAATCGTGCGCAGGGTGGGCTTCAGATTCGGGAATTTGCGCGGCCGGGCGGCTTGCCAATCTATGAGGTCCGTGGAATCGTGCGAGGCCCAGAACTCGCGCTCCTCCTCTTCCGAGCGAAACTCAGGCACCGGCTTCTTTTTCGTGCTTGGCATAGGCATTGCTCTCTTTATGATTCATGTCCCGAGCGGAAATTACGCGAAATAGGGAGCGGCGGATTGTGAACACCACGAACAGGAGCCGGCCGCCGCTCGTCTGCCCAAGCGCATAATATCTCTTCTCGCGGCTGGAATGACGGACATCGCTGCGAACCACCAACGGCTCATTGAAAAACACATCTTCGGCCTCCTCCGGAGTGACTCGGTGCCGTTCCCAGTTCTTGTGTGTGTTTTCATCGTCCCATTCAAACCCGGCACAGGATTCCAGCGGGTCATTGCGTCGCGCCACATACAACAGTATATATCTGACATATACAATTGGGTAAGGCGGAGGCCGCCTGGACCGGACCGTGCGGCCGATATCGCACACGCGGCGCGCCCCCTACTTGATAATCGGGTCTTAATACTGTTACATCGGAGAGGGGGGGTGATCGCGCCCATGCAAAATACACGTCGAGGGTTTCTGCAGTCCGCCGCTCTGGCGGCAGGCCTTTCGGGGACGGCGGCTGCGCCGGCTCCGGGACAGGTGCATCCGAACGGTGCGCCAGAGGCCGAAACGCAGGCCAGCGGGCCGCCTAAACCGGCATCGGAAGTTCAGGTGCCGAAAATGAACTTCTACGGCTTCCAGATCAGCCGCCTGATCGCGGGCTGCAACCAGTTCTATGGCTTCAGCCACTACAACAACATCCTGGGCACGATCATGAAGGAGTACTACACCCAGGAGCGCGTCTGCGAAGTGCTGCACCAGTGCAACCGCTTTGGAATCAACGCGCACAACTGGGTGGACGTGGCCCGCGCCCGCCAGGACCTGGAGCGCTTCGAGTCCGAAGGCGGCAAAATGAACCTCATCGTGCAGGGCATCGGCGATCCGGTGGATGTTTGCAAGACCCTGAAGCCCATGGCCATCTATCATTGGGGCGAGGCCACCGATAAAGCTTTCCACAACGGCGAAATGGACACCGTCAAGGAATGGTGCAAGAAGACGCGCGACCTGGGCGTTAAGGTCGGGGTGGGCAGCCACATCCCCGAAGCGCTGGCGCAGGTGGAAAGCGAGGGCTGGGACGTCGATTTCTACGCCGGGTGTGTTTACAACCGCCTGCGTACCAACGACGAATGGAAGGCGCTGCTGGGCGGCCAACTGCTTGAAATGCAAGGCGATGTCTACGTGCGCAGCGATCCCGCACGCATGTACAAGGTGATGCGCCAGACCGCCAAGCCGTGCTTCGCTTTCAAAATCATGGCGGCGGGCCGCATCGACGACAAAGGCGCCGAGCAGGCCTTCCGCACGGCGTTCGAAAGCATCAAGCCGATCGATGGCGTGTTCGTCGGCCTCTTCCCACGCGTCAAGGACGAAGTCCGCGAGAATGCAGAGCGGGTTCACCGCATCCTGGTGCGTGCTTGATCGGACGCCGCACCTTGCTGGGCGCCGGACTGGCGGCCGCGGCAGCCGGGACGGCGGTCACTCTGCCGCGCTGGAGGAACAACGGCTCGTGGCGCTTCTTCAGCGCCGATGAAGCCCGCACCGTGGACGCCATCTGCGAGCGGATCATTCCCGCAGATCGCGATCCCGGCGCCCGGCAGGCTGGCGTAGTGAACTACATCGATATCCAGCTAACCCGGCCGTTCAAGCGTTACCAGCGCGTTTACCGGGAGGGCATCGCCGCGGTGGATACCGCCAGCCGCGGCAAGTTTTCGCGGCCGTTTATCGGGCTGACTGCCGACCGGCAGGTGGAGGTGCTGAACGATATCGAGGAGAACTCGAAGACTTTCTTCGAGCTGATTCTGACGCATGCCCGCCAGGGATTCTACGGCGACCCGCGCCACGGCGGGAACCGCGGCATGGCGAGCTGGAAAATGGTCGGGCTGCCATTTCCCCCATTGCGCGGCCGCGCGCATTACGACGAGACCAAAGCAGGCTGAGCCATGGCCCTGAAACACGTCAACGCGGCAATTATCGGCGCGGGCGCGGGTGGCGGCGTGGTGGCCCAGGAGCTTTCCAAGGCCGGATTGAGCGTAGTGCTGCTCGAGCGCGGTAAATGGCACTCGGCGGCCGATTGCCGCAAGGACGATCTGCGCAACCAGCGCACCTCGGCGCTGGGCAATGCCTTCGGCCCCGAAGAAGATCTCAACCCGCGCGTCCTGGTGGACAGGCAGGGCGAGCGGATCGTCTATCCGAGCGAGGGCGGGTACAGCAACAACGCGGCCTGCGTGGGCGGCGGCACCTTCAGTTACGGCGCGCAGGCGTGGCGCTACATGGAAAAAGACTTCCGCATGCGCTCCACCTATGGAGCCGTGCCCGGAAGCACGCTCGAAGACTGGCCCATCGCCTATTCCGACATGGAGCCTTATTACGAGAAGGCCGAGTGGGAGATGGGCGTCTCGGGCGACGACGCCAATAACGTCTTCAAGGCGCCACGGCGGAGATCGCTGCCCATGCCTCCGCTCCCGCCAGGCAGGGAACACGGAATCCTGCTGCCGGCCGCCAAGCGTCTGGGCCTCCACCCGTTCGACATCCCGATGCTGCGGAACTCGGTGCCTTATAACGGCCGCCGTTCCTGCATGCGCTGCCGCTGGTGCGTAGGCTTCGCCTGCGAGGTGAACGCGCGCACCGGCACCCACAACACCGTGATCCCCGGGGCTTTGGCCACCGGCTACTGCGAACTGCGCACCGGGTGCATCGCCCGCAAGATCCTTCTGGACCCCCAGGGACGCGCGCGGGGCGTGGCTTATTTCGACTCGAGCGACCGCCTGCAAGAGCAGTCCGCCGATCTGGTGATCGTTTCCGGCGGCGCCATCGAATCGGCCCGCCTGCTGCTCAATACCCGGCACCGCCTGTTCCCCAACGGCCTGGGAAACCGCTATGACTGGGTGGGCCGCAACCTCCATTCGCACTCCTACACCACGGCCATTGGCCTCTTCGATTACGAGACCTACGACGACATAGGGCCGGGCGCCACGATCGCCATCTGCGACTACAACCACGGGAACGCGGGATTAGCCGGCGGGGGAATGCTGGCCAACGAGTTCATACGCCTGCCGTATCAGTTCATGGCCGACGTGCCGCCTTGGATCGCCCGCTGGGGAGCCGAGCATAAGGAATTCGTTCGTAACGCATACAAGAGAACGATCGTCATAACCGGGCCGGTTCAGGAGATGCCGCTCTTCGATTCGCGCACGCAAGTGGATCCCAAGGTCAAAGATCACTGGGGGATTCCCGTGGCGCGGCTTTCCGGCGGCAAGCACCCTCACACGCTCGAAATCGCCCGCTACATCGCCGCGAAGGCCGAGGCGTGGCTGAAGGAGGCCGGCGCGGTCCAGGCCTGGCGGCGCATCCCGCCCAACACGCTCAGCGGCGGCCAGCATCAGGCCGGAACCTGCCGTATGGGCAACGATCCGAAAACTTCGGTCGTGAACCGCGACTGCCAGTTGCATGACGCCGACAACGTCTATGTGATCGACGCCAGCGTGCACCCGTCCAACGGCGGCTTCAATCCGGGTCTCACTATCCTGGCCAATGCCTACCGGGCCTCGGCGAAGCTGCTCCAGGCCTGGAAGGGTTCGAAGGTGCGCTCGTGAAGCGAATCGTGGCCGTGGCAGGTCTGCTGGTGGCGGCCCTGATCCTCATGCTGCCGGCGAGCGAGCTGTATTACGAATCGGGCGCGGGAACCCGCTGCACCACGTGTCATGAGATGCAGGCGGTTTACGACCAGTGGCACACCTCCACGCACCGCAACATGTCCTGCGCGAAGTGCCATGGCCAGGCCCTCACGCTGGAGGCGTCGTTTCACATGAACAACGCCCACCGCCTCTACTCGCACCTGAAGGGCGACCTGCCGGAGAGCGTGGGCTTCGGCAACTCATTCGTGCTGGCCATGACGGAGCGCTGCGAAAGCTGCCATCGCCAGGAATATGCCGCCTGGCAGGCCGGCCCGCACAGCGCCAGCTATGCGCGCATCTTCCTGGACAAGAAGCACAACACCGCCAACATGCCGATGGACGATTGCCTGCGCTGCCACGGCATGCATTTCGAAGGCGGTATCGCGGACTTGGTGGTTCCCGTGAACCGCGCGGGCCCCTGGCGCCTCCTGCCGGCTGAACTGGCGAACAAGCCTTCGATGCCGTGTCTCGCGTGCCACGAAACCCATCGCGCCGGCCAGCCCATGCGGAAGACCGACGTGCAGGGGCGCGTCCCCGGTCCCGCGCAGGAGATCGCGCGGCCTTCGCTGGCGTTTTTCGACCGCCGCACCCGGGAGTACGTCCCTCTGGCAGACCTGCCCATGCCGGCGATGCGCGAGGGCGACCGCGCCGTCAAGATGAGCCCGGATCAGCGCCAGGCCCTCTGCTACCAGTGCCACGCGCCCCTGGCCACGATGCAGGTGGGTAGCGGCGACGACCGCACCGGACTCGGCGTACATGAAGGCATCGGCTGCCTGGCCTGCCACGCGCAGCACGGCGAGAAGACGCGGGCCTCCTGCGCCACGTGCCATCCCAAGATGTCGAACTGCGGCCTGGACGTGGAGAAGATGGATACGAGCTTCAATTCCGCCTCCAGCAAGCACAACATCCATTGGGTTAAATGTTCGGATTGCCATACCAAGGGCGTGCCCGAGAGAAAAGACCGGGGCTGATCGGTCAGAATAAGATAGGGAGAAAGAGTATGAGGAAAACCGGATCGATGTTCGCCGTTCTGGCCGCCGCCGTGGCCTCGATCGGCTATGCCCAGCCGGCCGCGCCCGGCCCGCTGTCCGTCACGATCGAAGGCAAGACCATGTCCGTCAAATACGCCGCGTCCGCCGCCAAGGGGCGCAAGATCTTCGGCGCCGTGGTGCCGTTCAAACAGGTCTGGCGCATCGGCGAGACCGGAGCCGCCACTTTCCACACGGATGCCGACCTGGTCTTCAAGGGCTTCATGGTGCCGAAGGGCGACTACACCTTGTACGTGCTGCCCGCCGATGCCGCCAACTGGCAACTGATCGTCAGCAAGCAGACCGGAGGGAAGCCTTACGATCCCAAGTTGGACGTCGGCCACGCGGTCATGAAGGTGACCGCCGCTCCCGCGCCTCTCGAAACCTGCCGCCTGGCCGTGGTGAAGACCGCGGCGATGGCCGCCCGCATCGAAGTAGCCTGGGAGAACGTGGTGGCCTTCGCTCCATTTCACCTCGACCGGGAGGGCTCCGATTCGGAGTGGTAGCCTGCTCCGGCGAGCGGCTTGGCTTTCCGCTCTTCTGCTTCTGAGTCTCGCCCCCGGCCCAACGGCCGCGGGGCAAATCGGCAGCCGGCGCGTCCAGACGCTGGTGCGGCGCATGACCCTGGAACAGAAGTTGGCGTTGGTCCACGGCGCTCGCGACCCTCGCGAACTCGGCCAGGCTGGATACTGGCCGGGCGTGCCGCGCCTGGGCATCCCGCCGCTGCGTTTTGCCGACGGGCCGGGGGGCGTAAATGCCAACCGGACCTCGACGGCCATGCCGGCGCCCGTGGCATTGGCCGCCACCTTCAGCACTCCGGCCGCCCGCCGCTACGGCGTGGTGTTGGGCCGCGAGGCGCGGGCGCTGGAACAGAATGTTCTGCTCGGCCCGCACGTCAACCTCGTCCGCGACCCCCTCTTCCGGCGCAATCACACCACCCTGGGCGAAGACCCGCTGCTGAACGCGCGCCTGGGCGCCGCCGAGATCGCCGGCATTCAGAGCCAGGGCGTCCTGGCGATGGTGAAGCACCTGGCCGCATACAACGGGCCGGACAGCGTCATCCTGGACGAGCGTACGCTGCACGAAATCTACCTGCCCGCCTTCGAGGCGGCGGCCGCCGCCGGCGTGGCGTCGGTCATGTGCGGCTATAACCGTGTCAACGGGGCGTGGTCGTGCGGCAACGCGGGCCTCGACACCGGCGTTCTACGGGGGCTTTGGGGTTTCCGCGGGTTTGTGACGTCTGATTGGGCCGCGGTGCATAGTCCGCTGGCGCTGACCCAGGGCGTGGATCTCGAAATGCCGGGTCGCGAGGTCGCCGGTCGCGGTGGGCCTTATTTCACTGGCGCGCTCAAATCCGCGGTCGAAAGCGGAGCGGTGCCGGTCGCGGCGCTCGACCAGGCGATCACTCGCATCCTGGGCCAGATGGAGCGCTTCCATCTGCTCGGCCGAAAGGCGCCCGCGCGGCCGGCCGCGATCGATGTCGGGAAGGATGCCGCCGTCGCGCGCGAGATCGCCGGCCAGGGCGCGGTCCTGCTCCGCAACGAAGGCGCAGCGCTGCCGCTCACAGCCGAAGATCTCAGTTCGCTGGTGCTGATCGGCCCCACGGCCGAGCAGCTTGCCGTCGGTTTCATGGGCGAGCGCGGCTACGGCTTCGAAGAGCGCCTGATTTCGCCCCTCGACGCGCTCCGCCAGAGCGCGCCCCAAGCCCGCATCGCCTACTCGGCCGGGGTGGACCTCACCGGCGTGCCCCTGCCGCTCGCCGCGGTTCCCCCCATCGAGCCGGACGCGGACTACATCTGGCAAGGCATTCTGCCGATACCTGAAGATGGAGATTACACATTTCTGATACAGCCCGTGCTGGAGGGTGGGTCCGAGGGTGGCGGCACGGTCGCGATTGACGGGCGCATGGTGGCGCGAACGGGCGGCCCCGGCTTCGGGGGCACGGGGATGGTGGCGAAGAAATGGTCGAGCCTTCTGCCCACAACCGATGGGCGGGACAATGGCCGCGGCGTAGTCCGCCTGACCGCCGGGCCGCACGCGATCGAGCTGCGGGCCAATTCGACCGGCGAAGGGGCGCTCTCGATCCGCTTTGCCTGGATCACGCCCGAGATGCGCCGTAAGGCCATCGCGGACGCCATCGTCGCCGCGAGGAGCGCGTACACCGCGATTGTCTTCGCCTGGAACGGGACCGGCGCCACGTTTTCGCTGCCTGAAGACCAGGACGAGTTGATCGCGGGCGTAGCCGCGGCGAACCCGCGCACGGTAGTGGTGCTGAACACCGGCGGCCCCGTGGCCATGCCGTGGAAGGAGCAGGTGCGCGCCATTCTCGAGATGTGGTATCCCGGCCAGGAGGGCGGCTGGGCGACGGCGGACCTGCTGCTGGGGCGCGCCAATCCTGGTGGAAAGCTGCCGGTTACGTTTCCCGCGCGGCTCGAGGATTCCCCGGCGCACGCCGCGGGCCAGCCCCAAAGCCCGGCGCCTCAGCCATCCGCCGATGCCGCCGTGGACTTTTCCGAGGGCGTTTTCGCGGGCTACCGGTGGTATGACCGCGCGAATATCCAACCGCTGTTTCCCTTCGGGCACGGTCTCTCCTTCACCCGCTTCGAGTACTCGGATTTGTTCGTGACGCCCGGCCGCGAAGGCGTGGAAGTTGCCTTCACGGTAAGCAACGTCGGCTCGCGGCGAGGAACGGAAGTGGCGCAGGTGTACTTGGGAAGTCCAGACCGGCCGCCGGTTCCGATGGCGCCTCTCTCACTGGCCGGTTTCGAGCGCGTCGAACTGGCGCCCGGCGGCAGCGCGCGGATCAGGATGCGCATCGGCGTCCGCGCGTTCTCGTACTGGTCGGCCGGCAGTGGCAAGTGGGTGGTGGCGGAAGGCCGGCGGCCGGTGCTCGCCGGATCGTCTTCGCGCGACATCCGGCTGCGCGGCAGCGCCGCGTGGACCGGCATAGCGCGGCCCGATTCGTTACAGTAGAATTTCGCGAGCGTGGCATGATTCCATTTGTCGATCTGAAGGCGCAGTACCACGGGATGCGCGCCGAAATTGACGCCGCCGTCCTCAATGTTCTTGAAAACAGTTCGTTTATTCTGGGCCGGGAGGTGGCGGCTTTCGAGGAGCAGTTCGCCGCCTATTGTGAGGCTGGGCAGGCCATCGGCGTGAATAGCGGCACGAGCGCCCTGCACCTGGCGCTCCTGGCTGCCGGGATCGGGCCAGGCGACGAGGTCATCACGGTTCCGTTCACCTTCGTGGCCACGGTGGCCGCGATCGGCTACACGGGCGCCACGCCGGTGCTGGTCGATATCGACCCGCTCACCTACACGATGGACCCGGCCGGCATCGAGGCGGCGATCACACCCCGCACGAAGGCGATCGTGCCGGTGCACCTGTTCGGGCAGGCGGCCGATATGGACCCGATTCTCGAGATCGCACGGCGCCACGGGCTGATCGTCATCGAAGACGCCGCCCAGGCTCACGGCGCACGGTACAAGGGGCGGCGCGTGGGCGGCCTCGGCGACCTGGGCTGCTTCAGCTTTTACCCCGGCAAGAATCTGGGCGCTTATGGCGAGGGCGGCGCGGTCACCACCTCCAATCCCGAATATGCCCGCACCATTCGTATGCTGCGCAACTGGGGCCAGGAAAAGGGCTATCACCACTTGCTCAAGGGTTATAACTACCGGATGGAGGGAATTCAGGGCGCCATCCTGCGTGTAAAGCTGCCTCACCTGGACCGCTGGACCGAACTGCGCCAGGCGCACGCGCGGGCTTACGGGGAGCGGCTGGCGGAAACGGGTGTGTGCGTGCCGGCCATCGCGCCGTACAGCACGCACGTCTTCTGTGTTTATGCCATTCGAACTACCGCCCGCGACCGCTTGCAAGAGGTTTTGAACGCCCGCCAGATCGGCCACGGCGTGCACTACCCCTTGCCGATCCACCTTCAGGCAGCGTGGAAAGAGCTGGGCTACAAAATCGGCGATTTTCCGGTCTCCGAGCGGATCGCGCGCGAGGCCCTCAGCCTGCCGGTCTACCCGGAGCTGACTTCCGCCCAGCTCGATACCGTGGCCTCCGCGGTACGGGAGGCCGCCGGCTAGAGATCAGGCCTGTGACGCGGCGATGGCCTGATCGAGGTCCCAGAGGATATCTTCGATATCTTCGATGCCCACCGAGAGGCGTACCAGGTCCTTGGGGACGCCGGCCTCGAGCTGCTGCTCGTCGGACAATTGCTGGTGCGTGGTGGAAGCCGGGTGAATGATAAGGCTGCGCGCATCCCCCAGATTCGCCAGGTGCGAGAAGAGCTTCACCGAGTCGATGAGCTTGCGCCCGGCTTCCAGGCCGCCCTTGATGCCAAAGGTCAAGACGGAACCCTGCCCCTTCGGCAGATACTTCTGAGCCAGGCTGTAATAGGGGCTGGACTTCAGGCCGGGGAATTTCACCCAGCTCACCGCGGGATGCTTCTCGAGCCAAGTGGCCACTTCGAGGGCGTTGCGGCTGTGCTGCTCCATGCGGAACTTGAGCGTCTCGATGCCCTGTATGAACAGGAAGGAATTGAAAGGGCTGATGCACGGGCCGAAATCCCGCAGGCCTTCCACGCGCGCCTTGATGATGAACGCCAGGTCGCCGAAGACCTCCGTGAACTTCATGCCGTGGTATCCCGGGCTGGGCTCGGTAAGCGCGGGGAATTTCCCGTCCCACTTGAACCGGCCGCTATCGACGATGATGCCGCCGATCGAGGTCCCATGGCCGCCCAGGAACTTGGTTGCCGAGTTCACCACGATGTCGGCCCCATGCTCGATGGGGCGGCACAGGTACGGAGACGCCATGGTGTTGTCGACCACCAGCGGCAGCCCGGCTTCGTGCGCGATGGCCGCGACCTTTTCGATATCGAGCACGTTCATGCGCGGATTGGCGATGGTCTCGCCGTATACGGCGCGCGTCTTGGGCGTGATGGCCTTGCGGAAGTTTTCCGGATCGTCCGGTTCCACGAAGGTGACGTCGATGCCGATCCTGCGGAAGCTGACGTCGAACTGGGTGTAGGTGCCGCCATATAAGGTGCTGGCGGAGACCACGTGATCTCCGGCGCCCATCAGGCTGGCGATGGCCAGGAATTGCGCGGCCTGCCCGCTAGCAGTGGCGAGCCCGGCGATGCCTCCCTCAAGCGCCGCCACGCGCTCCTCGAAAACCGCCGTGGTGGGGTTCATGATGCGGGTATAGATGTTGCCGAACTTCTCGAGCGCGAACAG
>CAYRWE010000165.1:0-11404 GCA_964427655.1 uncultured Solibacteraceae bacterium | reverse complement strand
TCTTCCGCCGGTGGGTGGTCGTTCCCTTCGAGCGAACATTTCACGCGGGCGATCCGGGCACACTACCTCGCGACCAGTTGGACGCGATGTTGGCCGATCCGACCGAACTCAGCGGCGTGTTGAACAAGGCCCTCGAAGCCATCAAATCGATTCGCGTCAGCGGCCTCAGTGAGAGCGACTCCATACGCCGGGCCATGGACGATTTCCGGCAAACGACTGACCCCGTCGCCGTCTGGCTCGACCGGAATACGGTGCTCGAACCCGATGCGCTGATCCCCGCCGACCGGCTGTGGCAGGACTACAACCAAGACTGCGTGGCGAAAGGCCGGCCAACTGTTAGCAAGACCGCCCTCGGCCGCACCATCGCCCAGTTGCGGCCGACTATTGAGAAGCGCCAGCGGACCATAAATGGCAGGCTGTCATGGTGTTACATGGGAATTGGGTTAATCGTGAAGGACCATGAGTAGATTCACTGAGTTCACGCGGTTAACGCGGTTCCCTCTATTTTGTATTCACGCGCGAGAAAGAACGCTTCGGATGTTTTTACAATCTAAAAACAAATAGAGGGGAACCGCGTGAACTGTGTGAAGTGCGTGAAGCGTGCAAGGCTCATTTGCCGTGAGGCAGTGAGACAGAATCGGCTTCGGCTGCGTATATAGTATCGAAAGCTGTTCCGCAGGCCAGCGCAAAGCGCACCCTCTGAAGGCCGCCCGAAGGCGAGCGCCGGGACGCTCACGAATCCATTCCCGCAGTTGTTCCTGTCACTACACGTGTGCCATAACCATGAATGCATCGATCCCGGTCTATAACGCCGACGGAAGCCTGTACGCGTGGGCGTCCGAACAGCGGTTCGCGCGGCTTCAGTCGGCGGGGTTAGTGGCACGCACAGTGCGCCGTCGCAAGGGCCGAATCAGCCGAGCGATTCTCTTCCTCCGGCCCGGCGAGCCGAAGCCGGTGTCGGCCAATTCCGTTACGGGAACTCGATACAGCTTCAAAGAGCTTCTGAAGCACGGACCGGCGTGGGAACTAAAACATCTTGGCGGCAACCGCGACGAGAAGACTTACGCGCCGCCGGAGACTAAGGTGATCTTCCTCCAGGTCGTGAATCACTGCAGGGTCAAGTGAAAAGCCAGCGACGACAGGTCGGCGGGCGCTACCTCGCCAGGGCACGGGGCGCGTTCCGTGGCAGCCAGGCGCGCCGGAGACAGCCGGTGGCCCTGCCAGCCAACCCGGAGCCAGACGGCGCAACACGGGCCACAGGGGAGCGAACGGGTGGCCTTTCCCGCATGGCGGCGGGCCATTTCAGGGACCTGACTCGGAAGGCGGCGGCCGCGGGTCTAATTACTGCGCAGTTTGCTTAGTTACTACGATTTACGCAGGTTGTCACTCCGGGTTGTCACCCCCAAAATCACATGAGCTTCCCCAAGACTGAACCCGAGACCGGAGCGTTCGCCGTCGAGTGGTGGCCAATTGGCCGCGTTAAGCCATATCCGAACAACGCCAGGGTGATCCCTGCGTCCGCTGTCGAGAAGGTCGCCAGCTCAATCCGCTCTTTCGGCTGGCGGCAGCCCATCGTGGTCGATACTGCCGGCGTCATCGTGGTCGGCCACGTCAGGCTCCGCGCCGCTGAATCGATGGCGCTGGCCGAGGTCCCGGTCCACGTGGCGCGGGATCTCACGCCCGGCCAGGTGAAGGCGTACCGCCTGATGGACAACCGCTCCCACGATGAGGCCACGTGGAATCTCGATCTGATCGGGCCGGAACTCCAGAGCATCGCGGAACTGGACACCGATTTCGATCTGGCGTTGACCGGATTCGACCAGGACGAACTGAACTCTTATCTGTACCCGCCAGAAGCGAGCGCGGAAGAGGACGTGGTTCCAGAGTTGCCGGCCGAGCCAGTCACCCGGCCCGGCGACCTGTGGCTTTGTGGCAATCCGCCCCATGGACACCGGGTGCTTTGCGCCGATGCAACCAGCCAGGAGGCGGTGTCCCGGCTACTGGGCGAGCGCAAACCGTTTCTGCTCGTAACCGATCCGCCGTATGGAATCGAACTGGATTCCGAGTGGCGTGATCGAGCGGGACTCAACGGCTGCGGGCCCGCCGAGGCGAGCTACATGAAGCACCGAACGGAGGGCCACACTCACACCAGCATCTCCTCCGACACGCGTGCGGACTGGTCGGACGCGTTCGCGCTGGTGCCCAGCCTGGAGGTGGCGTACGTCTGGCACGCATCGAAGTTCACGCGCGAAGTGCTCGACGGCTTGCTGCGGATCGGATTTCTGCATCACCAGCAGATCATCTGGAACAAGGGCCGCACGGTGCTCACGCGGACGCACTATTGGTTCCAACACGAGCCCTGCTGGTACGTGCGGAAGAAGAACGCTCCCTGGTTTGGAAAGCCCGGTGAAAACTCCACCATCTGGGATTCGCCATCGCCCAAGTTCATCATGGGTGGCTCCGACGAAGAGAAGTACGATCACCCCACGCAGAAGCCAGTCTCGCTGATGCGGCGCCCGATACTGAATCACACCAAGCGAGGGGAACTGGTTTACGAGCCGTTTCTCGGCAGCGGGACCACGCTCGCCGCTGCTGAACTGACCGAGCGCGTCTGCGTCGGCATCGAACTGGACCCGAAGTACGTCGATGTGAGCGTAACCAGGTGGCAGTCTCTGAGCGACAAGAAGGCGACCCTCGACGGCGACGGGCGGACGTTCGAGGAAATCGCCGAGGAACGCCGGAAGGGTGCGGCATGAATCGCCCGCTGCCGCGCCGAGATCGCTGACGTCGAAGCCCAACTCCGGGCTGGGCATCCGGACGTCGAGGGCCTGTGCATGGCGTTGGCTGACTGGTCGGCTGAGTTGAGGATTCTGGAAGCAGGAACCGCCGCCGGATCGTTGAACCCGGCGGCGGCTTTGTGTGGGCAGGTGGGGAGATTCTACTTGCCGATTCGGTAGACGCGGTCGCCGGCTTCGTTCTTCGAGGACTCGATTGTCTCTCCGCCCTTGCTGCCGAGGATCGATACGAAGCCACGGATTGTATGTTTTTGCCATCCAGTGAGTTCCATGATCTCCGCAAGCGTCGCCCCCTTCGCGCGCTTCATCATAGCGATGACCTCGGCCTTTTTGTTGGAGCGCTCGCCTTTACCGCCCTCCTTGGCGCGGGGCGCCTTGGCGGCCTTCTTGCTGGCCTTGGCTTCCTTCTTCGGCGCGGCGGCCTTGGGGGCTGTGGGGGCTTTGGCACCCTTGGCCTTTTTCTGGCCCTTGGGCGCGCCCTTCTTCTGGGTGGCACCCTTCTTCGAGGGGGCCTTCTCCGGCGCGACGTGCGCGCCCTGTTCCGCAACGGCGGCGGTTTCTGTGGCTGGGGTGGTTTCGTTGTTCTTCATTTGTGTTAATCCTTTCTGCTCAGTAGCTTGCGCGTCTCCGCGCACCTCGATTCATCACTCCGGTTGAACCGGAATGCAAGTGAATTCTTCAGGAAAAAATGATGGGCGTTTCGCTTAGGTCATACGCGCGGATGCGCGGGTGCAGCCTGACCGCCGTACAGAAGGCAATCGCCAGCAAGCGGATCACGACGCTCCCGGACGGCACCATCGATGCCGAACGCGCCAACCAGGAGTGGGAGAAGAATACGTTCGCCGGCCAGACGATTCACAAAGCGCAGACCACAGCCCCGCCGATGCATGAGTCGCCTGCCGCGTCGGGAGATCCGGTCACTGCGTACCTGCGGGCGCGGGCAGTCAAAGAGAGCTTCGCAGCGCGAACCGCCCAACTGGAATACGAGGAGCGCGCAGGCAAGCTGATCCCGGCGGCGCGCGCGGCCGAGTATGCCGCGACCTTCTCCGCAATCGTCAAGGACGGCCTGATGGCAATGCCAGATCGCCTGTCGCCGATGCTCGCGGCGGTGGACGACGAGAAAGCAATACATCGAATGTTGGTGGCGGAAGTTTCGGCGGCACTGCGCAAGGTAAGCAAGGCAGTCGCGGACGCGGGATTGTAAGATGCAGCCGTTCTCCATCCATGAAGTCGGCGCAGCGGCGATGCTGCCGCCGCGAGACATCCTGGTCTCGCAGTGGGCCGACGAGAACCGCGTCCTCACGGGCGGCGCGGCAGCCGAGCGTGGTCAATGGCGAACCCGGCATTACCAGCGCGAGCCGATGGACGTGCTCAGCCCAGGCCACCCGTGCCGCCAAGTCGTCTTGCTGTCGGCGGCGCAGATGATGAAGACCGAGGTCCTGCTCAACTTCCTCGGCTTCATCGCCGACGTCGATCCGGGCCCGGTGCTGGTGGTGGAACCGCGAACGGAGGATGCCAAGGCGCTCTCGAAGGACCGTGTGGCGCCAATGTTCAAGAGCACGCCGACCCTGCGCGGCAAGATCGCGCCCGTCAAGTCGCGCGACTCGAACAACACGACGCTGCACAAGGTGTTCGTCAACGGCGCGGGGCACATCACGTTCACCGGGGCCATCTCCCCTTCCGGGCTTGCGATGCGGCCGATCCGCTATGCGCTCCTCGATGAGGTGGACCGTTACCCGGCGAGTGCCGGTACGGAGGGCGATCCCGTATCGCTGGCCGTCCAACGCACCGCGGAGTTCCAGCACAACAAAAAGATCGTCATGGCATCCACGCCGACGATCAAGGGCGTCAGCCGCATCGAACAGGCGTGGAATGAAAGCGATCAGCGCGACTACTTCGTGCCGTGCCCCAAGTGCGGACACTATCAGGTGCTCGTGCTCGGAGACGGAACCGGACCCGGTCTGGTGTGGCCCGAGGGCAAACCTGAAGATGCGATGTACCGCTGCGCCGGATGCCGCGAGTTGATTCCGCATCACCAGAAAGCGTGGATGGTAGAGAGCGGCGAGTATCGCCCGCAGAATCCGCCGTCGCCAATTCCGGGGTTCCGCATCTCGCAATTGGTCTCACTGAAGCGCGCGTGGGGTTCCATCGCTACCGAGTTCATCGCGGCGAAGAAGTCGCCGGAGACGCTCAAAGCGTTCATGAATACGGTGCTCGCGGAGTTGTGGGAAGAGCACCACGAAGTGCCGACCGACGCGCGGGCGTTGTGGAATCGCTGCGAGCCGTTTGAAGCGGAGGCGCCGGACGGTGTCGCGCTGGTCACGGCGGGGGTGGACGTGCAGGCCGACCGGCTGGAGGTGGAGATCGTTGGCTGGGGGCGCGACGAGGAGTCCTGGTCCATCGCGCATCATGTGATCCCCGGCGACGTCACGCGCAAGGAGGTGTGGGATCACCTGGAAGGACTGCTCCTTTCTGAATGCCTCCACGACTCCGGCCAGTCCCTGCGAATCGTTGCTGCGTGCATCGACTGCGGGTTCAAAGATGCCACCGTGCTGCGGTTCACGCGCGACCGTTATGCGCGCCGCGTATATGCCGTGAAGGGACGCGCGGGTGATTCTCCGATTTGGCCACGAAAACCGAGCCGGAAGAACCAGACGCCCTTCTTCATGGTCGGGGTGGATGCGGCGAAGACGGCGCTTTATGACCGGCTGAAGATCCAGGAGCCGGGGCCGGGATATTGCCACTTCCCCATCGGCCGGGACCAGGAGTACTTCGATCAACTCACCGCCGAGAAGAAGTACACGCGATACCACCACGGCTATCCCAAGCAGGAGTGGCGGAAGCCGCCAACCGCGCGGAACGAGGCGCTCGACTGCCGTGTGTACGCTTACGCGGCTCTGCACGCGCTCTATGCGAGCGGCCTGAAGCTGACCGTGTACTGTGATCGCTTCGCGCAGATGGGGCGGTCGCGGCGAAAAGAGATGCAGTCGATCCCTCCGGCGGCGGTCGTTGCTCAGGCCGAGCAATCCGAAGGGCCTACTGAAGGACGAAACACTGCGCCGTTCGAGCGCGGGGACGGCTGGGTCCCGCGACGTAACTGGTTCGGGAGGAGTTGACGTGGCGCTGACGATTCAACAGTTGCAGGCGAACCTGGACGCGGTCAACCAGGCGCTCGGAAACCCCACGTTGAAGGTGCGCTTTCCGGACGGGCGCGAGGTGACGTATCGCTCCGTGGACGACCTCCGCAAGGCGAAGGCCGAGATCGAGGAAGACATCCGGCAGACCAGCGGACAGACAGGGAGCCGCGTCACGCTCGCGCAGCATCAGCGCGGAGACGGTCCCACGTGTCCAACGTTGGACGACCGGTGGTGAGAATGACGCGACTACCGGAACTCATCGACTCGCTGGAACGCTCGCCGCGGCAAGGCGCCGCCGTGGATGATCCCGAGGGCGCACGGTACGTGGTCATCAGCGAAACGGCGGTGGAGCTGATTATCAAGGAACTTCGGAAGGGACTCCCCGAACGACCGGGCGCCGAGTACTTCGACTCCAGTGTGCCTGAATGAACTTCCTCGACAGAGCCATCGGTGCGGTGGCACCACGGCTCGCGCTGCAACGCGTGCGGAACCGCGTGGCGCTGGAGCTGACCCAGGACTATCTGGAGCGGCACGCGCAGCGATTCCGTTACGAAGGCGCGACCGCAGGCCGGCGCGCGTATGGCTGGTACGCCGCCTCGACGGACGCAAACGTCGAGCTGATGGGGTCGCTGACCTGGCTCCGCAACCGGAGCCGCGATCTCATCCGCAACAACCCGTATGCGGCGCGGGCGATTGAAGAGTTGGCCGGCAACGTGGTGGGGACGGGAATCGTGCCAAAGGCGAAGACCGGCAATGTTGCGCTCGACAAGGTCATCGACGCGGAGTGGCCGTTCTTCGCGGACGCCTGCGACACCCCGCAACGCCTGGACTTCTACGGCATGCAAACGTTGGCCGTCCGTACGATGGCCGAGAGCGGTGAATCGCTCGTGCGCTTTCGCCCGCGACTAGCCGCCGCTGGTTTGCGCGTTCCACTTCAGCTTCAAATGCTCGAAGCCGACTTTCTGGATCAAGCCCGAACGATGGGGCTGATTAACGGCCACGTGATGGAGGGCGTGCAGTTCGACGAGTTGGGCCGCCGCGTCGCTTATTGGCTGTTCACGTATCACCCGGGCGGCGTGCTGATCCTGAACCCGCGCGGCGGAATCATCAGCCAGCCCGTGCCGGCCGATCAGATCATGCACGTGTATCGCGTGCTGCGGCCCGGCCAGGTCCGAGGTGTGCCGTGGCTCTCGCCCGTGATGATGGCGCTCCGCGACCTCGACGATTACTGTGACGCGGAGCGCGTCCGCAAGAAAGTGGAAGCGTGCGTCACCGCGTTCGTGCAGCAACCGGAAGGCATCGAAGGCGATCCGCTTGGCATTTCCGGCACGGACCCGGTGACCAACGCTCCGGTGGAGACTTTCCAACCGGGGATGGTCGAGTACCTGAAGCCGGGCCAGGAGATCAAGTTCAACAATCCTCCGGCGGCGGGCGGTTACCGCGAGTACAAGATGACCGAGCTGCAGGGGATCATGGCAGGCATTGGCCTTCCGTATGAGCTCGGCACGGGCGACATGTCGCAGGTGAACTACTCGTCTTGGCGCGGCGGCATGTTGGGGTTTCGCAACACCGTGGAGGCTTATCGCTGGCTGACTTTGATCCCGCTGTTCTGCATGCCGGTTTGGCGGCGCTTCGTGGACACCCTGATCCTCCAGGGCAAGATTCCGCAGAAGGCGCTGGACGATCCGAAGGTCGCCGTCTATGCGGTGCAGTGGACCGCGCCGAAGTTCGAGAGCGTCGATCCGGTGAAGGACGCGGCCGCGGAACTGAAGATGATCCGCACCGGGACGCTCGATCTGTTCGAGGCCATCTCGCGCAACGGTTATGACCCGGAAGAGCGCCTGCAGAAGATCGCTCGCATCAACAAGGTACTCGACAAGCTGGAAATCATTCTGGATTGCGACCCGCGCAACGTGACGGATCGCGGCCAGGAGCAGCCCGCCGCATCCGAGGAGCGCACGCCGAGTTCGAAGGCCGTAGTTGGCGCCCCCAAAGGCGCCACTGGTGTTTCGAATAACGCTGGCGACGCCGAGGCCATCACCGAACTGCTGGCTGGCGTGGGTGCTTCGCGGTCCTGGGATTCGCCCTCCAGAATTTATCGCTCGTAGAAAAGAGGCTCACATGAAACCAAGTCAGGCGCTTGAGTTTTTCGCCGCCGCCGACGCCAAGCCGGTTGCCAGCACGGCGAACGAGAAGGACGGCACGATTGACGTCGTCTGGTATACCGGCGCGCAAGTTCCGAGGAAAGATCCCGACACCGGCGAGCCGTACATGCTCACGCTCGACATGGAGGGCGCGCGCCTGGACCGGCTGAATGCGGGCGCGCCGATCTTCGACACCCACTTCACCGGCGACGATTACAAATCCGTGATCGCGGGAAAGGCCGGCACTAAGGCGCAAGTCGGCGTCGTGAAGAAGGCCTGGGCGGACGGCGCGAACGGAATGGCGACGGTTCAGTTCGATCTGGGCGACCAAGACGGCGCTGAGTTGTTCCGCAAGGTGTCCAGCGGGATCGTGCAGAACCTGAGCTTCGGGGCGTGGATCTACAGCCGGGAGAAAACCAAAGTCCAGGCCCAGACCGAGGGCATGCCGGAAGGCAAGCCGGCCTACAGCAACCCAAACGAGATCGGGATGTTCACGGCAACCGACTGGGAGCCGTTCGAGATCTCCGTGGTTCCGATCCCGGCCGATTTCAGCACTACGTTTTTGTCCGCCCAAACAACCGGCGAGCAAGCAGCACGGGCAACCAGCCCACCAAAGGAGAAACCTGCCATGGAAACCCCTACGCAGGCGACGGGCACAGAGGCCCGTGCAAACGAGCAGGACCTCGTCGCGGCGCGCGGCGAGGCGGTTAAGGTGGAGCGAGAGCGCGTCGTCGAAATTGAACATCGCGCTACTCGCTTCAAATCCATTCTGGGAGATGACTTTGTACGCAAAGCCATCGCCGATGGCAAGACGGCCGATCAATTCAGCGTCGATGCATTCGCGGCGCTGAACGCGAAGGGGCAGCAGGGCGTGGACGGACGCGAGCTGCCGATTCGGAGTGAACTGAGCATTACGCGCGACGGTGGGGAGACGCGCCTCGCGGCCATGCAGTGCGCGATGCTGCTGCGCCACGATCCGAAGTTCTTTCTGGCCAAGCATCCGAAGACCGGTGAACTGCTGTCCGGGTGCGGCCAGGACCACCAACGGCGCGCCGAGGAAATGGGACGCGAGTATGTCGGCTTATCGCTGATGGAGATGGCGCGCGAGTCTCTCGAACTCCGCGGCATCAACCACCGCGGGATGAACAAGAACAGGATCGCCGAGTTGGCCTTGCAGGCGCCGAGTCGGGGCGCGGAGTTCTTCGGGGGCGGCGCGGAATCGACGTCCGACTTCCCCGCAATCCTGGCGAATGTCGCCAACAAGACGCTACGGCAGGCTTACGAGGCTTACCCTCGCACCTTCCAGCCCTTCTGCCGCCAGGTGACCGCGCCCGACTTCAAGCCTATCAATCGCGTTCAGTTGAGCGACGCGCCGGCCCTCCAGCAGTTGAACGAGAAGGGCGAATACCACCGCGCCAACCTCACCGACATGAACACGAACTATTCGCTCCAGACTTTCGGCGAGGTCGTGGCCATCACGCGCAAGGTGATCATCAACGACGATCTCCAGGCGATGACGCGCATCCCGGCGATTCTGGGTGTCGCCGCCGCGCAGCTTGAGTCGAATACGGTGTGGGCCCTCATCACGGCCAACGTGGTGATGACGCTGGACGGCAAAGCGATCTTCCACACGGCGCACGGCAACCTGCTGAGCGGCGTCGCCAGCAGCATCGATCCCACGGTGAGCAATGCCGCACCGCTGACAGCGCTCGCCAAAGCCCGCGTGCAAATGCGGCTCCAGAAGGCTCCGCAGGGGACGCCGCTCGACCTGGTGCCGCGCTTCATGGCGGTGCCGCCGTCGCTCGAAACGTACGCATTGCAACTGATTTACCCGATCAACATCGCGTCTTCGGATCAGACCAAGGTCGTGCCGGAGTGGGTCCGGTCGCTCGTCCCGGTTGTGGAGCCGCGCCTCGATAACACGACCGGCACCGCGACCAACTGGTTCTTGTTCACCGATCCGGCGCTGATCGACACGCTCGAATACTGCTACCTCGAAGGGCAGCAGGGCGTGTACATCGAAACCCGCCAGGGCTTCGAAGTGGACGGCGTCGAAATCAAGGCGCGCATGGACTTCGGCGCAGCGGCTATCGATTATCGCGGCCTCCAAAAAAGCGCCGGCGCATAGGCGGAAAACCAAAACAACAGGAGAAAACTATCATGCAGAACTACGTTCATCGGGGGGAGACCCTCACGGTTACCGCGCCCTACAACGTGAACAGCGGTCAGGGCGTTCTTGCCGGAAACATTTTTGGCGTCGCGGTCTTCACTGCGCTTGCTGGCGCGTCGCTGGAGATCGTCACCTGGGGCGTCTTCGATCTTGCCAAGGACGCCAGCACGTTCAATCCGGGCGACAAGGTTTACTGGGACAACGTCAACCTAGTGGCCACGGCTGCTCCACCCGCATCCCCGTCCACGACTCCCGGCAACCGCGAGATCGGCGTCGCCGACCTGGTGCAGGCGAGTGGCGTCAACGCTCCTGGCGGCCTGACTGCGGACCCGACTGTCCGCGTGCGATTGAACCTTTGCTCCATCGGCCTTGTGACATCGTCCGACATGGACCCGGGCCTGTTGCAGAAGATCACCGTGCTGCTTACGTCCGCCCAGATCGAGGCCATGAATGGCGCGCCGGTGAATATCATTCCCGCGCCACTCGCGGGTCAGGTCGTTGTGCCCGACCAGTTCGTGATTCAGACGAAACCGGGAGGAACGAATTTCACCGGCGGCGGCGCGGTGACGTTCCAGTATCACGGCACCAGCATCAATCCGCATGCCGGCAACCTCGCCGCGGCTACGGTGACCAGCGGCACCGCGAGCGTCAACCTGCTGGCCCCTCCTTCAGCGAGCTACCAGCCGCCCGCAGCGACCGGTATCGACATCACCAACGCCACGGCTGCGTTCGCTACCGGCAACGGCACGATGATCGTGACCGCCTACTACAGCATCATGACGCTTGGGTAGTTTTCAAAATGTCCGACTGGTCCACCATCGACGCCGCGGCGAACGCCGTCATGCAGCAGACGTTCGGCGAGCCGGTGGTGTACCAGCCGCTGCAGGCCGGTGCAGCGGTCGGGGAGCCGGTAACGATCACCGCCGTTCGACACGCTCGCGTGCTCGAAGAGTCCGGTGCGATGGCCAACTTCGAGGAGATCTCGGTCAACCCAACGGACTTAGAGAACCCTCCGGCAAAGGGCGATTGGGTGACTGCCTGGGGCGCGCAGTACGTCGTGACTGCGCTGCGCCAACCCGATGCCTACGGAATGATCGCTTTGACACTTCTTCAGCGCTCGTGATCAATCCAAAAACAATACTCGGCGAGTGGGTGACC
>CAYRWE010000164.1:0-11408 GCA_964427655.1 uncultured Solibacteraceae bacterium | reverse complement strand
GCAAGATCACGGTGCTGTTCGTTTCGCACGATCTCGGCCTGGTGAAGCAGCTTTCGGACCGCGCCATTCTGCTGCTGAACGGCCGCATCGAAGCGCAGGGCGCACCTAACGACGTGATCAACCGCTACATAGGGCTGGTGCTCGAACGGCAGGCGCCCAAGGACCCCAAGGGCCAGCGCCTGCGCTCCAGTTTCCGGCACGGCGATGGGACCAGCGAGATCGTCAGCGTGCAGCTTCTCAACGCGCGCGGCGAGGATGCTCAGACGGTGGCGAGCGGCGAGCCGCTGACGGTGCGGGTGCGCTCGCGCTTTCACCAGCCCAAGTCCGACCCTATGGTGGGCATTCTGATCCGCACGCGCATCGGCATGGATGTTTACGGCACCAACACGGGCCTGGAGAATGCGCACATGGGCGATTTCCAGGCCGGCGACGAGCTGGAAGTGGATTTCCGCCTGGAATCGTGGCTCACCCCGCAGACCTACACGCTGACGGTGGCCTCGCAGAATGCCGACGGCACCAGCCACGACTGGCTGGACGACGCCATCGCCTTCGATGTGGTGGATGCTCGCGTGGCCGCCGGGGTGGCTAACCTGAGGGCCAAGGTGGAATGGCGCGTCTCACGGTAAAGGTGCATCCGCGGGCCCGGCGCTCGGGCTTCAATGGCCGGCTGGGCGAAGCCTGGAAGCTGGATCTGGCCGCGCCGCCGGTGGATGGCAAGGCCAACGCGGAGTGCATACGGTACCTGGCCGAATGGGCGGGCGTGGCGCGCTCGCGTGTGCGCATCGTGACGGGCGCCGCCAGCCGCACGAAAGCGATCGAGATCGAAGGGCTTTCGGAGGAGGCGCTGGAAGAGAAATGCCGCGGCGAGGGCTGAGGCGGCCCTTTCGCGCGCGGCGCTACGGTAGAGCTTCCGCGGGAGGCTCCTCGGGAATCGCTTCAGCGGCGGCGACGAAGGCGCAGTATTCGACGGTCACGCTCTGCTTGGCCGGTATCCAGCGGAAGGCGGGTACGCCGAAGAGGCTTCCGCGAGCGATCCTGGCGCGGCGCGTTTCGGGAAATGGGGAAACGCCGAACTCCATGCCGCGTGTGATCGTATTGCCGTTCCACGGGGGCGCGGTGCGGCTGCGATTCTCCTCCCAGATTCCGAGCCACGGGAAATCCGCCGGCTTCCACACGTAGCCGATCAACGTTTTCGATTTGGGCGACCACGCCATAAAGAAGGCGTGCGCGCGGCGCGGATCCATCAGGTGGGCCGAAAATGCGCCGGAAACCGGCAGGCCGGTGAAGGTTCGCATGTCCATGGTTCCGCCGGCGGCGCACGGCACGTGGGGCCAATCGAATTCGGCGCCGGCCTGCATGTAGCTTTTGTCGCCGGCGAAATCCGATTCGAAGACCTTCGAGCGCGTGGCCGAGGCGCGGAACTGGGGGGCTCCGGGTTCCAGGAACGGCGGGCCGAGGGTGACGTGCTGCGTCCAGGCAATAGGCGCATCCCAGGCCTTCAGATTCTCCACCCGTTCGGCGATGCGGATCACGGTGGGGGATTGGAAACGAATGCTCCGCTCAAAGCGAAGCTGGGCTTGCGGGAAGCAGGCCTGGGCGGTGAGAACGCCGTTTTGGAGGGTGACGTCGTAGGTCGCCACGGAGCCTTCGCCGTGCGTGCTCATGCCGGCGGCCTCTTCAGCTTCGGAGGGGTCGCCGAACAAATCCATGCAGAGGTTGTGCCCCATGATGCCGGCCAGCAACCGGGAATGGCCGCCCGCGCCATATTCCGGATGGGCCTTTGCGGACCAGGCCGAGGGTTCGATCGACGGCCAGTTGGGCGTCCAGAGCGGGTTGACTCCCGAGGGCTTGTGCAGGATTTCCGCGATGTGGCCGCCTTCAACCAGTACGGTGACACGAACCGTGCCGTTTTCCAGTTGAATCGCCTTACGGTTTTGGTAGGAAACCATATGCAAGAATTGTAGCCCCTGGTAGCGGAAGTGGGCGCGGGCGTGGCGGATTGGCCGGCGGATTTTGCCATAGCGCTCCGCCCCGGCAATTTGCTAGAGTTGTCGGGCATGAGCGAACTAGAGCGCAGAACGTTCCTGATGTCCGTGGCAGGCGCCGCCCTGGCCGGTGCGACACGCGCCATGAATTCCGCATCTCCGAACCCCGCCGACGCTGCCGCGCCGGCGATTCCGATCATCGATTGCCACATTCACCTGTTCGATCAGACCAGACCGCAAGGTGCGCCCTACGCGGGGAGCCCGGATAATAAGGAGCCGGCTCTGCCCCCGCGCTATCGAGCGCTGGCCGCGCCGTTGGGAATCGTGGGCGCCATCGAGATCGAAGCCAGCCCCTGGATCGAGGACAACCTGTGGGTGCTCGAGGTGGAACAGAAAGACACCTTCATGGTGGGCACCATCGGCGATCTTCAGCCCGAAAAGCCGGAGTTCCGGGAGTATCTGGACCGCTATCATAAGAATCGGCTGTTCCTGGGCATCCGGTACGGCAACCTGTGGGGCTACAACCTGGTGAGCCAGATCGGCAACCCCACGTTCGTGGAAGGGCTCAAGCTCATGCAGCAGGCCGACCTGGCCCTGGACTCGGCCAATCCGCGTCCCGATCTGATCCAGGCCCTGATCCGCGTCAACGATGCCGTGCCGGGGCTGCGCATCATCGTGGATCATCTCCCCTCCCTGCTCTGGCGGGTGGAAGCCGACAAGAGGAAAGCCCTGGAAGCGGACCTTGCGGAATTGGCCAAGCGGCCCACCGTGTATTTCAAAGTTTCCGAAGTGATGCATATGGTGAACGGCGAGCCCTCGACCGATCCGGCCGTGTATAAGCCGATGCTCGATTACTTCTTCGATACCTTCGGCGAGGATAAACTGGTGTTCGGCAGCGATTGGCCGAACGGGCCGGCCATGAACCGGCTGCCGATCATAGTCAAGATCGTCCAGGATTATTTTCAGACCAAAGGCCAGGCGGCCGCGGAGAAGTACTTCTGGAAGAATTCGGTGGCGGCTTATCGATGGATTCGCAGGGATCCCAGCCAGCCGGGGCAGGCGCCCATCGTGGAGAGATGATGCTTCGCCGCTAAGAGTATCTACAGCTCTACAGCAGCTTAGCAACGATCTGGTCTATCCCGTCCAGTTCGTTCCTCAACTGTTCCCGAATCCAGGCGCGTTGTCTCGCCAGCGATGCCGGTGCGCCCGGCAACGTGACAAGCCTGGCGGCCTTTTCGCGGGCCTCTCTGCCTAGATTTAAGAGGGAACGATGCCGGGAATCTCCCGGGTTGAACGTTGGGATTGGGAGATCCATCAGTTTTTTCTCGATGTCCCGCTCGCCCATCAATCCCATGCTCTGGAACGGCTTGATCGCCTTATTGGCGACTGTCGAATTGAGCACCGAGACCAGGTAGCCGGCTTCGTCGGCATTTTTCGCGGCGCCCCAGTAGATTTTATGCTCCGCAACAACCGGCAGTGCAAACTGTGAGCGCCGAATGCCGACAGCGGAAACGTTTGTGCCGGCCGCGTTGTACAGTATCACGTGCTCATCAGTCAATCGTTGCGCGGTTAGCTTCCCCTGATAGTCCAGCCATTCATATAGCGAAACTTTCGCGGCCTTCTTATCGCGTTTAAGTATCCAGATCCGCTCCGCTTCCTCCATCCACCGGGCGAATTCCCGATAGCCACGTCGTCTCAGAGCCGATGCCTCCCAGATCTCCCGGTGTCCACGGTCGCCAATAAGCGGCAACACAGATGTGGATGGCGTCAATAACGCAAACGGCAAGACATGGCGGCCGAGAACGGAATAATAGAAGAAGCGCCCCTCGATCTGACCGGAGAGATGCACATCGTCGTAAGGCTTCTTGGCGAGCGCTAGTTGTTCGGGGTCTGTCTCGGCCCAGTAAAGTCCATCCGGGTCGACTGGAAAGGTGAGCTGTGAGCGGACAAAATAAAAGCAGCGCGGAACAATGGTTGCGCCTTGGCTGAATCGTTCCGCGTACGTTCCCGAATTTCCTGGCTTGGCGGCCCCGGGCGATGTGGAGAACGCAGATCGTTTGGCCAAATAAATCACCCGTCCCGTCGCCGCCTCCCACGATAGCTGTTTTCTGGCGGTCTCCCAGGGGCAATCGCGTTCGCTAAGCTTACCCGACCATTCTTTTACCGGCAGCGGATCTTCCGCGCTGCCCGCATCGACGCTCTGCCGGGCGAATAAGACGCACGCAGGTACCTTGAAGAGCGGTGCGACGTCCTTCAAATCCCAATAGCCGGCCAAGCTGAACCGGCAGCGCCAGCTATATTTCCGGAGCCGCAGATTCTCATGTTGATCGCCTGAGAGGATGCTGCGCGGCATGACAAAGCCGAGCTTCGCGCCCCTGGCGGCAAACCAGCCCATAGCATGGGCGGCAAATACCGTCGCCAGTTCCATCTGCGTCATCAATTTCTGTTTGTTGGGCGCAATCCGGTACTCGTCCACCGCCCGGTGTTTGATTTCGGCCTGGTACTCCGGATCGGAGATATAGCGGTAGGACAGCCACGGCGGGTTCCCGACAATCACGTCGAATCGCTCCCGCAGCATCGCCGGCCTGTACGAGTTGCGGACTATAAATGCCCAGATGGAGTCCTCGTGGTTCCGAATGAGCTGCGCCAAAGCCACAGTGAATTCCCACAGGGCCTCAACGATATCGGGAAGCTCGGCATGGTTCTTCAGACCGGAGGCGGCTTTGAGAACGTATGCTCTCAAAGTCTCGGCCGTCTCGGATTGCGTCCGGGCGTGGTCGACGGCTACTTGAGACGCGGCATCGATAGCAGGATCGAAGATCTCAGGCGAACCGATGAAGCTCTCCGGCATCAAGACCTCCTTGCCCGCGAACCGCAGTTTGACCCGGACATCCTCATGCAGTTTCATCTGCCGCACCTCGGCTGGCAAGAAGAGAGAATCGGCCATGTAAACCGGCACCGAGATCGGGCGCTTCGCCGCCCGGATAACCGGGCCGAGGGCTAGCACGTAGGTGCTCTTCGCGATGATGACCGCGAGGGGATGAACGTCGATTCCGGCCACGTGCTCCAGAATATGCTGCAACCGCTCCGCATCGGGCGAACTGTCATGCTCCAGGAAGTGAGTGATGACAGCACGAAGAAAGCTGCCGGAACCACAAGCCGGGTCGAGCACCCTGACATATCCCGAGTCCGGCAGGAGTTCGGAAACCACCCGCTCGCAGAGCCAGTCGGGTGTGTAATATTCGCCGAGATCGTGGCGGTCCGCCGGGTCGACGAGATCCTGATAAACACCCTTTAGGACATCCTGGTCGAGCCGACCAAGATCGTATGTCTCGATCTGCGCGATCATCCGCTCCCACACAGGCCGCAGCAACTCGCGCGCGTCCTTGATTCGTATCCATTGGAAAAAGTCGTCTTCAACCAGGTTGGCGAGGCCGCCGGCCCGAAAGAACTCGCCCGACAAGACGGCCTCGGCGATCTCCGCATAGGGCTTCGACGCCTTCCCGCGCGAAATCGAGGCCCAGATCATGAGCCGTGCGACGGATGCCAGATAGGTATGTTTCAGGAACAGATCTTCGAGCTCGGTCAACTCCCGGCCCTCCGGGCTCGCGGCTGCCGGGAGTGAGCCGTACGTCACTGTAAGATATCGCTGCCAATTGCGGTAGGCGAGGCCTGGTTCCTTCTCCTCGCGCGTGCGGCGCCAAGCTATGGCAAGCGTTTCCATGGCGTCGCCATATGCCAGGCTCTCCCGTCCGAAATCCTGCCGGAACTGCTCGGCGGACGGGACGACCTGCCCTTCCCGGAATAACAATGTGCTCAGGAACAGATAAAAACCGAAGAGGTTGGAATCGGAGACCGTGAGTTCCCGGAGCGGTTCCAGGGTGACATCGCCTGGCTTCGGTGTCTCCTCCAGGTTTAGGGGAAGACTGGGGCGATACGTCTTCCAAACCACGCCATCGCTCGCGACAGCGAGCAGTGGCCTGAACGGTCTGCCCTCCTTTGCCCATACTCCGGCGCAGTACTCCCGTAGTTGCCGCTCCGCGATCTCACCGGTCGCCCTGAGCGAATATTCGAATTCGATCACCGCGTTACCAAAGTACGAGTCGATATGCCCCTTCTTGGCTCTCTCGGGCAGTTGGATACGAACGGCCTTTTCGATGCCCGCGGTCAGTTTGCTGATTATCGCCGAACCCGGAAACGCCTGTCCCGCCAAGGCTACGAAGCGATGAGTCTTGGCGGATTCGTTTGGAAGAGCGCGCACCTCCGCCAGGTATTGGGAAAGGATCTCCTTTGTGCTGCTATCGAGGCTCTCAGCCATGGTATGAAACAAGGCTAGCGCAATTTGTTGTGGCCGGTGCGGCGGCACCTGCCGGTCGGCACTTTAGGCGGCGCCGGCGGTATGCCGGGCGGTCCGTACCCTGCCGGAAAAAGCCCAACATCGAGGGCGGTCTTCCCTAGATGATCGAACGAGTTGCGCCGGCCGGGGTGGGCATTCTGAGGAATCCTACGCCCAGACGTAGAAGAGCAGCATTAGGAAGAGCCACAAGCCGTCCAGGAAGTGCCAGAAGACGGCCGAGACGTCGATGACCGTGCGCTTGGCCGGACCCAGGCGCAGACGCCATGCCTGCACGTCCACATAGATCAGCGCGGACAATCCGCCCAGCAGGTGGGCGGCGTGCGCGGCGGTCAACACGTAGAAGAACGAGCTGGCCGGATTGCTGGCCATGAAGATGCCGGCATCGCCCAGTTCGCGCCAGGCCATCGCCTGGCCGCCCAGGAAGAGGATGCCCAAGGTTGTGGCGGCCGTCCAATAGAGATTAAACTTGCCCCGGTCGCCCGACTTGAGCGCCCGGCGGGAGAAATCCAGAACCACACTTGAAGCCAGCAGAATCGCCGTATTGAGGAATAGAATGTGCGGCTTGGGCACCGCCGTCCAATCGCCGGAGAGGCTGCGGCGCATCACGAAGGCGGCCGTGAAGGCCGCAAAAACCATGGTGGTGGCCGCCAGCAGCAGCCATAGTCCGGCAAAAGAGGCGCGGCGGTCCGCACCGCGCCCATCCGGGCAGTTGCCGCCCCATCCGTGTTCCACCGGAGGGGGAGGCGGCCGGTTGATAATGCCTTGGCTGATAGAGGCCGACATAGCCATATGGATGCGCGACGGATGCCCTATGGATGCGCGCGAGTGCGTTCCGGCATGGTGGCCGCGCTAATCGCCGCGCTCGTCGCGGTTCTCCTGATTTATGCTAGCGTTATGGTTCATTCCGATGGAGGACAAATGAATGAAGCTCTAGGCCTTATCGAGACGCGGGGTTTGATCGGAGCGATTGAAGCGGCCGATGCCATGGTCAAGACGGCCGATGTGGTCCTGCAAGGGAAGGAATTCGTCGGTTCGGGCCTGGTGTGCGTTACCGTTCGCGGCGACGTCGGAGCGGTGAAAGCAGCCACGGACGCGGGCGCGGACGCGGCACGGCGGGTCTGCGAACTGGTGTCCGTTCACGTAATTCCGAGGCCCCACGAGGAAGTCGAGAAGGCTCTCCCCACGGGCGGCTTGAAAAAATAGCGGCTGATGTTGGAAGACAAGGACCTCCTGTCTATTCAGGAGGCGCGCGCCAAAGTCGGAAAAGCGTACAGCGCCTGGCTGAAGTATTGCACGTACTCCCAGGAACGCGTGGACGCCGTGGTGGAGCGGATGGCCGCCGCGGCGCGCGCCTATTCCGCCAGACTGGCCGAAGCGGCCGTGGAGGAGACGGGCTACGGCAACGCGCGGGATAAGTATGTCAAGAACATACTCGCGGCGGACTGGCTGCCGCGGCGTATGCGCGGTCTGCGGACCGTGGGCGTGCTGCGCGAGCTGCCGGAAGAGAAGATCGTCGAGATTGGCGTTCCCATGGGCGTGGTGGCGGCCATTTTGCCGGTCACCAATCCCACTTCCACGGCCATCTACAACATTCTGATCGCACTCAAGGCGGGCAACGCCATAGTGCTCAGCCCGCATCCGCGCGCGTACCGGTGCACCTGCCAGACGGCTTCCCTGCTGCATCAGGCGGCGCTCGAAGCCGGCGCGCCGGAGGGCATCATCCAGTGCGTGGAGAACACCACCCTGGCGGCCACCGACGCGCTCATGCGCCACGAGCGCACGGGCGTGATTCTGGCGACCGGCGGAACGAGCATGGTGAAGGCCGCGTACTCCAGCGGCAAGCCGGCCTTAGGCGTGAGCCCCGGCAACGTTCCGGTGCTGGTGGACACCTCGGCGGACCTCGAGGACGCCATCGCCAAGATCGTAATCGGCAAGGCATTCGACTACGGGATTCTCTGTTCCACCGAGCAGGCCCTGGTAGCCGAAGAGACGCTGCGGGGGCGCATCCTTGACCTGCTGCGCGCGCACAAGGCTCGTATCGCCACCGATGCCCAGCGGGACGCTCTCGGCAAGCTGCTTTTCCTGCCCGGCGGGAACGTGAATCCGCGGATCATCGGCCAATCGGCCGCCAAACTGGCCAGCCTGGCGGGATTCGCGGTGCCGCCCGATACTTCCATCCTCTGCGCCGAGGTGGGCGGAGTGGGCCCGCAGCATCCGCTCTCGGGTGAAAAGTTTACCCCCATTCTGGCGCTCTACTTCACCCGGGATTTTAACGCCGCGATGGAAACCTGCGAGGCGCTATTGCGTTTCGGCGGCCTAGGCCACAGCGCGGCAATTTATTCGCGGAACGAGGCCCGCACACGGGAGTATGCGCTGCGCGTGCCGGCCATGCGCGTGCTCGTCAACACCCCTGCGCCGCAAGGTGCCGCGGGCATCACTACCAGCCTGTTCCCCGCCGTGACATTGGGCTGTGGCGCGGCGGCCGGCAGCAGCACTTCGGATAACATTGGGCCGCGAAACCTGATCGACATCAAACGGCTGGCTTATGCCGTGCGGCGGCCCGAGGAGGCTTTCGAAATGCCAATGGATTATAGGAAGGCACCGTCCGCGGAACCGACGGAGGAAGCCATGGGTGTGAGCCGCAGCGCGGTAGCGGCGGCCGTGGAGCATTACCTGGCCACGCGCGGCGTGTCCGTGCGGCCGGCCGCGCAGGCGAACGGCCAACCGGTCAGGGCAGTCGCGGTTGCCAATGCGGCGGCGGACGTGGTGGACCGGTTCCTGGCGGCTCGCAGCGTGACCGTTCAAGCGGCCGGGCAGCCGAATGGATCTCCTGACAGCGAGGCCCTGGTTTCCAGAGTTGCGGGCGCGGTAGACAAGTTCCTGGCGGCGCGCGGCGGGGCCGCTCAATCCCCGGCCCAGCCCAATGGCCGGCCGGTCAAGGTGACTGTGGTTCCCAATGTGACAGACGTGGTGGATCGGTTCCTGGCGGCGCGCGGCGCGGCGGCCCAGGCGGATCCGCCAGCAGCCGCGCCGGTCAAAGCGGCCGCGATTTCCAACGTGACTGATGTGGTGGACCGCTTCCTGGCGGCGCGCGGCGCGGCGGCCCAGGCGGACCCGGTACCGGCCGCGCCGCCCGTGAAGGCATCCGTGATTCCCCACATAGCGGACACAGTGGTGGAACAGTTCCTGCTCGGCCGCTCCGCCGGACCCGCGAGCGGTTTTGGGTGACTGACCAAAGAAAGCACGTGCGGGTCCCGCACTACGCCGCCGGAACCCGTGGCGGCGCCGTCCGTCGAGCCGCCTGCACCCGTCCTGACGTCTCCTGGGCCAACTCCCGCGCCGGTTGCCACCCCGGCCGCGACACCCGTATCCTTCGTGTGCGAAGCCGATGTGCAGGACGCCATCCGCGAGAATCGGAAAATTTCCATCGGGCCGAAGACGATCGTCACGCCTTCCGCCCGCGACCTGGCCAATCCCTCTGATATTCTGGTGTTGGTCCAAGGCTGAGGCACCAAAGTGGATTTGAACCTCGATACACTCAAACGCGAAATCCTGGAGTATCTCGACTCCGCCGGCTTTGCCGTCTTTCACAGCAGTCCGGGAAGGCTCGAAGGGCTTCCCATGGTGCTGTGGGATACGGAGGGCTTCCCGGATTACCAGATGTTCCTGGAAGTGGCCCGCAAGACCGGCTGCAAAATGGTCCTGTTCGCCGCGCGCGAGTTCGCATCGAGCGACCTGGACGACCTCCTGGGGCAGCTCGAAGATTGCGAATTTACGCGCGAAGAGCGGCGCGAACACGAATCGCACTTGCGCGAGATGCGCATCTTCGAGGGCCTGACCTGTTCGCTGGAACTGGCTTTCGACTACCACAACCGCCTGTATGTCTACGAACTGCAGCCGGACTGGTACGAAGAGTTCCTGAATATCGAGGATGAAGTCGTGTCTCGCTTGACCTGCGACGACGAAGACGATGACAGCGACGATTCGCTGGGCGGGTATTTCTCCAAGAACTAAGTGACAGGGGCCCGCTGGATTCCGCCCGTGGCGGAATCCAGGCAGTCAAACGCGCTGGCAGCGTCCCTGGGGATCGGTCTGCCGGCCGCCAAGGTGCTGGTGCATCGCGGGCTGGCCGATCCGGCCGCGGCTTGCCGGTTCCTGCATCCCACACTCGACGATCTGTACGATCCCCTGACCATTCGCGATATGCCCCAAGCCGTGGAGCGCCTGCGGCGCGCCATCGCGGACGGCGAGAAGATCCTGATCTACGGCGATTACGACGTGGATGGCACCACTGCGGTCGTCGTGCTGACCAAGGCCATCGAGTTGGCCGGCGGCGCGGCGGGCTACCACATCCCCAACCGCTTCCAGGAAGGCTACGGAATGCGACCGGAGGTGGTGGAGCGGGCCGCCGCCGAGGGCGTCAAGCTGATCGTCAGCGTAGATACGGGGATCCGCGCGGCCGAGGTGGTGCGGCGGGCGGGTGAGCTGGGCATCGACGTGATCGTCACCGATCACCACCTGCCCGAAGCGGACCTGCCGCCGGCGCTGGCGGTGCTCAATCCCAATCGGCGCGATTGCCCCTACCCGGAGAAGAACCTGTGCGGCGCGGCCGTAGCGTTCAAACTGGCGCAGGCGCTGCTGGCGACGCTGCCGTGGCCGCCCGGAAAGGCACGGCGTGTGGCCGAATCGTTCCTCAAAATGGTGGCCATCGCCACGGTGGCGGATGTGGTGCCGCTGACCGGCGAGAACCGCATCCTGGTGAAGCATGGCCTCGAGGGCCTCGGCACAGTGCGCAATCCGGGCCTGCGCGCGCTGCTGGACGTGGCCGGATTCACGGGCCCGGGCGCACCCTCGGCGCGGCAGGTGGCCTTCCAGATCGCCCCGCGCATGAACGCGGCCGGCCGCATGGATACGGCCCGCCTGGTGGTAGAGCTGTTCCTCACCTCCGACGCGGCGCGTGCACGCGACCTGGCGCGCCAGCTTCACGAGCAGAATGCCGAGCGCCAGCGCGTGGAAGCCGAAATTCGCGACGCCTGCGAGCGCATCGCGGTGGACGAGGCAGCCGC
>CAYRWE010000163.1:0-11436 GCA_964427655.1 uncultured Solibacteraceae bacterium | reverse complement strand
ACTCCGGGCTGATGATACGCGTTGATGTGGATCAGGCTGGCATAAAAACCCACGGCCCTTTCGAACAGGGCAATCAGCGTTCCGATGGTGCGCGCGTCCACGCGCCGGATGGCGATGGTCATCGATTCGCGGCCCTTGGCATACAGCGCCTCCCGCGTACCCAGCAGCAGACCGTGCAAATAGTCGCCCGCCGTCACCCCGGGTTCCACCTCCATGCTGCTGCCGCCCGATTCCAGCACGCGGATAAACGTGACGAAGAAGTTGTTCACCCCGTCGCGCAGTTGCTGCACGTAGGCGTGCTGATCCGTCGAACCTTTATTACCGTATACCGCGATGCCCTGCTCCACGCGCTTCCCATCGAGGTCCAGGCTCTTGCCGAGCGACTCCATCACCAGTTGTTGCAGGTAGCGGCTGAAGAGCAGCAGGCGGTCCTTGTAGGGCAGCACCACCATGTCCTTACGCCCCGCGCCGCCGGTCGCCTCAAACCACATCAGCGCCAGCAGCGCCGCGGGATTCGCCCTGGTTTCGTGAACCCGGGTGACCTCGTCGCAGGCGGCCGCTCCGGCCAGCATGGCGTCGATGTCGATCCCCTGGAGCGCCGCCGGCAGCAGGCCGACGGCCGACAATTCGCTGGTGCGCCCGCCGATCCAATCGAACATCGGGAAGCGCTCCAGCCAATGCTCGGCCTGCGCCTGCCGGTCGAGGTGCGATCCCTGCATGGTGATGGCCACCGCGTGGCGCGCGAAATCCAGCCTGGCGCGGCGGTAAGCATCCGCCAGCAACACCATCCCGTTGTGAGTTTCCGGCGTGCCACCGCTCTTGCTCGTGACCAGGCAGAGCGTCTCACCCAGGCCGGCTTCGATCTGGGAAAGCACGCGCGCGATGCCTTCCGGGTCCGTGTTGTCGATGAAGCGCACTTCCATGCGGTCGCGCCCCGGGTCGCGCAGCGCATCGGCGACGAACATCGGGCCTAGCGCGGAACCGCCGATCCCCACGCTGATCAGTTGCGTAAATCGCGGGCTCGACTCCGGCTTGATCTCTCCGGAATGTACGGCGGCGGCAAAGCGCTGGATGGCCGCTACCGTATTCTCGATCTCGGCCGCAATCTCGGCGGTAGGCGCCAGTTTCGGGGCTCGCAGCCAGTAATGGCCCACCATGCGTTTCTCGTCCGGATTGGCGATCGCTCCGTGTTCGAGGTCGTCCATGGCCCGGTAGGCCGCCAGGATGGCCGGCTCCATGCGCTCCAGGAAATCCGGCCCGAAATTCATGCGGCTAATGTCCAGCGTCAGATCGATCGCGCCGGCGCGGCACAGGTATTGACGGTAGCGGTTCCACAGTTCGGATTGAGTTTTCATTGGCGTGCTCGTCGCTGCTCTGTACTATTTTCGCAGAGGCCGTGTTACACCGTCGCGACGGGAGCTTGGCGCCGCTCCACGGAGCGCCGGCCTCCGCGCGCAACCAAAACCGCCAGCGCGGCTCCGATAGCCGCCGCAATCCCGATGGCTAACGCCGGGCGCCGGCCTCTATCTCGCCCCCCGACATCGGCCACCCGCTCCGGGCGCACCCCCATGCCGACGGCATATCCCAGCAGCCAGGGAACGCCCGGCGTGCGCATCGCGATCTGAAAAGCCAAGGGAGCCTTCACCGGTCCCGGGTTCTCGAAGACGCGCGCGAATGCCTTGTGAATATTAACCTGCACCGCCTGCGTCACGCGCGCGGGGAACTCCCGCCGCCTTTGCACCGCGGCGAGAACGTCTTCCGGTACCGGCCCGCTACGCAGCGCGGGCACCAGAAGATTGGCCGCCGCTACGGCATCCTGAATCGCTAGGTTGATGCCCACGCCTCCCGCGGGCGACATGGCGTGCGCGGCATCGCCAATGCACAGCAGCCCCGGCCGGTACCAGCGGCGCAGACGGTCGATCTGCACCGTCAGCAGCTTCACCTGGTCCCAATCCCGCAACTCCTCCACGCGGCCGTCGAAATAGGGCGCCAGCCGCAGAATTGCACCGCGAAACTCCTCCAGACCGCGCCGCTTGATTGCGTCGAAGCTGCCCTTCCGGATAATCAGGCCGCCCTGAAAATACGAGCCGCGATTGATCAGAATCAGCGCGTACCCATAATTGATGCTGCCGAAGACCTGGTCCGGATCGCCCGGCCGGCGGCTGATGCGGAACCAGAGCACGTCTATCGGCACGCCAAATTCCATCAGCTCCAACCCGCCCGCGCGGCGCGTCACCGAGTTCCGGCCGTCGCAGCCCACCACCAGGCGAGCGCCGATGTGCACGTTCTCCCCTTCCGATCCGCGCGCCACCACCCCCGTTACCCGGCCGCCGTCCATTTTCAAATCGACGACATCGTGATGCATGCGCAGATCGAATGCCGGAAATCTCCTGGCCCGGTCGGAGAGGAAGTTGAGAAAGTCCCATTGCGGCATTAACGCGGTGAATTTCGCGTGGACCGGCAGATGGCGGAACCCGGCCGCCTGAAAAGGGAAGTCCCCGTATATGCCGCCGATGGAAGTTACTTTCTGGTGGGGGAGTTTCAGAAATTCGTCCAACAGCCCGAGCTGGTATAGAACTTCGAGCGTCGACGGATGCACCGTATCGCCGCGGAAATCGCGAAAGAAATCCCCATGCTTCTCGAGAACCGTAACGGGAACTCCGGCGCGAGCCAGTAAGTATCCCAGCATGATGCCCGCGGGGCCTCCTCCCACGACACAGCAGGCTTTCTCAAGAGGTGGTTCCGGCATACGATCCCCTTTTCGTTTGCCTATATGCTGGCATAGGGATCGCCGCGGCGCGGGACGGTTTCTTACATAATTCCGCGCTCCCTGACGTTCTTGAATCGCAACTATAATCGAAAGATTACAAAGGAGGAAGATGAATGACCGTTCGCATACTGAGCGCGACTCTAGCCTGTCTGGTTTCGGCGGCGCTGTGCCAGACCCAGCCGGCGCTGACCGTCCAAGGTGTGGATGGCAAAAGCGTCACGCTGCACGCCGCCGATCTCCAGGCATTGCCCCATCAGACAGTCAAGTCCGCCGATCGCGGCACTTCGGTCACTTTTGACGGCGTGCGCCTGGCGGACATAATGTCCAAGGTAGCTTTGCCGACGGGCGAGAAGTTCCATAAAACCGCGACCTCGTATTATCTGCTGGTAGATGCCAGGGACGGCTACCGCGCGGTGTTCGCCTGGGCGGAACTCGACCCCACATTCATGGATAAGGAGATCTACCTGGTGACCGGCCGTGACGGCAAGCCGCTCTCCGACCGGGATGGCCCGTTCCAACTGGTGGTTCCGGGCGAGAAACGAGGCGGCAGATCGGTCCGCCAGGTGACGTCCCTCAAGATCCAGCAGGCCAACTGAGGTCCGCCGGCCCGCCAGTCGTCACTGGCAAGCCCGCACGCCGTCCGGCTCGACCACCAGCAACGGCCGAATCTGGACATTACCGGACGGCAGAGGCAGCGTGTCCGTCACCCGGTATTCCGCGCAAGAGCCGCTCTTCCGGGCCAGCACCCGGTAGCTCCGCGTCAGTATACCGACGCCCCGGCTCTCGCTCACCCGCTTGAAGTGCAGCGACCATCCCCGGATTTCCTTGATCCGCCAAACTTCCCATCGGATGCCCGGAATGATTGAGGCGCCTTCGGCTCGCTTCGAATGGTACGCCTCGGCGATTTCTTGCCTGGTGGGTTCGGTATTCTGGCCAAACGCGACGGGAGAACAGAGCAGAGCGAGGGCGATCCAGGTCCGGTTGAACGGCTCCATGCTGCGATTGTACGGCCCGGAGGCTTCGCCGGTTTCGCGGTTTTCGCGGTTTAGCGGCTCTTTCGGCCTGTCGCGGGCCGCTGCGCCGGGGGTTAGAATCGCTGCATGGAACGAACGGTCGCCTTCACCCTCAACGGCCAGCCCACCAGCGTGACGGCCGACGACGAGCGCGCCCTCCTGTGGGTGCTGCGCGGCGATCTCGGCCTGACGGGCACCAAGTTCGGCTGCGGCGCCGGGTTGTGCGGAGCTTGCACGGTTATCGTGGACCGGCAGGCGGTCCGCTCCTGTTCCACGCCGCTCAAGGACGTGGCCGGGAAGCGCGTCCTCACCATCGAGGGTCTCGAGCGGGATGGCAAGCTGCACACCCTCCAGGAAGCCTTCCTCAAACACCACGCTTATCAGTGCGGCTATTGCACGCCGGGCATGATCCTCAACGCCTACGCGCTGCTACTCGAGACACCCCGCCCGACCGAGGCACAGATCGTGGCCGCCATGGACGACAACCTGTGCCGCTGCGGAGCCCACGTGCGCATCGTGGCGGCCATCCAGGAAGCCGCCGCGCCGGCCCCCGGAGGCGCGCTATGAAATCCGCGGCGACCCGGCGCGAATTCCTCGCCACCGGCACCGGACTGTTCGTCTTCTTCCGCGCCGAAGCGTTTCAGATCCAGCAGCCTGAGCCGGCGCGCCTGCCCCAGCGCGTCTCCTTCCCCACCGATTTCAACGCCTACCTGCGGATCGCCGAAGACGGGCGCGTCGGGTGTTTCACCGGCAAAGTGGAGCTGGGGCAAGGCGCCATGACGTCGCTCGCACAGTGCCTTGCAGAAGAACTGGGCGTGGCTTACGAAGCGGTGGATATGGTGGTGGGCGATACCGGCCTGTGCCCGTTTGACATGGGCACTTTCGGCTCCATGTGCTCGCCGATTTTTTCGCCTGTGCTGCGCGCCGCGGGGGCCGAAGCGCGCGCGGTTCTGCTGCGCATGGCCGCCGAACGGCTCGGCGCGCCGGTGGAGCGCCTGCGGGTGAAGGCCGGCGTGATCTCCGATCCGGCGCAGTCCAGGCGTGTCACCTATGGCGAGCTGGTGCGCGGCCAGCGCATCGAGCGGCACCTCGAAAAGGTCCCCGTGAAGGCGCCCGAGGAGTTCCAGATCATTCACCACTCGCCGGAGCGCCGCAAGGATGGCCTGGACAAAGTCACCGGCAAAGCCAGGTACGCAGGCGACGTGATCCTGCCGGGCATGCTATGCGCGCGTATCCTGACCCCGCCGGCGCACGGCGCCACGCTTAAATCCGTCGATACCGCCGCTGCCGAGCGTTTGGGCGTCCGCGTGGTCCGGGATAACGGAACCATCGCCGTGCTCCACGAGCGCCGCGATGTGGCGGACCGCGCGCTGGGGCTAATCCAGGCGCAATACGAGCGGCCGCACACGGGCGTGGACGACCGGAGCATCTTCGAGCACCTCGAGAAGACCGGGCCTCCGCTCGAACCGGCCGGCGAAAGCGGCAACCTGGCCGAGGGCGAGAAGCTCTCGGCGTCCATCCTCGAACACACCTATTTGAACGCCTACGTGGCGCACGCCTGCATGGAGACGCATTCGGCGGTAGCGCGGATCGAAAACGGCAAGGTCACGGTGTGGGCGAGCACCCAGGCGCCCTTCTCCGCGCGCGGAGCGGTGGCCCAGGCGCTCGGTATCCCGCAGGAAGATGTGCGCATCGTGGCGCGCTATGTGGGCGGCGGATTCGGCGGCAAGAGCGCGGCCGAGCAGGCCGTGGATGCCGCCCGCCTGGCGCGCATTGCCGGCCGTCCCGTGCAGGTGGTGCGGGACCGCGCCGAGGAGTTCTTCTACGACACGTTCCGCCCCGCGGCGGTGGTCAAGATCCGCTCCGGCCTCACCGGTGCCGGAAAGATCGCGCTATGGGATTACCGGGTGTGGGGCGCGGGTAATGGCGGGGCCCGCACCATCTATGACCTGCCGAACCAGCACACGGCGTTTTCGGGAAACTGGCAGGGCGGCAACCCTCCGGGGATGCACCCCTTTGGCGTGGGTCCTTGGCGTGCCCCCTCGGTCAACACCAACACGTTCGCCCATGAATCGCATATGGACGTTCTGGCGGCCAAAGCCGGCCGGGATCCGCTCCAGTTCCGGCTCGATCATCTCGCCGATGCGCGCTCGCGGGGCGTGCTCCAGGCCGCCGCCGAACACTTCGGATGGAAGCCCGCCAAGGGACCCAGCGGCCGCGGCGTGGGCATGGCGCTGGGAATTTACTCGAATACCCGCGTGGCCGGCTGCGTCGAGGTGGAGGTGGATAAGGCCAGCGGCCGCGTGCGCGTGAAGCGCGTCGTGGTGGCCCTCGACCAGGGGCTCACGCTCAACCCGGAAGGCATGCGCCAGCAGATGGAAGGCGCCATCGTTATGGGCTTGGGCTACACCTTGAGCGAGGAGGTGCACTTCCGCGATGGCGAGGTGCTCGACCTCAATTTCGACAGCTACCCGATCCCGCGCTTCTCCTGGCTGCCGAAGATCGAGACGATTCTGATCGAAAGCCCCGACGCCCCGGCGGGGGCCGGAGGCGAGCCTCCTGTCATTACCATGGGCGGCTCCATCGCCAATGCCGTCTTCGATGCGATCGGGACGCGTGTGTTCGCGCTGCCCATTACGCCCGAACGCGTGAAAGAGGCTCTCCGCAGGGCGTGAAGCGCGCCCGGCCGGCACGGCAGTAGCCAACCCTGCTGAAATTATCATTTTTTTAGTACACTCGTGTCCGATATAGCGCGTCCATATGCTATACCTGGACCAAGTTGCTCATGTTGACCTCTGGATTCTGGCTGGCGCTGACCACCTGGATTGTGACATCGATCTGCGCGGCGTGGGCCGCTTCCGCCGAGACGGCTCTGGAAGTCCGCCTTCTGACGCCCGTTTCGTCCTACTCATCTAAGACCGGCACGGAGATCCAGGCCCTGCTGGCCACGCGTCTGTGCGGCAACTCCATACAGATGGTCCCGGAGGGCACGGTCGTTCGCGGCCGCATAGCCCGCGTTCACCGGGTGGGCCTGGGACTGATCCACGAGACCGCCCGCCTCGATCTGGAGTTCGACGAAATGCGCTTTCCGGATGGCCGTAGCTATCCGTTGGAGGCCCGTCTCGTGGGCGTGGATAGCGCCCGCGAGCGCGTGGATTCTCACGGGAGGATCCACGGCATTCGCGCCACCGCCGCGCTCTCGAACCGTGCCGGCCAGCGGCTGGCCTTCGCCGCCTTGGGGAATCCCGTGCTCATGATTCCCGCTTTTGTGGTTTCGACCGCCCTGTTCCGCTTCCCCGACCCCGAGATCTCGTACCCGGAGGGAACCGAGCTTTACCTGGACGTCCACTTTCGCGATTCCCTGGCCGGCCTGACGGCGTGTTCCTATCCGCAGCCCGAACCCACGCCCGAACTGGCGGAGTTGCACCGTCTGGTGGCCGGCTTGCCTGTCTGGAGCTATTCGGTGCGGCAGCGTCAGCCGATGGATCTGGTGGATCTGGTGTTTGTCGGCTCGGCCGATGAGCTGGCGCGCGCCTTCGTGGCGGCCGGATGGTCGGGCGCGCGGGGCAACTCCATGAGCGCGGGCTTTGGCGCCATTCGCGCCATCGCCGGCGACAGCGGGGATGCCGAGGCGCCCATGCGAACGCTCCTGCTGGATGGAGCCGCGCCAGATTTCACCTACCAGAGGTCCTTGAACACCTTCGCCAAACGCCACCACCTGCGGATATGGAAGCGCTCCGAGCAATGGCAGGGCCGCACCATCTGGGCATCCGCCGCTACCCGCGACATCGCGGCCACCTTCTCGGTGCGGCCGTTCGGCTTTACTCATCAGATCGAAGACCAGGTGGATTTCGAGCGCGAAAAAGTGGTGAGCGATCTGGTCTTTACCGGGTGCGTGGCTTCCGTCTCGTACGTGCAGCGGGCGTCCGGTTACCGTGCCGGAGTGGATTATCGCCGGGGAGTGAACGCGGATTCGCGGGTGGCCGTGGTGGAGCTGAATTCCTGCGAGTCGCCGCGCCGCTCTCCGGCCGCGGAGACCCCCGCGCCGCGCCCGCGGACTTTCGGGCGAGGCCTGCGGCGAGTCCTGCTGACGGCGCGCAATCATTTCATGCGGCAGAATATCTATTGGGAATCGGCGGATGCGGCGCGCATGGGCTGGCTGACGCTGCGGAGCTGGCGACGGGCGGCCGTAGACGAGCACCGCGCGCGTCTGGGCAGCGGCTTTGTGGCACCTCTCGCCGCTCCCGCCGAGCCCGCCTGGCTCGCCGAGCCTCCATCCCTGAATGGCCCCGCGGAGCTGTTGCCGGAGATCCACGAACTCGATACCGCCGGCGCTCCGGGCCCGTCTCTGCCGGTCTCGGGTTCCTTCTGAGCCGCCGCCGCTCGCCGCCGCGGAAACCCGGAGCATTATACTGGCATTGACGGCGGAAATGACGCGCGCGCGCTACTTTTGTGTCTGCTGGGCGGGTTTGGCGGCCTTCGCGCTGCTCTTCCCTCGAAGCGCGGCGGCGCTCGATCCGCATAAGCGCTTCACGCAGTACTCGCGGACGGTGTGGACCGAAGATCACGGGCTGCCGCAGGATACCATCCGGGCAATCACCCAGACCCCCGATGGGTACCTCTGGGTGGGCACCGATGAAGGTCTGGCGCGCTTCGACGGCTACGATTTCACGGTCTATAACAAAACCAACGGCGACCTTCCGGCCAACTCCATAAACTCGCTGGCGGTTTCCGCCGATGGCAGTTTGTGGATTGCGACCTCCGCCGGCCTGGTCCGCTACCGGGACCAGCGCTTCCGGACCTACACCGTCCAGCAGGGTCTGCCGGATAACAACGTCTCTGCGCTGTTCACGGATCACCCGGGGGATCTGTGGATCGTGGCGGGCGTGAATCTGAGCCGCTTCGCGGACGGCAAGTTCACCAATTATTCGCCCGGCCCGGATCTGCCGGTCACCGTGCGCGCCATTTGCGAGGATAGCCAGCACGCTCTGTGGGTGGCGGGCATAGGAGGCGTGGCCCGCTTGGAAGGCGGCCAGTTCGTGACCAAGATCGATGGCGCCACCCTGGGCGCCGACGTAGCCACTTCCCTGCTGGCCGACCGGCACGGCAACCTATGGATTGCCGGGAGCCTGGGGCTGATCGAGCGGCTGCCCGATGGGCGCCTGCGGCGCTTCGGCGTGCGCGAGGGCCTTCCCAACCCGTTCACGCGCGGCTTGTGGGAGGATCGCGACGGAAACATCTGGGTGGGCACCAACGCCGGCCTGGCGCGCTACCAGGGCGGACGCTTCGCGGCGCCCAGCGAGGAGAGCGGCGAGGGCGACCTGGTGCGCAGCTTGTTCGAGGATCGCGAAGGCAATCTGTGGGTGGGCTCCAATAGCGGGTTGACGAGGTTGCGGGACGACGTCTTTTCGGTCTACGGTACGCCCGAAGGCCTGCCCAGCGACCAGCCCAACTCCGTGCTCCAGGACCACTCGGGACGCGTCTGGGTGGGATTTCACGAGGGCGGGCTGTGGTTGTTTTCGGGCGGCGCGTACAGGCTCCTCACCGCGCGCGACGGGCTGCCCAGCGGAGAGATCTTCTCCATCCGCGAGACGCCCTCGGGCGACCTGCTGATGGGCTCGCGCGCCGGGTTGGTGCGTCTGCACGCCGGCCGGTTCAGCTCCTATATCCCCAGCGATCTTCTTGCCCGGCAGGTGGTCTTCGATGGGATCGAAGATGCCCCCGGGCACGTCTGGATCGCCACTCCCGCCGGCCTGGGCGAGCTTCGCGGAGACGTCTTCCACATGCTGATTCCCGCCGGCCCGCTGCTGGCCAACGCCGTCGTAACCCTCTGCCAGGCGCACGATGGTTCGGTATGGGCGGGGACTTGGGGAATGGGTTTGTGGCATATCCAGAATGGCGCCACCCACCGGTATTCCACGGCCGACGGGCTTCCCAGCGACCAGATTCGGGCGCTCGAAGAGGACCGCGATGGAACCTTGTGGATCGGCACTTTCGGCGGCGGCCTGGCGGCTCTGCGCCAGGGCAAGTTTCTGCGCTTCACCGAGAAGGACGGGCTGCCGAGCGACAACATCGCCAGTATCGCCGACGATGGAGATTCGCTGTGGCTGGGCACTTCGCGGGGCATCTGCCGGATCTCCAAGCGGCAGCTCGGCGACTTTGCCGGCGGCCGGCAAAGTACGTTGGAACCGGTGAACTATGGCGTAGCCGATGGCTTGCGCAGCGCCCAATGTTCGCCGGGTTATCCCACCTCGGGAGGCGCCCGGCGGACCGCCGACGGGCGCTTGTGGTTCGCCACCAGCCGCGGGCTGGCGGTCTTCGATCCGCGCGTGCACCGGCTCTCGAGCCTGCCGCCGGCGGTGCACCTGGCGGTCATGACCGGCTCGGGACGCGAGCTCGATCCCGCCGCGCCGGCCCGTCTGGACCCGGATGACGACCGGGTTCAATTCCGCTACTCCGGTATCCACCTGAGCGCCCCCGAACGCGTGCAGTATTCCTACAAGCTCGACGGGCTGGACCGCGTGTGGGTGCGGGCCGGAACCCGCCGCCTGATCAACTACAACAGCCTGAAACACGGGCAGTACCGCTTCACCGTGCGGGCCGAGATCCCCGGCGGACCGGCCAGCGACCAATCGTACGGCTTCGAGGTGCTGCCGCATCTCTACGAGACGGCCTGGTTCCGGGTGCTGTGCGCCGCCGTCTTGCTGGCTATGGCTGGAGGGGTGTATCGATTGCGGCTGGGGCAGATCCGCTCCCGTTTCGCCTTGGTTCTGGAGGAGCGCGCCCGGCTGGCCCGCGAGATTCACGACACCCTGACTCAGGGATTCGTGGGGATTTCCGCGCAATTGGATGCCGTGGATATGTCCATGCCGGCGAGTGAGACCAATACCCGCAAGTACCTGGAAATGGCCCAGCGCATGGCGCGCCACAGCCTCACCGAGGCGCGCCGCTCGGTGATGGACCTGCGAGCTTCGATGCTGGAGGGCCAGGATCTGGCGGCGGCCCTGGAATCCGGCATGCGCTTGTGGACGGCCGGTTCGGGAATCCAGGTGGATGTCCACGTCGAGGGATCCCAGCGCGGGCTGCCCCCGGACACCGAGCAGCACCTGTTGCGCATCGCTCAGGAAGCCGTCACAAATACCCTGAAGCACGCCGAAGCCAGCCGCATCTGGATCAAATTGAATATGGAAACGCGAAGGTTGTACTTGCGCGTCCTGGACAACGGGCGCGGCTTCGAGCAGGAGGATGTCTTCTCTTCCCTGGGCGGGCACTTCGGCTTGATCGGAATGCGCGAGCGCGCCAAGCGCCTGGGCGGCGAATTCCGCCTGGCCAGCCGCCCCGGACAGGGAACGGAGGTGGAAGTGACGGTGCCATTGCCATGAACGAACCGATCCGAATCTTAGTGGCCGAAGACCATCTGGTGGCCCGCGTGGGGGTCAGCACCATCGTCAACATGCAGCCGGACATGGTGGTGGTGGCGGAAGCTTCGGACGGGCAGCAGGCCGTCGAGCTGTACCGCAAACACCTGCCGGACGTGGCCTTGCTCGACATGCGCATGCCGGTGATGACCGGAGTGGAGGCCGCCACGGCCATACGCGCGCAATTTCCGCACGCGCGCATGATGGCCCTGAGCACCTACGGCGGCGACGAGGA
>CAYRWE010000162.1:0-11474 GCA_964427655.1 uncultured Solibacteraceae bacterium | reverse complement strand
GCCAGGTACTCTTCGATCTGCGCGAGCTGGTTCTTGAGCGTGGAGGCCTCGCCCAACAGCCGCAGGATCACCTGCCGGCCGGATTCGATGGCCCGCTCGCGGTCGCGCACGCGGGCCTGCAAAGCCTCGCGCTGCCGGTTGATTTCGAGCATGCGGCCGCGCGTCTCGGCGATCTCGGCCTCGAGCGCTTCGAAGGCCGCGCGGTGAGCGGCGATTTCGCCATCCAGAACTTCCAGCCGGGCGGCCAGATCCTGCGATTCTTTCTCGGAGAGCGCGATGCGCTGCTCGATGGCGCCGGCTTGCTTGGCCTGCGAATCCAGGCGCCCGCGAATGCGCTCGGCTTCAATATTCCGCTCGGCCAACTGCTGGCGCGCGCCGGCGAGTTGGTGCTCGAGTTCGAAGCAGGCGGTCTGGCGGCTCTCGTGCTCCTTCTCCTTGCCGGCCACCTGCTCGGTGAGTTCGCGCAATTCGGCGGCGGCGAGGTTCAGATCGATGGCGGTCTTGGCGGCGTCGCGCTCGAGCAGGCGATAGCGGCCGGAGAGCACCACGCGCAGGCCGGTCTCCAGTTCCGCCTTCAATTCGGCGTAGCGCCGCGCCTTGGAGGCCTGCCGCTTGAGCGAATTGACCTGGCGGGTGACTTCCTCGAGAATGTCGTAGACGCGCGCCAGGTTCTGCTTGGCGCCTTCCAGCTTGGCTTCGGCCAGACGCTTACGGCTCTTGAACTTGGTGATGCCGGCGGCCTCTTCGATAACCCCGCGGCGGTCCTGGGGTTTGGAGCTGAGAATCTGGCCGATGCGCCCCTGTTCGATGATGGAATAGCTTTCCGGCCCCAGGCCGGTTCCCATGAAGATGTCCTGGATGTCGCGCAGGCGGGCGGGGCGCCCATCGATGAGGTATTCGCTCTCCCCGGACCGGAACAGGCGCCGTGTGATGGTGATTTCGGAGGGCCGCGGGGGACGGCCATCTTCGACCGCCTGGATCTTGTGCTGCTGATGGACGTCCGGATCCACCAGGGTCATGGTGACGTAGGCCATGCCGAGCGGTTTGCGATCGCGCGTGCCGGCAAAGATGACGTCTTCCATGCGTGTGCCGCGCAGGCTCTTGGCGGATTGCTCGCCGAGCACCCAACTGATGGCATCGCTGATGTTGGACTTGCCGCAGCCGTTAGGACCCACAATGGCCGCGATACCCTCGCCGTTAAACCGAAGCTCGCTGCGCTCGCAGAAGCTCTTGAAGCCCTGCAGTTCGATCCGTTTGAGTTTCAGCAAAGCATTGACCTCAGCTTCGGGGGAGTTGTAACCATACTAAACGCGCCGGGCATAAAAGTAAAGCACCTCCACCACAGTATCTTGTGGCCTAATGAGCGCTACCCCTCTATAGTGCGGGCGACTCTCCCGATTTTCGCAGTGAAGGCCACTGGGGAGTGCGTTTCTCGCGAAAAGCCCGGCGGCCTTCTTCGAAATCCGGGTTTCCCAGCACCGCTCCGCGGGCGCGCCGGGCCATCTCGCCGGCGGTTTCGCCATCCTTTCCGCTGGCCTCGCGGACGTATTCGAGGCCTTTTTGGATGGCGGTAGGGCTGAACCCGGCAATCGCGTGGGCCACTTCGGCGGCGCGCCCTTCCGGATCGGCGGCGATTTGATGGATCAAACCCAGTTCGCGAGCCTCCGGCGCGCTCAAAATGCGGCCGGTGAGGGCTAATTCGATGGTGCGGCGCTCGCCGAGAGCTGCGGATATGGCCCGGAAAACCAGGAAGGGCCACAACCCCAGGCGGATCTCGGTCAGCCCGAAGGTGGCGTTTTCCCCGGCCACCACCACGTGGCAGTTGGCGACCAACCCGGTGCCGCCGCCCAGGGCCGGGCCGGCCACGGCGGCGACGATGGGTTTCGAGAGTCGCGCCCCCACGGTGAAAAGCCGCTCTTGGGCGCCATCGATGCCGGCGATTGCCTGGCTGGAGATCTCGTCGAGGTCCATACCGGCACAGAAGGCTTTGCCGTGGCCGGTCAGGAGGATGGCGCCAAGGCTGGGATCCGCGGCAGCGCGCTCCATCTCATCCGCCAACTGGCCACAGAGGTCGCTTGAAAGCGCGTTGCGCTTCTCCGGACGGTTGAGGGCCAGCCGGAGTACCCGGCCATCCCGGATAGATTCGAGGATTCGACTCATGTTCACCCGCGCGGACAGGCAGAGACTCGCCGCGGCGCGCGGAGCATCGGGCCGCTGAGAAGATTATACGCCGGGAAGCGGACGCCGCGCCACCTAAATCAGGTGGCAAACGGGGGGAACCGCTCTCAAACCCCGCGCAGGCGGATCTCCTGGGCGGCGGCGATCAGGGCGCGGTAATTTTCAAACGGCACGTAATCCGGGATCGAGTTGCCGGAGCCCAGGGCATAGCCCTTGGCGGCACAGCGAAAAGCGGCGCCCTTGCGAACTACTTCTCCGAGGATCGCCGCGGGTTCCCGCTGGCACAGCAAATCCACATCGATTCCGCCGAAGAGGCCAATCTTATCGTTGTATCGCTTCAGCCACTCGTCGAAGGGCGCGATGGCGTCTTCGTTGGAGTGCTTGGCGTCGATGCCGGCCGCGATCAGCTCGTCCATAATCGCGAAGATGCAGCCGCAGCTATGCAGCAGGAACGGCTTCCCGGCCGCGTGGACCAGCTCGATCACGCGGCGGTACTGCGGCAGCACATGCTCCCGTATGGTCGCTGGACGCAGCAACGTGGAAGAGCGGTAGCCCAAGTCGTCCCCCATGCGGCAGACGGCGAACAGCTCGCCGTAATCCTTTAGCATGCGGCTCCACAGCCCGACAACCACATCGCCGATGCGCCGGTAGAGATCGCGGAACAGCTCGGGATCGTCGAACTGCATCAGGCATAGGTGCTCGTAGCCCACTAAGTCTTCGCTGATTTCGAAGATCCCGTAGCCGCATCCGCCGATGGCCTTCATGCCGTCCGGCAGCGCCGCCGCCAGGGCCTCCAGGTGCGGCGTCCACTTGTTCCAGAAGCGCTGGGGGACTGCGTCGAAGGGGAAGCTCTCGAACTGCGCGCGGTTCTGGATGGGGCCGGGCCGGCCGCCCATGATGGCGCCCGAATCGTCCCAACTGCCCACGATGGCCGCCTCGAAGCTGAAGGTATCGTAGGTCATCTCGCGCCAGAAGCGCGCCTGATGGGCATAGAAGCGGCGGAACTCGGCCACCGGCGCGCCATCGGCTGGAACGGTCATATCCACGCCGAGCGCCTGGGCCATGATCTCGGGCGCGATGTGGTGCTCGTAGACCGGCAGGCGCGCGGGGCGGCGGTTCCGTGCGGCCTCGACCATGTACTCGAAATTGGGTTCCCACTGCATGAGCTTCTCCGAGAGACGCAAATTCAACCGCGCCCGTCATGCGCGCTGACGGGCCGCCAAGCCCGCACGGCCAGCGGGATGGCCCGCAGATTTTCGAGCGGCGTTTCGAGAGGCACGGCGCATTCCGGGCCGATCAATTGCACACCGGCTTCGAGGGCCGCGAAGACCTCGCCGCGCACCTCTTCCGGCCCTCTCTTCAGAAGCGTCGCCGGATTGTTCACGTTACCAACCAGCGCCATGCGGTTGCCGACGATGCGCGTGGCTTGCGCCGCCTGGTTCTTGGAATCGAAGTGGAACGCGGCCATCCCGGTCTGGGCTATGTCGTCCATGCGGTCGAGCGTCCGTCCGCAGATGTGCAGAATCAGGGGGACCGGGAGCCGCGCGGCGAACTCGGCATGGATGTCGCGCAGAAAGCTGCGATAATAAGCCGCCCGCACGAGGTCCCCGGTGGCGTGATCCGGCACGGTCAGGGCGTCCACTCCGGCTTCGATCTGCGCCAGCCCGAAGAGCACCGTGAGCTCCTTCAGCTTGTCGAGGCAGAGTCGCGCGCCGGCGGGATCGTCCACGCTCATCAGCAGGAACGGCTCGAGGCCCAGGCAGTGGTAGGCCAAGGTCCACGGACCTAATGTTTTCCCGATGATGGCCACGCGGCCGCCGAATTCGCGGCGCAACATCCGGATGGCGTCGAGGACGCAGCGGATATCCGGGTGGCTCAGGAATGCCGCGGGCAAGCGAATCTCGCCGGGCGCCCGCCAGATGGGCTCGCGCATCTTGACGGTGGGCCAGCTATTCTTTTCGCCCCAGCTAATGGCGCAGCCCAGCGCCGAGGACTCCTGCACGATCGAGAAGACCGGCATGATGGTATCGAAGCCCAGTTCGGTGTGCCCGGCGGCGGCCAGGCGCGCCATCGGCTCGGGGTTCCGGTTGGCCTCGGGGAATACGGCTCCCGCGAGATCCATGAGGGCGACCGTGGCCACCGAGGTCGGGTTGCATACCGGGGCCCGGTCGACCGGCTCGCGGCGCAGAGCGGCGAGCACTCGCTGGCGGCTGTTCATGGCGATTCGCAACCCAGGATACACCAAACCATCCGGCCGTTGGCCCGGCGGCTGGGCGAGCTAAAGCATGCCCCACCCGGCTTCCACTTTGCGCCGGATGGTAGCGGCGGCTTTGGGGACGTGGAGGAGCGGCTGGCCAGGTCGGCGCCTCAGACGCGCGCTGCGGCCACCAGAGTGCGCGCCACGGCCACCGCGGCGCTGGCGTTCTCGCTGTAGCCATCGGCCCCGATTTCCGTGGCGAATTGCTGGGTGACCGGAGCGCCGCCCACCATCACCTTCACGCGATTGCGCATGCCGGCGTCCTTGAGCGCATCGATGACCGCGCGCATGCCTGTCATGGTCACGGTCAGCAGTGCGGAGAGGCACACCACGGTTGCGTTGCGCTCTTTCGCTGCTGCTACGAATTTCTCGGGTGGCACATCCGCGCCGAGATCCAGCACCTCGAAGCCGGCGCCTTCGAGCATCGACGCCACGAGGTTCTTGCCGATATCGTGCAAGTCGCCCTTGACGGTGCCGATGACCACTCGCCCGGCCGGTTCGATACCCGACGCGGCCAGCAAGGGGCGCAGCAAAACGAGCGACCCTTTCATGGCCCTGGCCGAGAGCAGAAGCTCCGGCACGAAGTATTCTTCGCACTCGAAGCGCTTTCCGACCTCGTCCATGGCCGGCACCATGTAGCGGGTGATCAGTTCCAGGGGCGGCACGCCTTCGGCAATCGCCTGCTGGGTAACCGCGACGGCTTTCTTATGGTCGCCGTTCAGGACGGCGTCGTATAGCTCTTGGAAATCCGGCATTGTTTTTATCCATTCTAGACCAGGCTGCGCGTCTATCGTTACAGCTCCAGCACCGCTTCCTTGGCCACCGTCTTCAGGGTCCCGCGAATCTGCACGTCGGCGTCTCCGAACCCGTGGAAGACCTTGACGCGGTGCGATTGCATCAGCGGCTTGCCATCCAGGCTGCGCATGGTGAACAGCGGGGCGACCGAGTAACTGTGCCCGCTCCAGTTTCGCGCGCGGAAGGCCACGAAATCGGGGCTTTCCACCAGAAATCCATAGGCCGGAAGCTCGATGGAGCCGCCCAGCCGGGATTGCCATTTCAAGGGAGCGTCACCCATGTTCACCACCACCTCGACCGTCACTTTACCATCGCTGAAGACGCTGTGCTGCGCTTTGCGGTCGGCGGTGAGAAACTCAAACCGCGTGAGAGCCATTTTTCCGGTCAGCTCGTTGAGCGGGGAGAGCACCTCGTGGGTGTTTTTCATGAAGCGGTCGGCCGGATGCATGCCTTCCGCCCAGCCATTCTCCGCGCGTACGAACAGGGCCGGGTCCTTGCCGCCGGCGGGCGCGGCGGGCGGCTCGGGGGCGCCGGCGCTCTTCCAGTACAAGTGATTGGGCACGCTGTGATAGTTCAGGGTGCGGCCCAGGATCATGTGGCGCAGGGTGTATTCGGCGGCGCTGTTGGCGCTGTAGCCATACTTGCCATAGGCCGCGATAGCGTCGTGATACACCATTTCGAACAGCGGCAGATCCACGGCCCCGGTCTGGCCCATCAGTTTGCGGTCGGAGTACGATTGGCCGGAGACGCCGGCGATGCCCTCGAAATAGTCGGCGTGCGGCACGGCCCACTCGCGGCCATCCTCGCTGCCGAAGCTGCCGAAGAGTTCGCGGGCGTAATCGGAGATAGCTACTTTCCACTTAAGGTCGTCGGCTTTGGTGAGCGGATGATTCGGATCGGAGCACTCATACAGGCCGGCGGCGTAAGTGGTATCGATGAAGTAGGAGTTGGCTCCGGTGAGCTTCTTGACCGTCGCCAGGTTCTGCGGCCGCCGCGCCAGCTCGAGCGATTTCCGCGAACAAACGAGATAAGCGCGCCCTCCGTCCCACCGGCCGCCTTTGAACAGGCTGCCATCGGGGTTCTTCATGACGAGATCTTCGCTGAACGACGGGGCGTCGCGATAAGTGTCCTGATAGTTGTCGTGCGGGCTGAACAGGTAACCCAGCTTCATGACGCGGCGGGCGCAATCGGCGAGCGCCTCGTTGCCGCCCGGTTCCGGCGCGGCCGGCAGGATGTCGGGATGCTGGTTGTCGTAGCCGCGGTGCGTCCAGCCGCCCAGGCCGAACATGACCTTCTCCATCTTGAGGTCGTTCTTCAGGTGCTCAGCTACCTGCGCCGCCTCATCGAAGGTCCAGTTCACGCGCACGGACTCCTCGGCGGTGCTGTCTTCGTTCATGCGGCGATCGAGCGCCTGCCAGAGTTTGACGTCTGAGGCGCCGATGTATTTGGCGCGCTCGGGATTCGCGCGGATCTTCTGGTCCCAGGTGACCAGCAGGCCGCGCTCGCGCGCCACGCGCCGGTAGGCCGCCGCGATGGCGTTGTAATCGCCCTTGCCCAGAAGCGTCACGCGCAGAGATTTGGCGGAGTTTCGCAAGACCGCCGAAGTGGCCAGTTTCTGCGCGCCGCCCTCGATCTCGCTCTTCACAACCACGGCCACGTAGGGATCGCTCCAGGTCCACAGCATGGCCGCGCCATTTTTGACCAGGCCGATCATGTTCATGTGGCAGCCTTCATAATCGCTGGTCCCGAAGCGGTGGCTGAAGGCCAGGCCGCTGTCGGCGGGAATCAGCATTCCCTCGCGCGCGGGCACCACCACGTAGCCCTTGTCGGCGGCGGCGATGGTGAAGGCCTCATCGAGAAGGCGTACGTCGGCGAGCTTCAGCTCAGGGGTGGTCTCATAGGAGAACTCCAGAGTGCGCTTGTCGCTCGCGGCGGCAACGGACACACGGACCCAGGCCTCCGCACGCTTGGGGATCGGATGGAAGGTGAGTGTCCAGGCGTTGCCCTTTCCGCCGGCCTGGAAAACGCCGAGAGGGTACAGCACGGGCTTGCCGTCCATCGTCACCGAGATCTGGCCGAAGCGGCCGTCGGCTGAGGACCAGGTCACCCCGGCGGCTTTATCCATGAGACGGTAGGAGCCGTCCGAAGCGGTGGCGAATCGCAAAGCCGGAGTGTCGATCTCCACGGGGGCAGTCTGCCCCCAGAGCGCGGCAGCCGAAGAAAGGAGCGCGGCGAGTAAAGCTGATCGCAACATCAGCACCTCCGGAAAAGGCGGTATGGGTTGTGAACGACAAGAGTACTCTTGCGCGCGACAGGAGCGCAACCGGGGAGCGCTCGGACGACGGGCGGATAGGCGCTGGACTACGACGCGCCGTCGTTCACGGCTACGGGGGCCAACGCTAGATACCGGCCTCGATCTCATCCATCAGACAGTGCATCAGAAACTGGTGGGCTTCCTGCACGCGCGCGGTATCGGGGTGCGGCACCACCACCGCGCAGGCCGCCAGGTCGCGCGCTTTGCCGCCATCCCGGCCGAGAAAGGCCACCGATTTCAGCCCCATATCGCGCGCCTCTTCCAATGCGGCCAGAACATTGGGCGAGTTGCCGCTGGTGGTGAAGGCCACCAGGATATCGCCGGGACGCCCGAGAGCGCGCACCTGCCGCGCGAAGGCGTCCTCGAACGAGTAGTCGTTTCCCAGACACGTGAGCAGGGCGGAATCCGCGCTCAGCGCCACGGCCGCCAGGCCGGGTCGCGACCGCTTGTAGCGCCCCATCAGCTCGGCGCACAGGTGACCGGCCTCCGCGGCGCTGCCGCCGTTGCCGCACGACAAGATCTTGCCACCGGAACGCAGCGACTCCAGGCACCAGCCCGCGGCCGTGCGCAGCGCCGGCGCAAGCTCGGCAAGCGAAGCGAATACCGCGGAGGCTTCTTGCAACGATTGCTGGTATCTTTCCATGGGGGCCAATTCAACTCTCCTTACAATAGCCCAGCGCGATACACAGCGCGGCGACATCCCCGATGCGTTCGCCGAGGCACGCCGGCACGATCTCGCAAACGGCCGCGGACGCCGGGACCGATTCCCGCCGCATTACCCGGCGCGCGGGATCGAGCAGCATGTCGCCCATGCGCATGGCCAGCCCTCCGATCACGATGCGCTCGGGATTCAGAATGTCCACCAGGATGGCCAGGCCCTCTCCCAGCCTGCGGCCCATGGAGCGGATCATCTTGATGGCCAGGGCATCCCCCTGCCGCGCGGCCTCGTTGACGTCGCGGGCGGTGATGGGTAGTTCGGAAAACTCCGCCAGCAGGGTCTTCTCGCCGCGCTTTATTGCGCCGGCCACCACCTTGGCGGCCAATTGCGCCATGCCGCCGCCGCTGGCCCATCCTTCCACCGATCCGGCCTTGCGGTAGCCGACCGGCCCGCTGCGCGTGAGCCGCACGTGACCGATTTCCCCGGCCATCCCGTTGGTGCCGGCATAGAGCCTTCCATCGATAATGATTCCCGCGCCGAGACCCGTCCCCATGGTCAGGAAAACCATGTTGCGGGTGCCCTTTCCCGCGCCGAAGCGGTGCTCGGCGACGGCCCCGGCATTGGCATCGTTCTCCAGGCTGCACGGGGCGCCAAACTCGTCTTGCAACATCGAGGCGATGGGAATATCGACCCACGTCCACAGATTGGGCGGCGCCTGGATCACGCCGGTGTTGCGATCGAGCGGTCCTCCGCAGCTCACGCCGATGCCCTTCAGGTCGGCGTTGGTGCAGGCGGCGGCGGCCAGCGCCTCGCGCAGGCGCGCCACGATGAGGTCCAACGCCCGCCGCGGCCCTTCCTCCGGCAGCGTCGGAAACTCGACGCGCGAGATCGTGGCCGGCGGGTCCGCCGAGAGCAGCACCGCGGTCTTGGTGCCGCCTATATCGATTCCCGCGTACACGCTTCCACTCATCCTCGGCTCCTTCGTTTACTTTACATGGCGCGCGCCTGTAAGGGCGGGGGCGTGGGGCGTTCAACCGCCGGGTTGGGCATAGCTTGCGGCGGCGGGGAAGGCGATCTCTTCGTCTGCGATAAAGCCGGAGCGGCCGCCGTCAGGGTGAACCGATGAAGGTCGTGCCTGCGCGGCGGCTATTCCGGGTGACCTAAAAACAAAGCCCCTTCGGCGATATCGTTAAACGAGTTGATTATCAGGCGATCGTCCGTGCGAAGTCAAGGGCCTCCGAAAGAGGCCAAAGCCCGCTTCAATCAGCCAGGTGCGCTTTAATTAAGAGAATGAAAAACTCCCAGGAGATGAAAGCGGCCAATCGAATCCGCGTGCTGCGCCTGGTCCGCCGGTCGCCGATCGCGCGCTCCGAGATCGCCGGCGAAACGGGACTCACGCGCGCCGCCATCTCTCTGATCGCCGGGGGACTGCAATCCGAAGGGCTGCTCTTTGAAGGCGGCCACCGGGAGAGCGCCGTGGGCCGCCAGCCGACGCTCATGCAACTGAACCCCGAATATGCGTACTCGCTCGCCATGACCATCTCGCGGGTCGGCGGGGAGGTGGGGGTCTGCGATCTCAAGGGGCGTTTGCTTTGCCGGAAGCCGGTCGATATCGCCGGCGCCACCCGCGCGGAGGCTCTGGCCGCATTCAAGAAAGCGCTGAAGGGACTGCTAAGAACTTATAAGCCCGACAAGCGGCGATGGCTCGGTCTGGGGATCAGCACGCCGGGTCCGGTCGATGTGGCCTCCGGAACCATTCTCAATCCCCCGAATTTCGATCTGTGGCGTGACACCCCGCTGTGCAAAGAAATGCGCGAGATCGGGCTTTCTCAGGTCTTCCTCGAAAACAACGCCCAGGCGCTCACCGCGGCGGAAAAAGCTTACGGCGTTGGCCGCGATTTCAAGAGCTTCGTTCTGCTGGTGGTAGAGGACGGCATCGGGGGCGGCATCGTTCTGGGCGAGAACCTCTTTTCAGGATGGCGCGGCTTCGGCGATGAAATCGGCCATACTTCCATCCATCAGGACGGGCCGCGGTGCAGTTGCGGGCTGCGCGGATGCGTCGAGATCTACTCCTCGGTGCCCAACCTGCTGGCCGGCGCGCGCAAACACCATCCCGGGATCGGGACCTGGCGCGATTTCATGGACCTGGTTTCGGCTGGCGACCGCGCTTGCGAGCGCCTCCTGGCGCAGGCGGTCGAGGCACTGGGCACGTTGACGGTGAACCTGCTGAATGTTCTGGAGCCGGACGCGGTGGTTCTGACGGGCGACGTCTTATATAAAGGTGAAGGCCTGCGCGCCGAAATCGAGCGTTTCGTGGCCGAGACCGCCATCAACCGCCGGTTGCGCCGCGTGCCCGTGCATCTCTCGCCTCTGGGCGAGCGGCCGGAACTGAGGGCCGCCGCCGAAATCGCGACCGGGAAATTCTTCCTGGGTCAGATCGAACCCGAAGTGTTCGGCGGCGCCTCGACGCCGATGGCGATGTGAAGCCGGCGCTGCGGGCGGATGCGCCGCGGCCCAACTTCCGGTTGGCGCGCCATATCTTCCAGTGAGGACTTCACTAATTGCCCCGTATGAAATGTCCTGTTAGCCTGCCTGCGTGATGGCTATCATGGAGTTGAAGGACCTTTCGCTATGCGCACACATGTGGAACGGCGTACCGTCAATTTGTCTGCTTATCCGGATCTGGTAGTTATCTATCTTGGGATGCGAGTTAATCGCATCGCCGGAATCAAGACACTGCTAGGCTTTGGGCCGAAGATTTCTTCTTCTGCTGCGGCACAGCCCGACGGGCTGCTTCGGCACGAGACATTCATCTACTCGTTATTTCCAATGCATGTGGGCATACGCCAATACTGGCGAGACACAAACTCACTCTTGGAGTGGACGCGTTCGGACCCGCATCGGCAGTGGTGGCAGAGCTTTTTGAAGGACTCCGGCGGAACCGGGTTCTGGCACGAAACGTATTTTCGACGCGGGGGCATCGAGGCTATCTACGACGATGTACCGGAAAACATCGGCTTAATGGCTTTCGCACCAGTCGTATCGGCTCGCGGTCCGATGTTTGGCGCAGCAGCGAGGGCCGAAAAGGAATCTGGAGAGCGCCCCGTACTGTCCGAGGAAGAGCTCTACGGCGAGCCAGAAACGTAACGGTATTACGCCAAAACAAGATCTCGAAGGGCAAGTTTGCCCGTCATTTGACGCGCGCCAGCATTACATCGTGAGGACGGCACGGAACCGAGCCTTGCCTTCCACGACGCGCAGGTAGGCCTTCG
>CAYRWE010000161.1:0-11503 GCA_964427655.1 uncultured Solibacteraceae bacterium | reverse complement strand
TAAGCCGCCAGGCGATTGGGGTCCACGTTCACCTGGTACTGCCGCACGAAGCCGCCCAGCGGCGCCACCTCGGCCACACCCGGCACAGCCTGCAACTGGTAGCGCAGGAACCAATCCTGGAGCGAGCGCAGATCCGCCAGGTTCTGGCCGCCATGGCTGACCAGGGCATACTGAAAGACCCAGCCCACGCCGGTGGCGTCCGGCCCTAGTTCGGTTTGCACGCCTTGCGGTAGGCGCGCCAGGATCTTCGAAAGATATTCGAGCGTGCGCGAGCGCGCCCAGTAGATATCGGTGCCCTCCTCGAAAATCACGTAGACGTAGGAGTAGCCGAAATCCGAAAAGCCGCGCACGTCTTTGACCTTGGGCGCGCCCAGCATGGCGCTCACGATGGGGTAGGTGACCTGGTCTTCGACGATATCGGGGCTGCGGTCCCAGCGCGAGTAGACGATCACCTGCGTGTCGCTGAGATCCGGGATGGCGTCGAGCGGCACGGTGTGGATGGCCCACCAGCCGGCCGCCGCGGCCGCCGCCACGAACAGGAAGACCAGAAAGCGGTTGCGCGCGGAGAACTCGATGATGCGGTCGATCACGGCCGGGCTCCCGCCGCGGCCTTCAGACGGCTCTCCGAATCGATGAGGAAGTTGCCCGAGGTGACGATGCGCTCGCCCGGGGCGAGGCCGCTCAGAATCTCGATGCGCCCGTCGCTTTGCGTGCCGATGGTCACCGGCCGCGGCTCGAACTGCCCGTTGCCGCGATCCACGAAGACCGTCTGGCGGTCGCCCGAATTGAGCACCGCGCCCTCCGGCACCACCAGGCTGCGCTGCCCGCCGGTCTGGAGTTCCACCTCGCCGTACATGTCGGGCTTGAGCAGAGTGCCGGGATTCTCGAATTGCAGCCGCACCTTGAGCGTGCGGGTCCCGGGGTCGACCTGCGGCAGAATATAGGTCACCTTGCCTCGGAAGATGCGGCCCGGCAGGTAATCGAGTTTCAGGGCGGCCGGCTGGCCTACGCGCACGCCCGCGGCTTCATACTCGAAGACGTCGGCCAGCACCCACACCGTCGACAGGTCGGCCACCGTGTAGAGCACGGTATCGTTGGTCACGCGCTGACGGGGGAAGGCGTTGCGCTCCGTCACGAAGCCGGAAACCGGCGAAACCAGCGTCAGATTCTTGAGGGTCTCGCCGGTATGCTCGATCTGCGCGATCTGGGAATCGCCGATATCCCAGAGCTCGAGGCGCTTGCGGGCGGCCGCCACCAGGCGATCGGTCGAGGCGCTCATCTGCTCCATGGCGCCTTCGTGCGCCATCCCGCGCGCCTTGAGCGCCAGCAGATATTCCTGCTGGGTGGCCAGCGCCTCGGGGCTGTAGATAGTGAGCAGAGGTTCGCCGGCCTTCACGGCCTTGCCGGTGAAATCGACGAATACCTTGTCGATCCAGCCTTCCAGCTTGCTTTGGATTTTGGCGATGCGGGTCTCATCGAGCGCCACGCGGGCCGCCGCGCGAATGGAGCCGCTCATGGCGCGGGATTCCACCGTGCCGTACTCGACGCCGATGAGCTGCTGCTTCTCGGGCGCGATCTCGACCGTTCCCGGCGGCAGGTCCGGCTTGGCCTGGTGCTTCGATTCGTCGCCCGGATAGACCGCCACGAGCGTCATGCCGCAATCCGGCGCGATGCCGGGCTTATCGGACTTGTACCAGGGATGCATAGGGTCCACCCAATAGAGCGGGCGGCGCTCGGCGCTTGCGGGCTTCCCGTACCAGCGTCCGTATCCATAGCCGCCTGCGAATGCCGCGGCGACCGCGAGAATAATGGCAACCTTCTTCATAGCGCCTTCATTCCTCTGGGCCCGTCATTTCTTCCAGGCGGGCCAGCGCGACGTGAAACTGCATGACTTCCTCGTGGTACATCAGCTCGTAATCCACCACGGTCATGAAATTGGAGAAGACCGGCAGAAAATCGATGGCCGAAGTCTCGTAACTGGCGAGCGACGATTCGAGAGCCAGGTTGGCCGACGGAAGCACCGATTTCTGGTAGAGATCGATCAGCTTGCGGGCGGTTTCGGCGGTGGTGTAATCCTCGCGGATGCGCGCTTCGAGCGACACATCGGCGGCTTCGTATTCGTGGCGGGCCTGGGCGCTGGAGAATTCCTGCTCGTTGACGGCCGCCCGCTGCTTGCGCCAGAAATAGGCCGGAACCTGGATATCCACGCGGACCTGAAACATGGGCGGCATGGCGCCCTGGTTGAAATAGCCGCCCGAGACGGTGTAATCCGGGTAGTAATCCTTGCGCGCCAGGCCGGCGGCCAGCTCGCCGCGCTGCACCATGGCGCGCTCGGCGGCCAGCCCCGGCGCGTGCAGGCGGGCGTGGGCCAGCATCTCGTCGAGAGTGGCCGGCATTTCTCCGGACGCCAACTCCTCCGGCACTTCGATGGGGCCGCCGGTTGGCCGGTTGAGCAGCGCATCGATCTCGATCTGCTTGCTGGCGCTCTCCTGCTTATAACGCAGCATCTGGGCCTCGAAGATGGCGAACTGCGTCTGGGCTTTGAAGACATCCTGCTGCGCCGCGTGTCCCGCGGTGTAGCGCGCTTCCGAGATGCGCAGGATGTTCTCGAGCAGCGCCTGATAGCGCGCGACGAAGGCTATCCCCACGGTGGCATGGTGCAGCTCGTGGTAGGCCTGTTTCAGCCGCGCCACCACGTTGAGCCGCACCGCGAGATACTCCTCGAAAGCGGCGTCGGCCTCCTTGCCGGAGATTTCGGTGCGCAGCTTCCGCTTGCCGGGAAATGGCATGGGCTGAGAGACCATCAGGCCGGCGTTGCTGGTGACATCACGCCCGATGCCCGCCACCGGGTAAGGCCAGCCGTTGGACGTATAGCCGAGCGAGACCGTGGGATCGGGCAGCGCACCGGCCTGGCTGGGCCGCTGGCGGGCGGCCTCATACTTTTTCTGCGCCGCCAGAATCTCGCGATTGTTGGCGAGCGCCTCTTCGATCAGAGACGCGAGCGGCTGCGCTCCGGCCAGCGCCGGCGCGAGCGCCAGCGCCACAGATATCCAGATTCGAAAGTACATTTCCTCCTCGCAGGTGGGGCATGCTTTAGCCTGCCCAGGCTCTTATCGAGCCGGGCCGGGGCGCCGCGCAGGGAGCGGCCTAGATGCGCAGTGAGGAGGTTAAAGAGAGAGGATCGGGCGGCGCTTCCGAGAGGTGCACCGCGAACTGAAACGGCTCGGACGGCAGCGCAACCGCAGCCGGCTCGATCGCCTCAGCCGTCGCGGTTGTGGGTGAAACCTGAGTGCGGACCTCGGATTTCACGAAGTGCTGCAAGTTCTGGGTGTCGCACTGAGCCGTCACGGGCTTATTGTGATGGCAGCAGCGATGCGCGTCCTGCACCCACATCTGCGGGCAGGAAAAGCAGTTCCCGAACAGCAGCGCCATCACGACCAGCGCCGCCATCACCGAACTGGCAATCGTCCGCATGGATAGTTCATTTTATACCAAACAGGTCCATCATTGCAAAATTGGTGGGGCATCCTTTAGGTTCCCCTGATCCTAGGCTGCTCTGCGCCGCGTGTAGTACTCTGGTGATTGTTCCCGCCTATGCGCGCCCGTAGCTCAGTTGGATAGAGCGGCTGGCTTCGAACCAGTAGGCCGGGGGTTCGAGTCCCTCCGGGCGCACCAACTCATCTCAAAGCCAATGGTCTAGAGGTTCGCGATCTGCCCGACGAGCGCACCTCCGGCCAGCAGGTCACGCATGTGTTTCAGACTGTCAGGGGAATGAAGTCGGGGAGGGAAGGGAAGTACGCGGCTCAACGGATTGCGAGTGAGACCTTGTAAATGTGGAGCGTTCCCGAAATGCGGTTGTCAAAACGCTGAGAAGGACGACGCTCGAGTTGAACTGCCAAGGCCTCCGTCTTTCGTGTCACCGTGAATTCCACGCTAATCCGCGATCGCATTACCGTGCCGTGAATGGCGGCCGTTTCCACGCTCAGAGCGCCTGGGTTGGCGGGATCGAAAAGCCGGAAGTAGGGCCCTTGGTCGGTGGTGAGGTTGTCCGATGAGACCTCGGCGGAAAAGCGGTACCGGCCGGGCGGCATGACGGTGAATTGACGCACTCCGGAGAAGGCTACGTTTTCGGTACCGGCGAATCGTACGTCCAATCCGTTCGCTCGAGTAACAGTGACCGCCGGTGTAGCGCCAAACGCCCAATCGAACGGGGTCTCCTTCGGCGGGTTACGGAAATCGCCGTTCGCTAGAATTTGCGGTTGCGAATTGCCGCCAGGGATCGATGCTAGCCAGCCGGTCCAGAGAGCACGGGCGGTTTCATAGGAAGCCCGGTTCCAGAGCGTCCAGGTGGCCTCGCCCGCCGATCTCTCGTCTAATAGGCGATTCCCCTTCATCCATGCACACGTGTCGACTAAGTCCTGGTCCGACCCGTGGGCGCGCAGCCAGTTCAGCCAGGACTGGGCTGGCCGAGACGCGGTGGGAATGGCGGTCCCGAGCAGCGTCTTAGCGGGAACGCCGGCGCGCTGGAGATAGGAAAACACGATCTCATCGAACGCACCGGTTTGCGCCAGGATGCGCGCCGAGAGGAGAAAGCCGTGCTCGCGCCGGCCGTGCGTGAAATCGAAATTGGCGGCTCGCATCAGCACCGGTGTCATTCCAGGGCCGAGGGACACGGCGTGATCGAAGGCGGATTGAGCCTGCTGCGTCTCGCCGTGAACGCTCAAGACTTGGGCATAGGCGCACCAGACCAGCGGGTTTGCTGGATCGGCATCGAGCAGGGCGGCGACGGCATCGCGGCTGGCGCCGGCGGCATCCACCCCGGCAAAGATCTGGTCGAAACGGCAGCCACCGTAGCGGCATAGGTTTGAAGCCGGCGACGGATGAGTGAAGTCAACTGCCAGGGTCAATGCGACGACCAGTAGCGCTGCGACTGATATGATGACTCGCATTTCAGACGCTCTTGGATTCCAGGCTCGTGGCTACGCCGGCCAACCAGGCCAGAGCCAGCGCGTTGGCCGGAATGTACAGGTTGAACTCCGCCAGGCTGTGCAAGCCGAATGTCAGGAGCGCTCCGAGAAGGCCGACGGCGAGGTCCCAGTCGGGCCCGTCTCGCATCAAGACGACCAGCTTCAGGGTGCGCTTCAAAATCCAGCCGCCCAACACGGCGACGAGCAGCAGGCCGGGAATGCCCAATTCGGCCAGAATTTGAAGGTAGTCGTTGTGCGCGAAGTCCACGGTGTTGGTGGGAGCCACGGTCTTAAATCGGTAGAAGCCGTGTTCGTACGCTCCCAGACCGCATCCGGTCCAGGGATATGCCGCGACTACGTGTAACGTGTCGGACCAGATCTGAATGCGAAACTCGAGATCCCCCGACTGGCCCGTGAGATCGGCAAACCGCAAGATTAGATCCCGACTGGGCAGGGAGATGAGGAGGATGAGCGGTATGACGACCGGTACGAGCCAGAGCCAGCGCCGCCGGCGATTGGCTTCACCCAAGTGCCGCCCACCGAGAACCGCGAGACCCGTGAGAGCGGCCGCGGCGAGCGTAGACACGACACCCATCCGGGAAAGGGAGAGGAATATTCCCATCAGCAGGCATGTCGCGACCGCCAGCATGGCCGCAGTGCGCAAAGCTGTACCAGTCGGCTCGCTCTGACGGGGGGCGCCTTTTCTCCAGACGCAGACGGCCCCCATGACCGCCAGCGGGAAGGCCAGTTCCAGCAGCCCCGAAAAGTGATCATGGTCGACATAGGTTCCGGCTACGAAGGCCGCCGGGCCTTCAGCCGTTCGCATCAGGGCGAACTGGGCCAGCCCTAGCAGGCTTTCCAGCCATGCGACCACGATGACCGGGGCGACCGCGACCCACGCTCGGCCCGGCCACCACCACACCATTTCCCGCGATGCCATGAAAGCGGCTAGGGCAGGGAGGACATACAAGAGCCGTTCCAGGGTTGCGGGAAGAGCGACCGATAACGCGACCCAGGTATGCAAATCCTGGCCGGTCGCCTCACGTGCAGCCTGCACGGCATTCCATCGGTAGGGCGAAAGGAAGGCGACTACGGAGGGCGGCAGCGGGACAAGTTGCAGGAGCATCCAGCCGAGGAGCAACGCGAGGACTCCGATTCCCCAGTTGGGCCGGGAACCGCGGCTGGGTTCTGTTCCCTGCAACAACGAAAGACAGGCCGCCAGGGATAGGCTGAGGGCGATCCACTGCCACTCAGAGGCTATGACGCCGCCCTTGAGGAATGCCGCAGCGGCCAGCGAGACCGACATTAGGATGTATGCTGTGGTACGCACCAATGCAGCAGTCGCCGGCGAGCTTCTCCGGGTCCTAGAAAGACTCACGATGGTCCGTGAATACGGCTTAGGCTAATGAATCGGGCTGGCGGCCTGACCGCCGTTGGTTGCGGCGGAAATGCCAAAGCCCAGACCCGCAGCTCCGGCGGCGCCACCTAAGACGATTGCGGTGTGGCCGGCAGTCCACCAGCCGGCAGGCGTGTTGCAAGAGATGCTAAAGGAACCGGTGAGCTTCGGCGGCGAGGCCGGGTCGTTCAGTTTCACGGCCGTCAACGCCGAGAGGGAATAACGTGCGGCGCCGCATACGAGCTGGAACACGGGGGTTTGTCCCGACAGCGTTATTTTGGCTGACGCACCGGGGCCCAGGGTGACGCTCGATCCGCCGGCAAACGAGATCACGACCGGTGCCTTACCGGCTTGGATGGTGTCGCCCGGCATTACGGGCCAGGACGGTACGCCTTGATCGGTCGTGACATTGGCGCCCCGTAATTGGAACGGGGCGGTGGAGGTCGCCGTGGCTACCTGGTCTTGGGCGAACATCAGAGTGCCCGCCGCCAGAAGCGGGACTAAAACACGTGCGAGCTTAAGCACACAAACCTCCTGAAAACCAACGGGCAGCCGAGGCTCTACCCTATGGTAAAGTCTATTCCGCTCAGCATCAATTGTACATCCAAAACTTCGCTGGAGTTTCCGTAATAGGGATAGCGAGATGGACGATCTCCCGCATTTGGCCTAGGACGCTCAGTACTTTAGGCCAAAATTGGACTTTATATACGAATTCTGCTCTGCTTTGCCCGAGATCTTGTCAGACCGACCGGGCCGGAACGTTTGATTTTGTGAGAACCGCTTGGATTCTCCAGAAGGTAGCAATCATGGCTAACCAAATGCAATCTAGATGGGCGCTGGTTACGGCCGATGTCTCCCAATATGAGGCTTCTGACGATTTTGCTCTTTGGATTGCCCTTGGCGGCACAGGTTAACCCCACCGCGTCCGCTTCGTTCTTGACGGCGGCCGCGCCCCTTTCCGCGGTTCCGAATCCTGTCATGGGGCCGTCACTGCGGACGGTAGTACCAAGTCGGACCGTGTCACACGGCCGAACGGTGTATTTCTTGTCCGTGGCCATGCTGGCAGCTTCTAGTGCCGCGGACGTCGCCTCCAGTTGGCGCCGTCCTGAAGCCAACCCCGTGCTGGCTAGCCCGGGATCGACTTTTGGCGCCGCATCCGTAGCGATCAAGCTGGGGCTGGTCGGGTCTTCCATTCTGTTGGAGCGCCTCGTACTTCGGCATCGCCCCGACCTCTACGGCCGTGTCGCCTGGTTGAATTTCGGCACTGCCGGAGCACTGGGGGCCGTCGTCGAGCACAATATGAGCTTGCGGTAAGGGAGGTTGGAAGTCTTGGGTGGGGTATCTTAGCCGCTTGCCGTTTGCAACGGGGCAACCCGCAGCCGTTACCAGCGAAAATCGCGCACCAGCATCAGCCCGGATTCGCTATCGATCGGCACTACCCACACCACGAAACGGGCGCTCGGATTCACGGCGAATGCCGGCAGGTCGCGGGCGACCGGGGGAGGAATCTGCGCAAACTTGAGCTTGGCCCCGGTCCTGATATCGAAGCGGTTCGCGGGGATCATCGACGGCGTTGCACGATCGAAATCCAGATAGTAGATGTAATTTCCTGAAAGCGCCCAGGAGTTGTGCCAAGCAGACTCGAGCACCGGAATTTCATCCCCTCCATCCGGCGGGACGCTCCATATTCCCCGCTGGCTGCGCTCCTTGGCATAGAACAGGCGCTTGCCATCGGCCGACTCGAAAGCCTGGTAGCCACCGTTTTTGGTGACCTGTCTCGGCTCGCTGCCATCGGCGCGCATCTTCCAGATCTGGCGGGCGCCCGAGCGGTCCGACATGAAGTAGATCCAGCGGCCGTCATGTGACCAACTGGGCTGTGCGTCCGAGGTCGGCCGGTCAGTCATGCGAATCACTTTTCCGCCGTCGGCGGGGACAGTATAAACATCACGGTTGCCCCGTGCCGTGGCGTCGAACGCAATCGTCTTCCCGTCCGGCGACCACACCGGCGAGGATGCTCCCAGCCCGCTCTCAAAGAACGTTAACTGGCGCGGGTTCAAGCCGCTGACCTCGCAAACCCAGATCTGCTCCATTCCAGTCCTCCCGGATGAAAAGGCCAGCCGCGTGCCATCGGGCGAGAAGCTAGGGCCGTGATCCGCCAGAGTAGATCTGGTAATGGGCGTGGGAACGGCCGAACCGCTTCCTCCGATGGGCATGCCGACAATATCGGTGTCGCGCGCAGCCCGCGCGAAAGCCAACTGACTGCGCCCGTCGGACCGGCGAAAAGAGATGGAGGGCTGGCGCGCGCTTTCATCGGAAGTTGCCACGCGGACCGGGGTCCGGACGCCCGAGCCATGGGCGGGCACTCGAAACAAACCGTGAGCCGAATCGAGGATCACGAACCGGTCGTCGGAAGTCCAGGCTACACCCCGGATTGGCTCGCCCAAGGTCGTCAACCGCCGCGGGGGAGTGCCGCCGGCCGCCGGCACGGCGTATACGTCGCTGATCGTGGTGTCCGTCCGAACGAACGCAACCTCTTTTCCATCCCATGAGAATTCCGGGAATTCATCCTTGGCCGAGGGAGTGGAATGGGTCACCCATCGACTGCGGCCAGTCGCCAGAGTGAGAAGCGCGATACCGGCCGATCCAATCTGGGGGTCCTGAGCGCAGATGGCCAACAGCCTGCCATCGGGACTCCAGGCGACGCCGGATCCCGCCACATCGGCGATCTTCTTCTCGTTTCCGCCACCTGATGGAACGATGAAAACAACCCCGCTGCGGAGAAAAGCGATCCAGCCGCCATCTGGCGACCAGGCTGGGTAGTCGTCCGCCGCGGGGTCGCTGGTGAGGCGCACGGGGGCACCTCCATCGACGTTGCGGACGTAAATATCAAGGTTGTCTCCGGTCTGTCCGGTCCAGGCAAACGCAAACCGGCGGCCGTCCGGTGAAAGGCTGGGGGAACGCTGGGTGCCTGGGTAGCTGGTTAGCGGCGCCACGCTCAGCAGGGGCGCCGGGCCTTTTGAGGCACTGGAACCTTCCCGCCACCAGAGCAACAGGGAAGCCGACACCGTGAGGACCGCCAATGCCGCGATGGCCGCGTAGATCTTTGCCCGCGACTGGGAAGGCGGCTTCTCCTCGGACACTCGGGCGACCGGGGCGATGAACCGATAGCCACGTCCGGGGATGGTAGCAATAAATCGCGGGCTGCTGGCGGAATCGCCTAAGGCATCACGCAGTTTACGGACCGCGGTGTGAAGGCCATCATCGTAGTTGACCACCGTGTTGCCCCAAAGCTCGCGCCGGAGGTGGTCGTGGCTGATCAACTCGCCCGGCGACTCGAGCAGAGTGCCCAGAAGGCGCAGCGGCAGCCCCTGAAGTTTGAGGTCCCTTCCTTCCTTGCGGAGTTGACGGGAGTATGCGTCGAACTCGAACAGTCCGAAAGTGACCTTGGCAGTCCGCGGAGTCTTGCTGGCTTCCATACCGAAACGGCCACCACCGGGTAGCCAACTGAACTCTAGTTCTACCACGGGTCTCAGGGGGCTGCAAGAAGCGCTCCGGCCTATCCGGGGCAGTTCAGGCATAACGCTATCTCATTCTCTGGAAATGGATTACTGGCTCAGGCGCCTACCCTCACGGATCCAGTCAGAGTTCAGGGTCTATCGGGGGCGATACGGATTACTCTGTTCCAATCGAAAAGCAGCATGTGCCTGCCTGAAACCGAACGCCCGGGGCGTTCCGATATGCGGCACCCCGGGCCCCCAGAACGTGGGCCGGCCATGAGGAGCATATCGGGTTGAAATCGAGGAACACTACTGTGGCGAAATCGGACACGCGCAATTCAACCGGACACCGTCCCGCCAGACGGTTCCGGTCGCTGGCAAGCGGGTTGTTTGTTGGCCTCCTGGTCTCGGCGCCGGCCTGGTGCCAGGCATATGTGCCGTCCTCGTGGGGAAAGGTGTTCACCATGACCCGCGAACAGTTGATGAAGTACACGGCCAAGAGCCCTTACGAGCGCTTCCCGGACGGGCGGCCGAAAGTTCCGGATGCTCTTCTCGAGAAATTCCAAGACATGTCCTCGGAAGAGATCAACCTCTCCCATAGCGGATACCCCAACCAATTTGTGGACGGCCTGCAGGTTCTGCACCCGGAAAAGAAGCTGATTGGCCGGGCCGTCACGATGCAACTGATGCCCCTGCGGCCCGACATCACGGAAGTAGATGCGGCGGAGTGGAAGGCGCAGGGGAATCAGCGTCCGCGCGACCACCAGAACGCCCTCGACCTGCTCCAGAAGGGGGACGTGATCGTGGTTGACGTCTATGGGAGTGTTAGCGCGGGCGGCGTGATCGGCGACAACCTGGCGTATTACATCATGAAGGCCACCGGCGCCGGTTTTGTCATCGACGGGGCCATTCGCGACCTGGACGGCATCTCCCCCCTCCACGACCTGGCTGGATACTACAGGGGCGCCACTCCTCCCGCCATCCACAGCGTGATGGTGACGGGGATCAATATTCCCGTCCGGATCGGCGGGGCCACGGTGATGCCGGGCGACGTGGTATTCGGCGATAAGGAGGGCGTCTCCTTTATCCCGCCGCACCTGGTACAGGGAATCGTGGATGAGGCGCAGGTCACGCACGTTCACGACGAGTGGACCAAGAAGAAGTTCGACGAGGGCACGTACAAGTCCACCGACATCTACAGCCGGCCGCGAGATCCAGCATTGATCAAGGAATACCAGGACTATCTCAAGGCGAAGCTCGGTCCCAAGGCGTACGAGGAATACTTGAAGCGGCAATCTGCACAAGCGCAGGCCCCGTCGACTCCGGGCCGGTAGGTTGGCTGAGCAGGTTCAGAAGAGACCAATTTTATGGAGAATTGCAATGTTCAATGAAAAATCGGGTGTGTCGCGCAGAACCTTTCTCACCACTTCGACATCCGCCTCGGCGGCGGTCGCTTCGGGGAGTCTCGTCACCAATGCGGATCTGGAGCAGATCTCCGGCAATGTGAATACGAAATCGGGACCTTCGGCTTTGAGGATCACCGACATGCGCATCGCGCACTCGTTTCGATCCATGCTGATACGGCTCGATACCAACCAAGGTATTTCCGGATATGGCGAGATCCGGTACGATTGCAGCAAGGC
>CAYRWE010000160.1:0-11545 GCA_964427655.1 uncultured Solibacteraceae bacterium | reverse complement strand
AGCGCTGCACCAGATCTTCCACCATCTGCTCGAAGCGCGCCCGCGTCAGCTTCATCTGCAGGTGCTTGGGGCCGGTGGCGTCGGCGGTCACGAAGGGCAGGTTGATCTCGGTCTCGAGAAGCGTGGAAAGCTCCATTTTGGCCTTCTCGGCGGCTTCCTTGAGCCGTTGCAGGGCCATCTGGTCGCGCGACAGGTCGATGCCGTTTTCTTTCTTGAACTCGGCCACGATCCACTCGATGACGCGCTGGTCGATGTTGTCGCCGCCCAGGTGCGTATCGCCGTTGGTGGATTTCACTTCCACCACGCCCTCGCCCACTTCCAGAATGGAGATATCGAAGGTGCCGCCGCCGAAATCGTAAACCGCGATGGTCTCGTTCTTCTTCTTATCCAGCCCGTAAGCCAGCGCCGCCGCCGTGGGCTCGTTGATGATGCGCATGACCTCCAGGCCCGCGATCTTGCCGGCATCCTTGGTAGCCTGGCGCTGGGAGTCGTTGAAATATGCTGGAACGGTGATGACCGCCTGAGTGACCTTCTGCCCCAGGTAGGATTCGGCCGCTTCCTTCAACTTGTTCAGGATCATGGCCGAAATCTCCGGCGGAGAGTACTTCGTGCCGCTGATATCCACGCGGGCATCGCCGTTCTCCCCGCGGACCACTTTGTACGGCACCATCTTCATCTCTTCATTGACTTCGTCGTACCGGCGACCCATGAAGCGCTTGATCGAGAAAACCGTATTTTCCGGGTTGGTGATGGACTGGCGCTTGGCCACTTGGCCGACCAGCCGCTCTCCGCTTTTGGTGAAGGCCACGACCGATGGCGTGGTGCGGGCCCCTTCCTGATTTGCTATGACTGTGGGTTGGCCGGCCTCCATGACCGCCACCACGGAATTGGTCGTCCCCAAGTCGATCCCAATAATCTTTCCCATGCTAATTGAAGCCTCCCTCTTTGTGATTCCTCAAGAATGGCGTGCCGCCGGGAGGGCGGCTATTTAGTACAGCACCATTATTGGATATTAGTGCATCGTTGTCAAGTTAATATGCCAGGAGCATGTGTCCATCCACGCACGCTGGGCCGACGAATTCTGGCGAGAGATCCGGCCCAAACGCCTCACCACTTGTTTTATGGAATCGAGAGCCTCCAGCAGGATGGTCCGGGTTCGAAACCGGCAGAAGGATGAGCCGGAGCAGGACGTCTGGTTCAAGGTTGAATCGAAGTACCGGTTTCTGGTACAGGCCATCGCGTATCTGGCGGTTCTTGCCGTCGCCCTGTACGTGATCGCTTCGGGTGCCTACGGCGATGCGACCGAGAAGTGGGCTATAGGAGTTTGCACTTTCGTGGCGGGCAGAGGAAGCGCCAAGCTTCTATAAGCCCGGATCCGCCGGTCATTACCGGACGGATGAAAGAATCGGTTCCTCTTCGACAACAACGGCTTCCCGCGGCGCTGCCGAGGCGATGGTCTCCAGGAACGGCATCGCCAGCTCCTTCTCCTTGCCGGTCCGCGCGTCGAGAGAGATGATGGATTTGCCCTCCCGCACCTGCTTCACGCACCATTTCGTGAGAGTCAAAGCATTGGAAAAGAGGTCATTGTAGGTCTTGAGGCCACCCTCTTCCATCCAGCTTTTCAGCTCCTTGACCCGCTCCTCTGAGATTTCAAATTGAATTCGCATCTTGCCTCCTGATCATCATCATGCTCCGATTATACATCTTCATAGGAGTAAATCAAGAGTAGAAATTGATCTTGGCAGGATGCTATATCGAGCTTATGGCCCGATCAAGCAGAATTTGGACCAGCCCGGAATGGCCGTCCAGGGGAGCCGTGACCTCGATTCTTAGGTCCTGGTGCCGTTTAGAAATCTCGGAGACGATCCGGGGCAGATCGCGCTCCAGATGCGTACCCAGCGTAAGGAAGTAGGGAATTACAACAATTCGGCATATGCCCTGCCGCGTGAAGGCGGCCACAGCCCCATTCAAGTCCGGGTCGCCGAGTTCCAGAAAGGCGGCTGTGACGTTTTCGTATCCGCCGGCCCGCGCCAACTCCGCGGCTACCGCGCGCACGGCCTGGTTGGCTGTCTCGACGCGCGAGCCGTGGGCGAAGACCACGTAACCGGTGGTCACGTATTGCCGTGAATATACGCTCGCATGTGATACAGCTCCTCGGTCTTGCTGGCCAACTCATGGTTCATGACGTCGCGCATAGAGAGAAACCCCACCACGCGGGACCCGCGGGTAACGGGCAAATGGCGGCAATTATGGGCCTTCATGGCCTCCATGGCCGCCTCCACACTGGCCAGTTCGTCGATGGTGGCGATCTGAGTGCTCATAACCGCTTTAACCGGCGTGGTTTCCGGATCGCGACCCTCCACTACCACACGTTGCATCAGGTCGCGCTCGCTGAATATGCCGCACAGGTTGTCCCCGCTCATGACCAGAATGGCTCCCACGTGGAGCTGTGTCATCCGGCGGGAAACGCTGGCGACGGTTCCGTCTTCCTGGACGTGAAACAACTCTCTGTCATTGAGTAAATCCCGGATACGTGACACTGGGCACCCCTCCCAATTCAGGGCCTCACTATATCACAAAAGAGGGCCCGTAACGGACTGAAGCGCCGCGAAGAGGGACCGCCGCGCGTATCGGGGGTAGTGGAACGCACGCTGCCGATGCCCGGCCGCGGGACGCACCCGGGCACCCGCGGCGGTGACATCACGCCTTCGTTCTTTACTGTGCCGACTGCCCGCTCCGTCCGCCGCGAGCGCCGCCGGGAGGTACCCAGCCGTCGTTCGAAGGGCCGTTTTGGAACAGGAAGGTGTCATTGCTCAGCGGGTTGCCCTTGGCATAGCCGGCGTTCGCGCAGCCGAAGATCTTGCCCGCCTTAACCGTCGCATCGTGAATCTTGGTGAGGAGATCCTGGTATTGCGGAGAGTCCACGGGATATCCGGAGAACGAATTCAGATCGTTATTTCCCACCAGAATGCCGTCTACGCCGGGCACGGAGGCGATGTCGTAGGCGTTCGCCACGCCGGTAGGAGTTTCAATCATTAGGATCAACAGGATGTTGTCGTTGATGGTATTCCGGTAGTTGGGCCAGATCCGCGAAGCCTGATTGTTGCCCAGGCTGCGACGAGCCACCGGCGGATACCGCACCCACTTGGCGGCTTCGCGCGCCCGGTCCACATCGTCCACCGTGGGAACGATCACCATCAGCGCTCCGATGTCGGTGGCGTGCTGGATATGCCATTCTTGCGCGTCCGGAAGGCGAACGGCCGGAATGGCACCGTTATAAGGACAAGCGGCGATCATTTGTTCGACATCGGAGAATTCCAGGGTGCCGTGCTGCATATCGAAGAAGGTCCAATCGTAGTGCTTGGCCTTTTCGCAGTAGCCGGCCACATCCAGCTTGAAGACCGTGAAGCTGAAAACCTGTTTGTGCGCCAGCAGCTTCGCTTTGAGGGTATTGTACATGGGGCCCTGAGCCCAAGCCGGTCTCTGAGCTTGCTCCTGCGCCAAGGCGGAGCCGCCGAGCAGGGCCGCCCACGCCACTCCACAAACCGCAACAGCCAATCTTTTCATCGATTAAACGTGCCTCCCGAAATCCATGTTTACCGCTACCGGAGTATAACATCCGGCACTCCGCCAATCCGAGGCGGATCAGGTTGGCAGATAATGAGGAAGATGGAGGAGGGCTTCCGCTTTCGCTGTCAGCCGGGTTGCACGGAGTGCTGCCGGCAGCGCGGTTTCGTGTACCTGAACGAGGGCGATCTGAAGCGCGCCGCCGAATTTCTGGGTCTCACGCCGGCCGCTTTCGAAGGGCGCTATGCGTACCGGACGCGGAATCACCTACGGCTGCGTGTGCCGCCGAATGCGCACTGTCCTTTTCTGCTCGAAGACCGCTGCTCGATTCATCCCGCCAAGCCGGATCAGTGCCGCGTATTTCCGTTCTGGCCGGAGCTGGTGGCCAGCCGGCAGGCTTGGAACAAGACGGCGGGATACTGCCCGGGCATCGGGAAGGGACAACTGATTTCCATCCGGACCGCACGCGCGCGCTCGCTGGAGATGGACGGCGGGCGATAGCGCTTTCGGCGCGCCGAGGGCTGTGGCAGAAGTCATCGCCCCGCCACTTCGCCGCCGAATTGAATCGTGGAATCCACCGTGTACAGGCGCAGAGTTTCGCTCAAAGGGCGAAGCATCTCGAGAACGATGGCGCTGCCTTCGGTCTTCAGGGAGAGCTGCGTGCTGCCGTTGCGCGACACCGCAAAATCGCGCGCGCCGAACGGTGGAATTAAGGCATCGAGCGACGCCGTGCAGACCGGCCGCAGCTCCGCCCCTGTGCCTGAGTCGGGAACCGAATAGAGGGTGCCAGCGGAATAGCAGGCCCACGCGCGCGCGGTACGCTCCGAGGTGTTGATGAGCGAGATCCGGTCGGCCGGCATTCCCGCAACATCTCCTGTAAACCACGGATTCCGCATGGGATAGGCCACCGCGCGGCCGGCGGTACGCAATTGGTCTCCGGCCGTGCACTCCGTCGAACCGCCGATGGCGATGATTGGCGAGAGTTCCGGCGCGGGAACCCGCTCGCGGATCTTCACCCAGGCGCCCAGGGTCTCTTCCCCGATTTCCAGCTTGTAGCTGCCTCGCCCGTGCGCGCCGAGGCGGACGACGCTTCCCGCGACGCCGGCCAGCGCCACCAGCGCACCGGACTCGCGATGGCCTTCCACCTCCGCGGTCACCGGCCGGTCGCCGAGGTTGCGCAGTTCGATGATGGACGAGCACGAGGGGCCGTACGCCAGCGCCGGCACGACGCTTTCCACTATGCGCTCCTGCGCGGCGAGCGGCGCGGCCAAGAGCACGGCCAACAGGCAGATCCGAGTCACAAAACCATTCTCAGTCAAAAGATCGGCTGGCGCGCCGCGGAGCTTTATAGTGCGGCGGCTGGGCAAGCTAAAGCATGGCCCCACCCTAGTGCGACATGGCGTAAACCACGTAATTTAAGCCCAGGCGGATGGCCAGGTCAGAAAAGCGCTCGGGATAATAGGGGTCGTCGGCCCATTCCCAGGCATCGCCGATATCCGAATTGAAGGAAATCGCCACCATCACGCGGCCCTTATCGTCGTAGATGGCCCGCCAATGCGCGCCTTTGCCATCGGCGTACTTGTAGCCCAGGCGCAGATGGGCCTGGCCGGGGATCTGGTAACGCTCGTCGAGATCGTAGACCGTGTGAAAGATGGCATCGCCATCCGGTATGTCCACGATGGAGCGCTCGGGAAAAACGCGCTGCATACGCTCCTCAAAGACCCGGTATTCGGTGGCACCGTGGAAATCGTCGGCCATGAAGAAGCCGCCGCGCAGGAGGTATTCGCGCAGTTCGGAGGCCTGCCGGTCGGTGAGGCCCCATTCGCCCACCTGCACGGCGTAGAGCCAGGGCCAGTCGTAGCCATCGCCACCGTCGAGGTTCACGGATTGCTCCACGGAGCGCGCCTGAATGCGCGACAGGCGGCGGACGGCACGAGAGAAATGGCGGTCGGCGCGCGGGAAATCCTGCGTCCAGAGAGAGAGGCCGAGGCGGAAGTCGCCATCGAAACGGCCGCGATAGCCATCGTTCCAGCCGCCCGGAAACATCAGGCGGGCGAAGGTCCACTCGGCGTCTTCACGGAAATCCGGAGGTAAGGGAATATCCCCGATGCGGTACTCGACGCCGTTGTACTCGCGGAACGGCCGCTGGAAGGCATAGAGCACACCGAGTGCCACGAGACCGCATCCCAACCGGCGCAGAAACCGCCGCCAAACCATGAATCCCCTCTTCCAGAGGATATCATCCGCATACGCTGGTAGAATAACTTTGGGAATGCAGGTTCTTCAGGCGGGCACACACAAGTTGATTTATCTTGAACTCCAGGCGGAGATGGTGGCCAACGTAGCCCGGCAGGCCGGCTTCGAGACCAAGGCGAAGGACGGGCCGCGGGCGATACAGCTCGACCTGTGCGCTACCCAGCGCGAATCGCCGCTGCTACTGTTCGATGCCGCCGATCCGGCCAATCTGGGGTGGTTTTCGCGCTGCCAGTTCTACGTGGATGGGCGCACGGGACTGGTGATGCAGACCCCCATGATGCTGGCCAACAAGCGCGACCGCGGGGGCCGCGTGCACCGCAACTCGGTGCGGCTGACTATCTCCAAGGAACTGCCCTCCACTTTTCGGCTGCCCGGCCGGCAACCGCTTACCGAGCAGGTGTTCTATCACCTGTTTTTCAATTTTCTGACCGCGCTGACCAGTAACGGTGTGGCGATCTGCGGGAGCGGCTCGATCGAGGCGCTGGCGGGGCGGACGGAGACGGTCGGATCCCGCAACTAAGCCCGCGGTAGTGCTTTCCAGGACAGATCGGGTAAGTGTGCGTGTAACTTAGGGCGCACCAGACGAATCGATAGCCTTGAAGACCGGGCTGCCGGATGATTTCGGGGGGAACGTCAGGCGGCTCCGAGTCGTTTTAGCCGGCTCTTCACGGGGCCGGCTTTTTTTGTGCGAAGCTTGGGCCATGCGCCGAGGCGCAATCACGAGGCGGCGAAATTTCCGGCGACTTCGGCCGCGGCGGATTGAAAGCGCGCCGGTTATCTCCATTTTGCAGCCAACTTGCGGAGCGGCGCGCCGGGTTCCCGTGCGGACCCGCGGGAGTAAGATAACGATAGCTGGGTAGCCATGAAAGTCTCGGGCCGGGAATTCACCACTATTAGCGGCGTTCCCATACAGCCGGTCTATGGGCCGGAAGACCTGCGGGGACACGATTTCGCGCGCGACTTGGGAAGCCCCGGAGAGTTTCCTTACACGCGCGGCATCCACCGCGACATGTACCGCGGCAAGCTCTGGACGATGCGCCAGTTCTCGGGCTTCGCCACGCCGGAGGAAACCAATCGCCGCTACCGTTACCTGCTGGAGCAGGGGCAGACCGGGCTCTCGGTGGCGTTCGACCTGCCCACCTTGATGGGCTATGATGCCGATCACGCCATGAGCGCGGGCGAGGTGGGCAAGTGCGGGGTCTCGATCTCGTCGCTCGAAGACATGGAGATTCTGTTCGGCGGCATCCCGCTGGGTGAGGTCACGGTCTCGATGACCATCAACTCGCCGGCGGCGGTGCTGTGGGCCATGTACCTGGCGGTGGCCGAGCGGCAGGGGGTCGCGTGGACTCAGATTTCCGGCACGCTGCAAAACGACATTCTGAAAGAGTACATCGCGCAGAAGGAGTACATCTTTCCGCCGCGGCCCTCGATGCGGCTGGTGACGGATACGATCGAATTCGGGGTGCGCGAGACGCCGCGCTTCAATCCTATTTCGATCAGCGGCTACCACATACGCGAAGCCGGATCGACGGCCGTGCAGGAACTGGCATTTACGCTGCGGGACGGCATGGAGTACGTGGATTGGGCGCTCGAACGCGGGCTGGAGGTGGACGCCTTCGCGCCGCGGCTGAGCTTCTTCTTCAACGCGCACAACGATTTTTTCGAGGAGATCGCCAAGTACCGGGCGGCGCGCAAGATCTGGGCGTACGCCATGCGCGACCGCTACGGCGCCCGCGACGAGCGAAGCTGGAAACTGCGTTTCCACGCGCAGACGGCGGGCTGTTCGCTCACCTGGCAGCAACCCTATAACAACGTGGTGCGGACCGCGGTGCAGGGGCTGGCGGCGGTGCTGGGCGGGGCGCAATCGCTGCACACCAATTCTCTCGACGAGGCCTACGCGCTGCCCAGCGAGCAGGCGGTCACGCTGGCGCTGCGGACGCAGCAGGTTCTGGCGTATGAGAGCGGCGCGACGGCGACGGCCGACCCGCTGGGCGGCAGCTATTTCGTCGAGAAGCTGACGCTGGAGACGGAGGCGGCGGCCAACCGGTACATAGGGCAGATCGACGAGATGGGCGGGATGATCGCGGCCATCGAGCTGGGTTTTCCGCAGAAGGAGATCGCGGCGGCCAGCTACCGGTACCAGCGCGAGGTGGAGGCGGGGACGCGCACCATCGTGGGGGTCAACCGGTTCCAATCGGAGGCCCAGCCGATCGAGCTGCTGCAGATCGACGAGTCGGCCGCGCGGCGGCAGGAAGAGAAGCTGGCGGCGCTGCGCCGGCGGCGGGATAACGGGCAAGTGCGCCAGACGCTCGATCGGCTGGCGTGCGCGGCCGCAACGAACGAAAACACCATGCCGCGAATTCTCGACGCAGTGCGCGCTTACGCGACTCTGGGGGAGATCATGGACGCGCTGCGCGCGGTGTTCGGCACGTACCAGGAGACCACGCACCTGTGAGCTTGACGCAACCCATACGCGTACTGGTGGCCAAGCCGGGGTTAGATGGGCATGACCGGGGGGCCAAGGTGATCGCGCGGGCCCTGCGCGACGCCGGCATGGAAGTGATCTACACGGGATTGCGGCAGACGCCCGAGATGATCGTCAACGCGGCGCTCGAGGAAGACGTGCAGGTGATTGGGCTATCGATTCTCTCGGGGGCCCACAACGCCATCGTGCCGAGGGTGATGGAACTGCTGCGCGAGAAGGAGATGGGCGACGTGAAGGTGGTGCTGGGCGGCATCATACCGGACCAGGACGCCGAGTCGCTGAAGCGCGCGGGAGTGGCGGCGGTGTTCCAGCCGGGGGCGTCGCTGGCGTCGGTGGTGGAGTTTATCAGGGCGGCGGTGTAAACAAGCTCAACGCGGAGACACGGAGGCGCGGAGGCTCGCGGAGAACGCGTGGGACGGAAAGTGGCTCTGCGGAATATCGGACTTGCGAGTAAGATCAAAACCTGAGCGCACGGAGGAAGCGGAGGTTCGTGCGGCTGTCGCCCGGTGAGTAGCGGGGCGGCAGCGGTCGTTTCAATGAACCTCCTCGGCTCCGCGCCTCCGCGTTGAAAGAGGTTCCATATGGATCGCAAGTTCCTTCTTTCTATCGATGGCGGGGGAATCCGGGGGATCATTCCGGCCCTCGCGCTGCTCAAGCTGGAGCAGGAAACCGGGAAACCGGCGCGGGATGTGTTCTCGTTCGTCGCGGGAACCTCGACTGGGGCGCTGCTGGCGGCGGCCGTCGCGGCGGGCATCCCGGCGGACCAAATCGTGGACGTTTACAAGAATAAGGGGCGCGAGATCTTCACCCCGCGGGCGCCGTGGAACGATATGCGGCGGTATGCGGTGGGGCATAAGTATGATGTCGCGAATCTGAACCGCGCGCTCGTTGAGGTGTTGGGGAAGGCGGCCGGATGGACGCTGAACGATTCGCCCATCGACCTGCTGCTGACGGCCAAGGGGCTGGCGGATGGCAAGCCGTGGTATTTCGTGAAGGATTCGCCGCTCAATTCATCCATCACCGGGGGGCTGTTGCTGGCGGATTGCGCCACGGCGAGCGCGGCCGCGCCTACCTACTTCGACCCCTGGACCATGCCCGATCCGGTGGGCGGCAAGGTGGTGGATGGCGGCGTGGGCGTGACCGGCAATCCGGTATACCAGGCCTGCGTGGAGGCCTTCTGCTATGCCGAAGGGTACGTTCCGGCGAATACCACGGTAATTTCCTTCGGAACCGGGCGCTTCTCCAAACGGGAGGATCCCCACCTGATCACGCAGTGGCTCAACTGGGTGCTGGACGAGCTGCTGCAGGCGCCCGAAGAGCAGCAGACGGAGATCGTGGCGCGGCATTATTCGGAAGCGCTTCTTTACCGCCTGGAGCCGACGCTCACGGCGGATATCGATATGGACGATATAGAGCGCATCGGGGATCTCGAAAGCATGGGAGAGCAGTTCGCCGGGACGGTGGATTGGGACGCCATGCTGCGCGGCGACAAGACGGTTTTCCGGGTGACGTAAACCCGGAAACCGGCGCCGGCGGGAGTGCCTGCGGTTCACACCTGTAGCCTGCTACACTCGTTGTTGCGTTCAGCCAACATCCGCTAAAATAAAGCCTTAGCAACTGGAATAAGGGCTGCACCGCCGGGAACAACCTGTGTATCGACTTCGAAGCAGCAGCGCCGAGTGGAAAGGTATCTTTGCATGAATCTTTTCAGGCGATCATGCCTGGTGGTGGTACCGGTTTGTCTCTGCGTGGCATGGATGCCGTTAGGGGCGCAAACGGCGCCGCCGCAGACTCCCGCGCAGCCTCCGAATCAGCGTCCGGCACAAACCGCGCCGGCCCAGACACCGCAACAGGCTCCCCAGTCGCAGAACCCGTTTGAGACCGTGCCGAACGCGCCGGCTCCGGCGCCGGCCGCTCCGCAGGAAACTCCGGCACCCGCTCCGCAGCAGCCACCCGCCGGGCAGCAACCCGCGCCGGCGCCACGCATGGAGGCGCCTCCGACGGCGCCGCAAGCTCCCCAAGCCCCACAAGCCGCCACCGGACAGACGATCGAAGCCGTGGAGTTTCGCGGCGCGAGACGGGTTCCGCAAGACACCCTGAAAGCCCTGATCTTCACCAAGGCGGGCGACATCTATAACGCCGAAACGCTGCGGCGGGATTTCATGTCGATGTGGAACACGGGCCGGTTCGACGACATACGGCTGGAAACCGAGCCGGGCCGCGTGGGATTGATTGTTCGCTTCGTGGTGACCGAGCGCCGGGTGATCCGGTCGATCAACTACGAGGGCATCCATTCGGTGTCGGTTTCAGAGATCCTGGACCGCTTCAAGGAGCGCAAGGTCGGGCTGACGGTGGAATCGCAGTACGACCCGAACAAGATCCAGCGCGCGGCGGTGGTACTGAGGGAGTTTCTGGCCGAGCGCGGGCGCCAGTATGCGAGCGTCGATCCGGTGATCGAGCAGGTGCCGCCTTCCTCATTGAAGCTGACCTTCAACGTGAAAGAGGGGCCCAAGGTCAAGGTAGGCAAGATCGAGTTCACGGGGAACCAGGCGTTCAACAATCGCTGGCTGATCGAGCACATGAAGGAGCTGAAGCCCTTCGGGGTCCCGCACTCGATCCTGTTCGAGGACATTTTCCCCAAGACATTCGACAGCGACAAGCTGGACTACGACAAGGAAATGGTGCGGCAGGCCTATCAGGACCACGGCTACTTCTTCGCCAAGACGCTGGAATCGAACGTGACGATCCTGCGCCGCGGCGGCCGGGGATGGCGTCTGCCGATTATCAAGCCGAACAACCAGGCGATCACGGCGGATATCGTCATCCCGGTGGAAGAGGGAAGGCTATATCACCTGCACACCATGAATTTCGTGGGTGTAAAGCTGTTCCGCACGCCGGAAGTGCTCATGAAACCATTCTTCGGCATGGCGCCGGGAGACGTATTCTCGACCGATAAACTGAAGAAGGGCCTGGAGACGATGCGCAAGTACTACGGGCAATTCGGCTACATCGATTTTGTGCCGGAGCCCTCCATGGACGCGATCCCCAATACGGACCAGATCGACGTGACGCTGACGGCCGACGAAGGCAAGCAGTTCTTTATCCGGCGCATCGATTTTTCGGGCAACACGACCACGCGCGATAAAGTGATCCGGCGCGAGATTCTGCTGGACGAAGGCGATATTTTCAACTCGCAGTTGTGGGATCTGAGTATTTTGCGGCTGAACCAGCTCGGCT
>CAYRWE010000159.1:0-11608 GCA_964427655.1 uncultured Solibacteraceae bacterium | reverse complement strand
CTCCGCTCCGAAATCCGAAATCCGAATGCCCGAAATCCGAAGGAAATCCGAAATCCGAAATCTGAAAGCGGAACGACAGGCGCGCAGGCTACCGGTGTCCAAACCTCAAACCTTCGGATTTCGGATTTCGATTTTCGGATTTCCCCGCGAGTAGCGGGGATGGATATGGGGCCGCGCTGCTGGTTCTGGTGTGACGAGATCCGCAGCCCTCTCGTCTCCGCCTGCGTCTGGGCCGAATTGATTGCCAGCGGGAACGCCCCCGCGCGAGTTCCAGTCCTCATGAATGCCCTGGGCATCGGCTGTCTGTTCTTGGACGCGGGCGGCGAGCCAGATCTGACCAAGCGCCTCGTGCTCGCGCTCAACGGGTTGGAAAACTACTCCCCGCCCGCCGTCCCGAAAAACGAGTTGCTCAAGATGACGCTCTCTCTCGGCGCTGGATTATCATGGGATGGCCAGCGGTCGCGCTGGCGGGGTATCCGCGCGGCGGCCGTGCTTTTTGTGTCCGGAGAAGCACGCGGCGTTGAACAAGCGATTGGGTTCACCCAGGAGGGTCGCATCTATCCGCTCATCAAATGCAACCGCGGGGAGAGCATTCAAACGGCGGTTAACGATTTCTTGACTCCGGCTGAAGGGGTCGTCGAAATGATAAAGGAAGAGGGCGGAGGACAGAGGACAAAGGGCCGAAATCCGGCCTCTGGCCTCTGGCCTCTGACCTCCGGCTCCCTTCGCACTCTTCGCCGCGCACGGCTGCCACAGACCTATATCGGGCCGGGAGTGAGCCAAGCCATCCTGGACGGCCACTTGCTCAATCTCCGCAAAGAGCGCGACGTCCGCTCTGGCCAGGAGGATTGGATCGAGGGCGTGGAGAATCACCTGGGGCTGGCGAAGTGCTATGCGCGGCTGGCGGCGACCCTGGCAGTCGAGTCGAATCGCGTCCACGGCGTCGGTTTTGCCGGCATCAAGGGCGAGCGTCCGAGCATTGGCAACATTGGTATGGGCCGATTCAAAGGGAAGATCACGCTATGAATCCTACGGGCCAATCTCGCTTCAACCAGGCACGCATCGAATGGGCGATCCGCTTGCGCTACTCGCCGATGCCGGCGTTGGATATGGACATGCTCGCCAGCCAGCTCAACGCCTTCCGGATCGGCGAACTGCGCGTCGTTGGCAAGACGTGGGAGGTTATGTTCGAGCGGGATGGCGAGCTCGCGGTGAACGCGCAAAAGCGATATGACGACCTGGCCGGCCGGGAATGGAAAGTGATGTCGGACGGCAGCCTTGATGGCGACAAGCACGCCCTGGCTCTCCAATATTTCTACGATCACCTCAAGGCTACCGCCGCGCTCGACCAGGACGTGACGGGCAAGTGCGACCAACTCATCGCCCAGGCGGCGACGGCGCACAGCAACTATTATTCATGCCACGAGATGCTCTTGCGCGTGGATAACGCGGCCGCCAAAGAGGTCACTGCGGAATTTCGCCACACGCCGATCTGGTTCTTCGAGTCGCGCCGCGGCTACCTGGGCTACCTCCAGCACATCTTCGACATGTATGGGCAGCCCTGCGTGGAGGGGGAATGGCTCACGGTCGTGGGGATGGGATGGATGAGGCCGCTGAGCATGGCATTTGCGATGAAGATGTTCCCGATGCGGGATTGGCTGCTCTACTGCGAGCGTTATGGATCGGGCTTTCTCGAGGGCATCACGGATGCGCAGAAGGACAGTGAGGAATGGGACCAGGCGCGCGAGGCGCTCCGGACCATCGCGAATGATGGCGTGGCTCTGCACAATCGCGGGGTGGAATTCAAGTTCCTGGAGCAGGCCGCGCGGAACTCCCTGCCCTTTGCCCCGATTGTCGAGAAGGTGGATGGTCTCTACGCAAAGTGTTATAGGGGCGTGGACCTCGCCACCGGCTCGCGTGCCAGCGGTGGGGCCGAGGGTGGGAACGGAGCCAAAAACCCTGTCGGAGCCTCCGTGCAGTCCGAGGAGAGTGGCATCTTCCTCTTGCGTGACTGCAAATGGCTCACGGGCTATTTCAACGAACGGATTGACCGGCCCATCATCCGTTATCTCTTCGATGAAGAGCCGCGCGCCGGGTTCGCCCTCATGCCGCCTGTGGATGACAACACAGCGGAGGACCTCGCCATTGCCCAGGGCCTCGTGCCCATGGGCCTGCGCATCGCCCTGAAAGAGGTCTATCAGCGGTTCCGGTGGAAACAGCCCCAACCCGGCGAGCCATGCCTCGAAAGCCCGCAGTCCACAGTCCAGGGTCCACAGTCAGAGGAAGATGAGCCTCTGGACGACGAGAGCGGTGAAACACAACGTGGAGACCCAACGAGCACACCGGGGCCGCCGGCGGGCACCCTGCCGCCTAAAGGCAACGTTTCGCCCGCCGATGACGGCCAGACCATCCCCGCGCAGACTGATGACTCAACCCCTATCGGCGCCGGGGCTGATCCCTTCCGCAACCCGCAGACATCGAACCCACGCCTGCCTGACACCCAAGTGGATGCCGCCGGGTCCTGGTCCCGCGCCGGCCTGGCGCCGCGCGGCGCTGATGGTCAGACGCTCCCAATGCCGAGTCTGGGCTACGCGATTCCGAACGCTATCGCTGGCGACGCGGCGGCGCGCCGTGAGTATGCGGCCGCCATGGCTCACGACATGAGCCATATCTGGGAGCGGCTTGCGAAGGTCGCCGCGATCAACGATGACGGCGTTTTCGAGGCCAAGCTCCGCGCGCTGGTGAATGATTTTGACAAGCTGGCCGCGGACATCAAGCAGGACCCGGCCGGCCAGCAGGTCCTGCAGCAAATCCTCCGCCAGGGCTTTATCCGCGGCGTCGGCGATGGCGCTGCGATGCCAGCGCTGGCCAATGGCGGCAGTGGGAGTGGAAATTATGGGCACTCGGGGCGCCCTGGAGAAATAGGCGGCAGCAACCCTGGCGCCGGCCCAAGCAGGCCGGTGAATTCGCTCGACGCGCTCATCGATGCAGCCGGGGGCCCCGGCAAGGCGCATTATGAATTCTCCGCGACAGCCGGCGAAGCGGCGCGGGTTAATGATGCGGTCGGAATCAAAACCCAAGGTTACAAACACAGGGTGGAGGCAGATCGGGTCCGCCATTTCCTTTCTGCGCATGGAGAGGGCAAGGACAGCCGCCCGGACGGGGCGCAAGAGCCGCTCAGCAAGGAGGACCTGCGGAGGATACCCGATATAGTGGCACATTTCGATGAAGTGAAGTTGAGCGACCAGAAGTCACCCAGTGGACAGAGCGTGCTCATCTACAGCAAGAGGTATAACGGAACGATTCTCTACTTGGAAGAGGTGCGTCAGGGGAAACAAATCCTGGCTGCGCACTCAATGAGAAAGATGAAGGCTGGACTGCCCGGTGCCAAGGCCTCGGGCCCCACGTCCTGAACGTCATCCAGCAAACGAAGCATACCATGAAAACCAACTTTGACGAGTCTAAATTGACCGCCGACCAAATTCACATCGGGAGCAAAGCCCGCGAGGCATTCCGCTGCGGCGAGAATCCTCCCTCCTGGGTCGAGGATGAGGACAAATGGGCCGAGGCCAAGGAAGCAGCGCTAAAGAGCTACGACCTCGATGATGACGCCTACTGGCCGGTGGTGACCCATATCTATGAGAATATGGGCGGGGACATCAGCACCGCACTGGCCAATGGCGAGAAGCCCGGCCACGAGTTTCGCGGGAACCAATACCGGCCGGGGGATGCGGCTGACGCATCCAAGGCCGCGCACAAGGCCAGCCTGCAAGCTCATGCCACCGACACACCCGAGGCCCATAGCGCCGCCGCCCATCTGCACCAGCGCGCCTTGGCCGCGCACGAGCACGACGCTGGTCTGGCTGACAAGCGGGGTGACCCCGCCAGCGCGACATACCATCGCGACGAGGCAGAGCACCATCGCATTATGACCGCTTTTCACGCGGACGCCGCCAAGCGCGCCGCCGGCCGCGACGCCGCCGAGAAAGAGGCTGATCGGCGGGAGGCCCTCCAGAATGCCCGCGAGACCCTGGTCATCGCCAATGACGCGGCCATCGACTCGGACGGTTGGGCCTTGGCCGCCCCTTTTGGCGAGCACCCCAAGACGCGGAAGATCCTCCAGAATGGGCGGATCATCGAGCAGCGGTTCCTCCAGGTCCTGGACAATGAGGCGGCGGATGCTCTCGTCTCCAAGGAAAATGGGATTTTCCGGAAATTGCGCCGTGCCATCGTTGGAATCCCCATCTACAAGGGGCACGCCGATCTGGCTGATTACGCGCCTGAGACCCTCGGCAATGAGGGGCTGAAAAAGGATGTCATCGGCCTGGTGGATGGCGTGCGCAAGGGGGAGCGCGGCATCGAGCTGCACTTTTCCCTCACGCCCGCGGGCGCGGCCGCGGTGGAGAACGAGGGCTGCAAATGGCCGTCTGTGCTGTGGCTTGTGATGCCGAACAACAAGGACGGCGTCCCTGACTCGCAGGGCCGCATTGTGGTTAGGCCGTTCAAGCTCTTGAGCGCCGCGCTAACGCCCTACCCAAACATTTCCGGCGTCGAATCGCTGGCTAACGCCAGCGGCGCCGGGTCCGCAAACACAACAGAACCTGATATGAAGTTACTCGCAGGATGGTTGCTCGCGCAGGGGGCCGTATTGGCCAATGCCGAGACTCCCACGGAAATGCAGGTTCTCGAAGCCTTCAAAACGCTGCACACCTCCCAAGCCGGCCAGGTGACAACGCTGGGCAACGAGAAATCAACACTGGCCGGCAAAATCACCACGCTTGAAAACGAGAAGGCCCAGGAAAAGAAGCGGGCGGATGAGGCCGCAACTGCGCTGGCCAACGAGACGACGGCTCGCAAGGCTGAGCGGCGCGGCCGGGCCGAGACGGTAACGGACCTGGCCATTGCGCGCGGGAAGCTCGCCATTGCCGGCCGTGGGGCGCAGATCACCGCGCTCGAAAACGCGGCGGACTTTGACGCCGCGGCCAAGGACCTCCTCACGAGCGCCACCAAGTTCCGCATGATTGGCGACGCCCAGAGCGGCAAGGTCCTCGCCAACGAAACCGACGATGTCACCGCCGAATACAACAAACAGTTCGGCGAGGCCCTCAAAGCGAGCGGCGGCGACCCAGTTAAGGCCCATGCAGCCGTCATGAAGCTGCCCGGCCTGGCCGAGAAACTCGCGCCGAAGAAACCGGCATAACCAACCTTTAACCTCCATTATTCCGACATCTCCTATGGCTACGAAAACCGATTCTGAAGATTCGGCTCCAGCGCCCGTTCCTGTCACGAAAGCGGAACTGCAACAGCAGATTGCCGATCTTGCCGCCGAGAACGCGACGCTGAAAGCCGCTCAAAAGCAGGCCAGCGCGGATGAAGAACTTATCGCCAAGAAAATGATGCTGGGCCTCTCCCGCTCCCAGGCCATTGCCGTCATTCAGCGCCAGCGCGCCCACGATGGCGACGCCAAGGTCAAAGAATTCCGGGCCGCCAAGGCGGACGCCCTGAAGAAACGTCAAGCCGCCAACAGATGAAGTGAAAAAGGGAGTGTGAAGCTAACGGAGGCGGATGTCTTCGTTTGCTTGGCGCGCCCGCAAAAAACAAAAACAGAATGAAAAAAGTAAAACTGAAACTGGCGGTATTGCTTGGCACGCTTGCCGCCTTCACCGCACGCCATACACGCTCGCGTAAGTGCATTGCGCTCGCCAACCAGCTTGGCCTGATCTCGGAGCACGGCATACAAACGCTGATCGTGGACCCCGCCACGTCCTTCCCTGTGGCGAACAAATACCTGCTCTGGCAGCGCGGCAGTGGGGTCTATTATGCCGCTCTGGCGCAGTCCGGCAACCACATGCCCCTGGGGCCATCGAGTGATTCACCGTTCCAGCTCGGCGACTTGCTCAATATCCGCCGGCTTGGCTGCCGGAAGGGCTTTGAACTGGGCATGAGCTACGCCGCCATCGGCCAGGATAACCTCCTCGTCTCGGCGGGAAACGGCCTGGTCGCCGACCAAACCACCATCGGCGCCGGGACTTGGTGGGTTGTTGGCCGAGCCATTGACGCCGTCTCCGCGGCAAGCATGGAGGTCGCCTACGCCCCGTGCTTCCCCTACTCAATCACCCAGTAACCAATACGCGACACTCGACACTCGAAATTATGAAAGCAATTGCTCTCAGTAACGCCCGCCAGGCCGCCCTGGCCTCTGCCGGCGTCATCCTCTCCAATGACTGGGGAGCCATGTCGCATGGGGCCGTCTGCCTGGCCAACGATTCGCTGCTCCGCGAAACCGAGGTCATCGAAGAGCTGACCCTCTTTGCTGCCAGCTACGACAGCATGGTGGGCAACGGTCTTGCCCGCCTGCGCGATTACATCGCGCCGCCGCGGCCCAGCACCTCGCGCATTGTTCGCTTGACGAGCTACAACGAAAACGAGCCTTGGGAATTCGTGGATTACACGCGCGTTAAACGCGGCATCCTCGCGGACTTCGCCGAAGTGCGCCAGCGCACGGCCAGCAAAACCGACCTCCAAGTCCCCAATCGCGGCCTGACTGTCATCCTCGACCGCGATGAATTAAAGGACAAGCCCGAGTGGCAGCAGAGCCACACCAAATGGCTCATCGACCTTCTGAATCGCGCCACCGTCCTTGAGGGCGTCACGCTGCTTGAAGGCGCCGCCATCCAGGAGGCGACGACCTGGGACGCCGGCTCCAACCCGGACCTGGAAATCCGGAACTGGGTGTTGACTCTGGCCAATACGACTGGCTTCTATCCGCAGAACGTGGCTTATGGCGATTTGGCTCACCTCAAGCGCCAGGCGGCCTACGAGAGCCAGCTCACTGCCGGCTCACTCGCCCGCTCGCTCCAATACACGGAGGAACAGCTCGCGGTCGCCCTGTCCGTCTCCAGCGTGCTGATCAACGCTGAGCGATATCAGGCCACGCAGGCCGCCAAGCAGGAAATCATCGGCTCGAACGTCCTTCTTTTCACCGGCATCAAGGATGCCGGCCCGATGGACCCGAGCAACATGGTCCGCCACGTCGCCACCGGCGCTTACGGAGGCGGCGAGTATGCTGTTTACATCACGGAACTGGGCATCAAGAAGATCGCCCTGACCGTGGAGAACTACGAATATCTGCACGTTCAGCACACGACTGGCGTGATGCAACTGGCGGTCAACTGACAGTTCCCGCTCTCAATCCTGATCTCGAAAAAAGTATGAACGTCATTCGCTCAATTGTCCGGATCGTCATCGCCCTCGTCTGCCTGGCCGCTTTCCTGGCCATGCAACCTGCTTCGGCTCAGCAGCTCACCATGTCTGTCAGTCCGCGCGTCATCACGTGGGGTGGCATATCATGGTCCAACACCACCGTCGCCGCCACCAGCACTAACGTCTATCTCAGCCTGGGGTCGGCTACGAACTTGTTTCTGCCGATGCTTCGCGGCCATTCCCTCGCGGGGATGGTCACCTGCAGCTCGACCGCCAGCACCAATACCGCTCCGTGGACGAATATCTTTGATCTCTCCCTGGACGGAACAAACTATTCGACGACTGGCGCCTTCACCAATGTGGTCAACTTGAACGGGACGGCGACAGTCAGGCAACCCTTTGTCTTCGATCTGTCAGTCATCGATGGATTCAAAGCGATCCGCTGGACAAGTTGCAGCGGCATTACCGGGACCTCGCAAGTCAGTATGGCCGTCTCGCTTGGCATCACGCCATAATCACCGCTCTGGCCGCCGGTGCGCGCGCGCCGGGGTTCGCCGCGCGCCGGTTGGCCGCTTACGCACATTCAGCTATGGCCTGGGTCCAATTAACGGATGAGGACGCGATGCCAAAAAGCTCGCGAGAGCGCCGCAGCATCGCGACGGCAAAAGGTCAAGATGACCTGGCTATCATTGTCGCCGAGTGTGTGGACATCTTCCGGGACGCCATCCGCTCCAGCGGGCAGCCCCTGGGGCCGGACGGGACGATCCCCCTCTCGCTCCGCACCTATGTCCTCTCGCGCGCCGTATGGCTCTTCGTTAGCCGCGGGCTTCCTGAGAACAAGGCCGTCCAAAGCCCATCGCGGCAGAAGGAAGGCGACCGCGCCGAGGACGTGCTTCAGCAGATCATCGACAAAAAGCTCAAGGTCATCGCCAATGACCCGACCCAGACGATCAGTCATGGTGTGTCCATCGTGCGGCCTGGCCGCCGCGTCCGGACTGATTCCTTTGACAAGCTTGGCGAAACGTGATGAGTCCAGAGTCCGCAGTCTATAAGCCACAGTCCGGCAGTCGCGGCGGCCCATTGGGTCAAGAGGACTATGCCCTTTGATTCCACAACCGATTTCGTCGAAGCCCTGAGCCACTTTGTGTCGAAGCGCATTTTGCCGACGACCTTCGACACGGCCGCCATGCGACAGATCGATGCGTCCATTCGGAGGCAGTCCTTCTGGTCCGCCCAAAACAACCTCGTGGACATCCTGACCGACGAGAAAGAGAAAATTCTCAGCATCCTGCATCCGACGCAGGAAACCCGCGAGGGCCAGGAGCAAACCGTGACCGTGGGCTTCAACCCGGCTTACGCGCGGCAGGCGATTAAAGAGCATTTCCGCGCCATGGGATACCAGCCGGGCAAGGGGTTGCGCGGGACGATCCAGGATTTATCGAGCGATAACCGGATCAACCTGGTCATTGACACAAACGTGAAGCTCGCCCATGGCGCGGGGCATTTCATTCAAGCTAACGCGGACCCAGATGTGGTGGACCAATGGCCAGGCTGGGAGTTCATCCGCGCGGGGGAGCGTAAGGAGCCCCGCCGATGGGAAGGGATCAACGGCCTCTGGGTCAATGCTTGCCGCCGTGCCAGCGATGATGCGGCAATCGCCTGCTATGCCAAGACGGGCCGGATGTGCGCGCTCAAATCCTCTGGGGTCTGGGGCGAGGTAAGCGACCCGGATTATACGCCGGGCGGCCTGGGCGAGCTCTATGACCCTGTCGCCTTCGGCACGGGTATGGTGCGCGAAGAAATGAGTCGCGAGGAGTGCGAGGAAGCGGAGCTGCTCAAGCCGGGGCAAAAGGCGGAGCCGGCCCGCTTCGACCTAGCCGATCTTTTCCGGACGCCTGAATCATGAGTTTCGCCGTCAACATCGCGACTGACCTGCCAACTGCCCAGGCGATGATGGGGGAGATGGAGCGGCGGATCGGCCTGGGGCGCCTTCACGATCAGCTTGGCCCGCGGGTGACTCGGCTTGTGCAGCGGAATTTCCGCGCTATCGGCCCGAACAAGCAAGGCTGGCCGACGACCGAGTTTGCCAACCGCGCCGCGGATGCGACCTCCTGGGGGGCGGGATTTCTGAGCCTCGACGCCGGCGCCGTCATCGTCTATACGGCCATGCTTGGAGTCCGGCAACGACTTCTCGGCGGCGACATCAAGCCGGTCAATGCAGAGAGCCTGGCTTATCCGGCGGCGCCCGAGGCCAACGGCAAGACTCCAGGCGAGTTCTCCAACTTGGAGTTTGGCTTCGCGCTCGATCCGGAGCGCGGAGTGATGCGGCCGTGTCTCAAGGAAACGCGCGCAACGAAGGTCAAGATTGGCAAGGCAAAAAAGGATGGTTCGCGCTCGGTGAAGGCCGTGGCCGAGACGACAGGCATCGTCGCCATATTCTGGCTCGCTAAAGGCGTTCACCAGGAGCCGGACCCGCGCTGGATGCCGACAGACCAGGAGTTCGGCGCAGCCTTTGATGCCTCGGTGGACGCGCTGATCAGAAACCCTATAGCTGCGACTGAAATATGACCCGGAACCCTCTCGAACAGCTTCAGGCGGACGTGACGGCCATCCTGCGTGGCAACCCGGCCACGCACTTTGTGCCCTATAGCCCGTTCACGCAAATGGTGATCCAGAGCGTGGCTGACGAGGCGCTGGCCGCGTGGAAGGTGCGCGTGGAGGGCAAGGCGGGCCTGGCGTGCCTGGTGATGATGCCGTCTCTGCGGGTCGTGACGCCTAATGTGCCCGGTCCGCAATACGACGTGGCCATCATCGTGCGGACCTTCGACGATCCCGCCGTGAATAATACGCACTCGACGGCTGAGGCCGTGGCGATGGCCAACCTCTCATGGCTCGACGGTGTGATCATTGGCGGCCTCACAGAGCTGCACGGCGATCCGCAAGGGGAGGCCCTCAAGCCGAATTACTCGTATCCGGGCATGAGGGTGTATGACTCGACCTTGACGGGTCCGCTACCGCAGGACTTCGGTGGCCGCACGGCGGACCCGACAATCAGCATTAGCCCGACCGGTCTGGTCACGTTGTCATGCGCTGATGCTGAGGCGCACATCTACTTCAGCGTGGACGGCTCGATGCCGATGCCTCCAGCCGAGGCTGTGGCCGCCAATAATGTGCCAAACCTCTACAGCGTGCCCCTCGCGGCGCCGGCCGGCGCCTGGGTCCGCGCGGTGGCCTGGAACCCGGCGCTGCTCCCAAGCAACGTCATCGAGGGACAAGTCTTGGTGTCATGAAGTCCACAGTCCACAGTCCACAGTCCAGAGTCCGCAAGCGCATAGCGGCATCTCTGCGGAGTGCCGCCGACCCCACTTTATCCTTTATCCTTTATCCTTGTGCCTTTCGTTTTTCGGGCTCCAACTGCCGGCTGCCGCGTCCCCTCTCCGCGGACGGCCGCGCGCCCGATGTCTGGCGTCGTGAGCTAACCGCACGTTTACCTTTCGGCGCGCGGCTGGCCGGCGCCAGGCCATTTTGCTCCGTGATTCACAATTCTAACCCACCCTTGCCATAGCCTATGCCTATTACTCGATCACAACTCGGACGCGGTCCCGCGTATGTCACGCTGGGCGGCGTGACTCTCTACACGCGGGATGACCTTATCCCGAAGCATTCCCCGGTCTGGGAGCCGGTAGCCAGCTCGCTCCACGGTCAGATTGACAAGTTCAAGAAAGACTTCGTGGTGAAGCTGAACTTGAACCTGTTCGGCCTGTGGGGCAATCTGGGCGTGCTGTTCCCGAGCTATCTGCTCAATCCAACCGTGGGGACGCGCATCTTTGGCGACAGCGATAACCCGCTCGTGATCCAGGCGCGCGACGGGACCAATATCACCTATGCAAACGCGCAGATCACCAAACTGGCGGACCTCTACCTTGGCGTGGATTCCGAGCTGTGGGCGGCGGCTGTCGAGATCACCTGCATCCTGGCGAACTCCACAAATCCCGAGGCTGCGGCGGCCTACTTCACGCGCGGCACGGCCACCTACTCGGAGACGGGCTTCAGCACGGCGAATTGGCTCAAGACGCGGTGGACCGGGGCCTGGGGAACCGTCGCCGGGTTCACGAGCTTTGTGAGCCAGAAGGGCTTCCACATCGGTTGGCAGTGCGACGTTAAGCCTGATGTCGTGGATGGCTATGGCACGGTGAGCGCCTATATCGGCCAGGGCGGCCTCATCGCGCAATGCAAGTGCGTGCCGATTGGGCCGACGATGACCCAGATCGATGAGGCGCAGAAACTCGGCGGCTTGGTGAGCGATACCGGCACGCCGCACGGGGCGCTCCTCAGCGCGAGCGGCGCTCAGTTGACTCTGACGGCGGCGACGGGATCGCACTCCATTGCGCTGACCTCGGCCTCG
>CAYRWE010000158.1:0-11677 GCA_964427655.1 uncultured Solibacteraceae bacterium | reverse complement strand
GCGCGTATCTGAAGTGCCATTACCTGGCGGCCTTCACCTGCGCCATGCTGAACAACCAGCCCATGGGATTCTACGCCCCCGCGATTCTGATCAAAGACGCCCAGCGCCATGGCCTACGCGTGCTGCCGGTGGACGTGGCGGAATCGGAGTGGGCGTGCACGGTGGGGCATGCTTTAGCTTGCCCAGAGTCCATGGCGCGCCGCGCCGCGCCCGCCTTGCGCCTGGGCCTGCGTTACGCTCGCGGCCTGCGCGAAGAAGCCGGCCGCGCCATCGTGCGCGCACGCCCGTTCAGCAGCGTGGACGATCTGGCTCTGCGCGTCCCCGAGTTGCGCAAGGACGAGCTGAACCGCCTGGCCGAGATCGGCGCGCTGCAGACGCTCGAAGACCATCGCCGCGACGCCCTCTGGCAGACGCAGCGCGCCGTGCTCCCGGTGGGTCCGCTGCTCGCGCCGCTCGAAGAAACCGGCGCGCCCTCGCCGCTCGACCGCATGGACGCCCAGGAGCGCCTGTGGGCCGATTACCGCGGCACGGGCCTGACCATCGGCAAGCACCCCATGGCTTACCGCCGCGAGGAGATGCAGGCGCGCGGCGTGACGCCCGCCGCCGCTCTGGCCCGCCTGCGCAACGGCCGCGTGGTGCGCATCGCGGGATCGGTGATCGTGCGCCAGCGCCCCGGCACGGCCAAGGGCTTCGTATTTCTGAGCATGGAAGACGAAACCGGCATCATGAACGCCATCGTCACGCCCGATACTTTCGATCGCCACAAGTTCGAGGTGCTGAGCGATCGTTTCCTGTTCATTGAAGGCGTGCTGCAGAACGTGGACGGAGTGGTCTCGGTGAAGGCCGCGCGGATCGAAGGGCTGGTGGCTGGGGCTGCGGCGGAATCGCACGATTTCTATTGAGCCGCCGATCTCGCGGTCTTTGATAAACTAAACTTAGTTTAGTCCTATGAAGACGGTCAATATTCACGCCGCCAAAACCCACCTTTCGGCGCTGGTGGAACAGGCCGCCGCCGGTGAGGAAATTGTAATCGCCAAAGCGGGAAAACCGATCGCGCGCCTCGCGCCGTTGGAGAAACCCGCCACCCGGCGCAAGCCCGGCATGTGGAAAGGTCTGATCGAAGTCAAGGCCAACTTCGACGATCCCCTGCCGCCCGAAATAGCCGAGGCCTTTGGAATCGCGGATGCACCTTCTGATCGACACGCACGTCCTGATCTGGTGGTCGAAGAATAGCCCCCGTCTGGGGAGCCAGGCCCGGAAACTGATCCGTTCCCCCGAAAACTCGATCTGGGTGAGCGCCGCTTCCATTTGGGAAATCAGCATCAAGGCGTCGCTGGGGCGTTTGAAGCTCCACGAATCCTTCGCCGAGGTGATGTCCCGCGACCTGGAGCGCCAGGGATTCCGGGCTCTGCCGATCGGCTTCCGGCACGCCCTGGCAGTCCGCGATCTGCCGCACCACCACGCCGACCCATTCGACCGCATGTTGATCGCCCAGGCACAATGCGAAGAACTGACTCTCCTCACGGCCGATCGGGCGATTTTCGACTACGAAGTTGCCGTGCTCGACGCGGCCCGCTGACACCATCGGAAAGCACCCCATGGCATGTCCTGGCCGCGCGGACCGAAGGGCTGGCGACTGGCGCGGCGGCGGAATCGCACGATTTCTATTGAGGGGAATACACTGAAGTACTGAAGCTTTCATGAAGACGGTCGATATTCACGCCGCCAAGGCCCACTTTCTCGCACTGGTCGAGCGAGCCGCCGCCTGCCGCCACTCAAGAAATCGGCCTATTGTTTCCTGCCTTGGAAGCAGCCGCAAAGCCCTCCTGCTAGCGACACTCGTTCTGATTCCATTGGCACTGATAGGCAGCGCACAGGACGACGGCTCTACAAAGCAGCGTATAGACCTGCCCCGCGGACACATGGGCCGCGTCCAGTCGCCAGACCGGAGGTGGACCTTAGTCTTTGAGTCCCCTGATGATTCCAGCGAACGGCGGCTCTGGATTGAGAACACTGGCTCACCTGGCCGACGCCTAGTCAAGGCGTTTACAAGGAGCGTCAGCCTGTCCTGGGCTCCGGATAGTTCGACTTTTTTTGTAAATGACGAATGGGGCAGTAACGGCACAGACTGCTACGTATTTGACCCAGCCACTCTGAAATCAACAGATGTGACAGACCTGTTGGCGGCGCACTATCCCGGAATAATAGCGGATCACAGAAAGCCCGGTCACTCCTATACTGAAGCGACACGGTGGCTCACTTCACGTGTTCTGCTGGTCACACTTACCGGACATTTCGATGAACCGCCTGCGCAAGGCTTCACTTTCCGGTTCCAGGTCGACCTTAACGGCAACGTCCGTAAAATAGCTGAGTCTCGTAAGGAGGAGCACTGGTGAAGATCGGAGGTGGGCCTTCGGAGACCCTCTTCCTCGATTCCTCACCTCGCTGAACTTCTCCTTCGCGATTTGAATTTGGAAGCTTACCATCAGGAAGGAGCGACCGCCATGCCTATGAAGAACCCACCCCATCCCGGCGATTTCATCCGGACGGAGATCGTCGAACCCGCGGGTCTGACCGTGACGGCGGCAGCGGCGGCGCTTCGGGTTTCCCGGCCCGCGCTATCGAGTCTGCTCAATGGTAAGGCCGACCTGTCCGGGGACATGGCCCTGCGCATCGAAAAAGCTTTCGGCGTGAAGATGGATACGCTCATGCGAATGCAGGCTGCCTACGATATCGCCGAGACACGCAAGCGCGAGAAACTCATCCGCGTGCCACGAATTCATCATCCCGCCGAAATTCGCCCGTGAGACGGGGCGGGGCTGGCGGGCTGGCGCGCCACCGTCACGCGGCCGTCAATCTCGTCACCCGGAGCCTCTTGCGATTCCGCTCGGCGTGCCAGAGGTCGTATTGAAGTTGCTGGTTGAGCCAGCTTTCGGCGCTGGTATTGAAGGCGATGGAGAGGCGCACGGCCATCTCCGGGCTAATGCCCGCTCGCCCGTTCAGGATGCTCGATAGCGTTTTGCGGCTCACCCCGAGCGACCGGGCCGCCTCCGTCACGGTCAGGCTCAACGGCTCCAGGCAGAGCGTCTTGAGCACTTCGCCCGGATGCGGCGGATTATGCATCTTCATACTCACCTCAGTGGTAATCCTCGTAGTCGACGCGTTCCACGTCCTTTCCAGCAAAGGTGAACGTGACGCGCCAGTTGCCGCTCACCTTGACGGCCCATGTGCCCCTTCTGGGGCCATGAAGTTCGTGGAGATCCAAGCCAGGCAAGTTTATATCGCGCGTGCTGGTTGAGACGTTCAAACGGCCGAGTATCAACCGGAGCCTGTCGGCGTGTTTGGCCTGAATCCCTGAAGTGGCGCCTGTGGCAAAGAACCGTTCGAGTCCTTTGTGCCGGAAACCTGTGATCGCCACGCTTACGAGTGTAACCTATATGGTTACGGATCGCATCCGCGCCGCGCGCTTACCCCTGCCGCTCACCGCCTCTCTTCAGCCCCACCAGATCCCCGAACACCCCGTAGGCCGTCTGCTCCACGCCTGGGTCGATCGAGACCGTGCCGAAGGTGCCCATCAGGTCCGTGTGGAAGAGCAGCACATTCGAGGTTCCGCGCACGGCCGCCAGGATGTCGCAGCGGTCCAGGACCTCGGCGCGCACACGCAGCGCCACGCCGGCGGGCGTCCTCCGCGCGCGGCTGATCAGGCGTACGGTCTTCGCCTGCCGCGCGATCTCCTGCACGCGCTCGGGCGTCAGGCGGGCGATGCCGCGCGTCGCCACCTGCGCCGGGGTGACGCGCGCGTCCATCAGGACGTTGGCCAGGGCGGCGGTCTTGGCGGCGGAGTCCCAGCCTTCCACGTCGTATGCGCCGTCGGCTTCCGTGATTCCCATGGCGCGCGCGGCAGCCAGGCCGTCGGCGAATGAGCCGCCCCGTTCCATGGCCTCGATCACCACTTTGCTGGTGGAATTCAGCACGCCCGTGAAGCCCAACACCCGCGCGCCGGGCATGGTGTGGCGCCACAAGTTGAAGACCGGAGCGCCATCCATCACCGCCGATTCGAAGCGGAAGCTCACGCCCGCGGCGGCGGCCGCGTCGCGCAGGTCCGCATAAGCGTGTGCGAGCGGGCCTTTGTTGGCGGTGACCACGTGCATGCCCCGGGCGAAGGCCGCGCGGATGTGCGCGATGGCCGGTTCGCCGGTGGATGGCTCGAGCGTGGTCAGTTCCACCGCGATATCGGCGCGCGCGGCGTCGAGAAACGCCTCGATGGAGGCGGCGTGTGGGCCGAAGGGCGGGTCATTGTCCGGCAGGCCGGCGGGGTCCACCGCGGTGCCGTGGCGCAGCGTGTGGATGCCGGTGATGCGGAATGGGAAATCGCGGCGTTTGCGCGCCAGCAGACGGGCCAGCGCGCGGGCCACATTTCCGTAGCCGATGAGCGCCAGTTTCACATGCCGAAACTTTTCTTCAACCAAGCCGGCTTCAATAGCGATAGTGCCGTTCGCGGTCGTCTTGCAGCCGGAACCAGGCGCCCGCCAGAGCCAGCGGCGACAATACGGCCAGGCACACGACTGCCGGCTCGCGTCCCGGCGCAATGCGGTATCCGCTGAAAACATAGCCTTTCAGGACCACCGCCGCCACCGCCAGGCTCCACAGAAAATAGAGGCCGCGCCATTTGCCGCCCAGCGCCAGCAAAAGGCTGAGCAATCCGAAAATGGCCGCGCCGAAGACCACGCGCGCCAGGACCATGCCGGTCCAGGGCAAAACGGGGATATCGACCGAAAGCGGGCCGCCTTCCAGCACCAGGCCGGACGCGGCGATCAAAAAAAGGGCCAGAAGGCCATTGTAAAGATAGCTGAGAGCGCGAATGAGGGTCTTCACTTCTACCAGGGGCCTTTCGTTCTAAAAGGCATATTCTATCAACCATACGGTTTTACACTGATCCATGACAGCTTGTTTATTGACCACAGGGGTTTTGGCAACTAAAATGATGGATGGGAGTTGTTCGTTAGCGTCCTTTATGACAACGCCTGCGTCACTAACCGGCCGGCACAGAAGCATCCTGAGCTCGATTGTGCGCGCGTACATCGAGACCGGGGAGCCGGTAGGGTCGCGCACGCTCTCCAGAGCCACGCGCACGCCGCTCAGCCCCGCTTCGATCCGTAACGTGATGGCGGATCTGGCGGATGAGGGGTACCTTTCGCAGCCGCACACCTCCGCAGGGCGCGTCCCCACCGAGAAGGCTTTCCGGTTTTATGTGAGTTCCCTCACGGCCGGGCGCATGGCTCAGGCCGAGGCGCAGCGGTTGCAGAGGGAATTCGCCGGGTTGGAGACGATGCAGGCGCGCGTGGAGTGCTCCAGCCACATTCTTGTGGAATTAACGCGAAATGTGGGGATCGCGGCGGCGCTTCCGGCGGGAGCCCAGGAACTGGACCAGATCGAGCTGGTTCCGCTGGCCGATCAGAGGATCCTGATGGTTCTGGTGACACGCGACCGCATGGTGCGCCATCGCGTGGTGACGACCGAAGAGCCGCTTTCGATGGACGAGCTGGCCAACATCCGCAATTACGTCAACCGCAACTTCGCGGGATGGCGGCTGGGGGATGCGCGGCGCGAGCTACTGCGGCGCATGCTCCAAGAAGGGGCCCTCTACCAGGCCGTGACCCGCAAGCTCGAAGCACTCTATCAAAAGGGGTTGCTGATGGTGGACGCCGCGCCGGAAGTGCACATGGAAGGCGCCAGCAACCTGCTGGGGCTGGATCTGCACCTGACGCGCGAAAAGATGCGGGAGTTGCTGCGCGCGTTGGAAGAAAAGGCGCGGCTGATCGAGCTGCTGGACCGCTTTCTGGAGCAGCCGGCCGGCGAGCTTGAGGTTCACGTGGGCCTTGAGGGGGTCCACCCGGCCATGAAGGATCTGGTACTGATCGGCATGTCGGTTCGCATGGGCAGCGGACTTCCGGCCAAGGTGGCGGTACTCGGCCCCATGCGGATGCATTACGAACGCGTCATGGCGGCAGTACTGGAAACCAGTCAGGCGCTGGCCGGCGCGCAGTTCTGAAGCGCCGTTACGTTAAAATAGAACCAGTGGAAAGTCAGAATCCCGAGCAGAACCCCGTGGAAGTGCCCGACTCCGATCCCGTGCCGGTGGAAACCCTGGAAGGCCAGCTTGCGGCCGTCATCGCCGAGCGCGACCGGCTGGCCGGCGAGAAGAACGAGCTGCACGACCGTTTGCTGCGCGCGCACGCCGAGTTCGATAATGCCCGCCGCCGCGCGGAACGCGAGCGCTCCGATTTCCTGCAGTTCTCGGCCATGGAATTGGTGCGCGATATCCTGCCGGTGCTGGACGATTTCGAGCGCGCCCTCAAGGTGCCGGCGGCCGACCGCGAGTACGCCAAAGGCATCGAGCTGATCTATCAGCGGCTCTTCGATGCGCTGAAGAAACTGGGCCTGGAGCCGATAGAATCGGGGGGGAAGCCGTTCGATCCCAACCTGCACCAGGCGGTGGAGCGCGTGGAGACCGAAGAGGCCGCGGATCAGACTGTATTGGGCGAGTTTCAGCGGGGCTATAACTTCAAGGGCAAACTTCTCAGGCCCGCCATGGTGAGGGTCGCGGTAAGGCCGTAGCGTAACCAAATCAGTGTCGAAACGAGATTATTACGAGATCCTTGGCGTGGGGAAGGAAGCCGGGGACCAGGATATCAAAGGCGCCTATCGCAAGCTGGCGCTGAAGTTCCATCCCGACCGCAACCCGGACGATCCGGACGCCGAAGACAAGTTCAAAGAGGCGTCGGAAGCTTACAGCGTGCTCAGCGATCCGCAGAAGCGCGCGGCTTACGACCGCTTCGGGCTGGCGGGCTTGCAGGGCGCCGCCGGGGGTGGCGGTTTCAATCCGGAGGCGTTCGGCGATTTCAGCGACATCCTGGGCGATCTCTTCGGCTTTGGCGATCTATTCGGTGGAGGCGGCGGGGGACGGCGGCGCAGCCGCGCTCAGCGGGGCGAAGACGTACGTTACGACCTGGAGATCGGCTTCGAGGAGGCGGTCTTCGGTTTGAATGCCGAAATCCAGATGCCGCGCATGGAGCCGTGCGGCCGCTGCCGGGGCACGGGCGCCGAGCCGGGCAGCGGTGCGACCACTTGCCCCACCTGCCGCGGGCGCGGGGAAGTCATTTATCAGCAGAGCTTTCTTTCCATACGGCGCACCTGCGGCACGTGCGGCGGCGCGGGCAAGATCATCCGCAACGCATGCGGCCAGTGCCGTGGCCAGGGCTACATACAGGTGCAGCGCAAGCTCAAAGTCAATATCCCCGCGGGTGTGGACGATGGAACGCGGCTGCGCATGGGCGGCGAAGGCCAGCCCGGCGCCAACGGCGGGCCTCCGGGCGATCTCTACGTTTTCCTGAAGGTGAAGGAGCACCCCTTCTTCGAGCGGCGCGAAAACGATCTCTACTGCACCATTCCGCTGAACCTGGCACAAGCGGCCCTGGGGTGCGATATCGAGGTGCCCACGCTCGAAAAGCCACAGAAGCTGAACATTCCCGAGGGCACCCAGAGCGGGGCGCAGTTCCGCCTGCGCGGCAAGGGCGTGCCCAAGCTCAACGGCGGCGGACGGGGCGACCTGTGCATCCACGTGGATGTGAAGGTCCCCACGCGGCTCACGCGCGAGCAGCGCAAGCTGCTGGAGCAATTGCGCGAGTCGCTTCCCGTGGATAACTCCCCGGCCGACAAGGGCCTCTTCGAAAAAGTCAAAAACTACTTCGTGTAAGCGCGGCCATCCAGCCGCTGGTTGGGCGTCTCGGGGAGGTGCCACTCCAGCCAGTCGAGCATCTCCTGCTGGCGATCGCGCGCGCCCCGCTCGACTTCCAGGTTGACGTAGCGCACGCCGCGCGCCGCGGCCAGGCGCGAAAGCGAGCCATCATCCTGCCGCGGGCCTTGCCGCTGAAGAACCACGTTGTAGAACGAGCCGGCCAGAATCTTGAAATCGGAGGGGTCCGTGCACAGGAAGAAGGCGTGCGGATGTTCCGGGTCGCGAATGGACTCGGAGTCGCTGATGGGCCGTTCGTCGGCCACCGAATAGGCTTCCGTATTATTGTGCAGGGCCACCAGCAGGCCGCCGGGGGCCGGGAACAAGGCCCGCACCAGCCGCGTGCGGCCGCGCTCCAGAGTGGCCAGGGCCGCGGCGATGCGGGGTTGATCCCATGCGGGGTTGAGGCTCTTCAGACTGGCCTCCGCTCCGGCTCCCGAGAACATGCGGTTGGGGTCGATCTCGCCCCCCTCGATGGGGACATTGCGCGTGCGGCTTTCAATTATGTAGGCGATCCCCTGGTAGGCCTGCATGTGGATCTCGAGGACTTCGCGGGCGGTCTCCTCGTCGCCGTGGATCGCCAGATAATGGCGCCGCGGGTAATCGTTGCGCAGGATGCGGAAGCGCGCGCCCGCCAAGCTGATGTGGCGGCGGTGCAGGAAGGGAATCCAGTCGGCCAACGGCCCCGCTGAAGCGAGCGCCAGAAACTCCCGCCGGGAGCGCGGACTCCCGGCGTCCCGGCTCACGGCAGTTCCTCCGGCTTCTTCTTGTGCTTGGGCTTCTTGCGCGAGGACTTGGGTTCGATAGGCCCGCCGGCCGGCACACGGCCCACGCGCTCTCTGGCGATCGCCTTCACTTCTTTGGCCAGATCAAAGCCCTTCTTCTTTTTGCGCGCCAAGGATCCTCCGGATCGCTGTGACCAGGTCGTCCGGCCCGAAAGGCTTCTGCAGAAAAGCGGCTCGCGGCCCGGCGCTTTCCCGCAAGGCGGACATGTCCACGGGGTAGCCGCTGGCCACCAGGACGCACAGACGGGGACTGGCTGCCAGCATCTTCTGGATGAGATCGGGCAAGTCCCAGCGAATCATGGTGGCGTCCACTACAACCACGTCAAATTCTTCCGGCGCCGCTGCCACCTCCGCCCAGGCCTTGACGGCGGTATCCGCGACCGTGATGGCGTATCCCAGACGGTCCAGATACAGCTCCATCATCTTCAGTACGGCAGGCTCGTCATCCGCGAGTAGGATTCGGTGTGCGGAGTTGGGCATGGTTGCGCGGTTGTATGATCGGCCTATGAGATTTCACACTGAATATTTGACTTTTAAGACCGCCCGGCACCGCGACTACATCAATATTACTCCACAAGTAGAAGAGACGCTGCGCAAGAGCGGCATCCAGGAGGGCATGATCCTGGTCTCGGCCATGCACATCACCGCGGGCATATGGGTGAACGACGCCGAGGACGGTTTAATCGCCGACATCGACGAGTGGCTCGAGAGGATCGCGCCCTTCCGCCAGGATTACCGACATCACCGCACCGGCGAGACCAACGGCGATTCGCATCTGAAGAGCCTGATCGTGCACCACGAGGTGATCGTCCCCGTGACCAAGGGACGGCTCGATTTCGGCCCCTGGCAGCAAGTTTATTACGCCGAGTTCGACGGCCAGCGCTCGAAGCGCGTCATTATTAAAGCAATGGGCGAGTAGGGTGAAGCATGCTTTAGCTTGCCCTGATTGCCCTGAAAGGGATTTCCCCGGCCCGGCCTGTTGCAAAGGGAGGAATGACGGTGGGAACAAGAATGGCGGGCCGCCGTCTAAAAGAACCATGAAACGCGTAATCACGGCGATCCTGGGAATGGCCGCGCTAGCCGCGGCGGCGGACCTTCCGGTGAAGCAGGTGGTGCTTTACAAACACGGCGTGGGCTATTTTGAGCGCTCCGGAACGCTCGCGCCGGGCGAATCGGCGCGTCTGGAATTCAACGCCGCCGAGATGAACGACGTTCTGAAATCGCTCACCATTTCCGAACCCGGCGGGGGCAAAGTTTCCGGCCTGCGCTACGATTCCATGGACCCGCTCAGCCATCGCCTGGCGGATTTCCCCTTTCAGATCGGCGCTTCGGAACCCCTGGCCGCCATGCTGGATCAGCTCAAGGGCGCGCGTCTGGAGCTGAGATTCGGCGGCGAGACGGTCACCGGCGCCATCGTCGGCGGCCGGCTCGTCTTGCGCAGCGACAACCAGCCGGAGCGCGAGCAGCTCACCCTGATGCTCGATGGCGGCGAGTTGCGCACGGTGGATTTGAGCGCGGCCACGGGTATCCGCTTCACCGATGCCACGCTGCAGGGGCAATTCCGGGATTACCTGGCGGCGCTCGAGGCGGCGCGCTCCAAGGAGAAGCGCAGCGTGTACATCGATTCCACGGATGCGCGCGCGCGCGAGGTGGTGGCCAGCTATATGGTGCCCTCGCCGGTCTGGAAATCGAGTTACCGGCTGATTTTCGGCCCGAGCGGGCAGCCGGTGCTGGAGGGCTGGGCCATCGTGGACAACACCACCGGCGAGGATTGGAACAAGGTGCAGCTTTCGCTGGTTTCGGGCCGCCCGATCTCGTTTGTGAGCCAGCTCTACGCGCCGCGCTACGTCGAGCGCCCCGCAGTTGAGCTGGCCGAAGATAGTGCCGCGCGTCCTGTCGTGCATGAAGGCGGATACGGCGCTGGCCTCGGCACGGCTGCCGGCCCTGTTTCCGGCATGGGTGGCGGCGTTATGGGCGGGGTAATCGGCGGCGTGCCTGCGGCAGCGCCGGCGCGCCGAAACGCTATGACCAGCCTGGGAACCGTCAACCAGACGGTCGAGGTCGAAGAGACCCCGGTCAGAGCTTTACCCAGCGATATCGTCGCTAACGCGTCGGCGGGCGAACTGGGCGAGCTATTCGAATACCGCATCGCCCAGCCGGTGACCATCCGCAAGAGCGAATCCGCCATGCTGCCGTTCCTCCAGCAGCCCATTGAGGCGCGCAAGCTGCTGATCTATTCCGATCACACCTCGCAGCATCCCACCGATGCCGCCGAGATCGCCAATACCAGCGGCAAAACTCTCGATGGCGGCCCCATCACGGTCTACGATGGCGGCGCCTACGGTGGCGAAGCGCTCATGGAGACCCTCAAGGCCAAGGACAAGCGGCTCATCAGCTATGCCGTGGACTTGGGAACCCGCATCACCGAGGCGTTCGGCAGCAAGGCGTCCATCGTGCGCGAAATTCACGCCAATCGCGGAATGCTCACCACCAAACTGGCCTCCGAAGAGACCCGCACCTACACCGTGCGCAACGTGGATCAGAAGGCCAAAACCCTGATCATTGAGCACCCCTTGCGGCCCATGTACACGCTGCTGAACCAGAAGCCTTCGGAGAAGACTGCCAACGCGTACCGCTTCGAGGTGCAGATCGCCGCCGATGCCACGCGCGAATTCACGGTCTCGGAGGAGCGCGTCTTCGATCAGACTTATGCGGTCACGAACGTGACGCCCGACCTTCTGGTGGAGTACGCCGGCAACCGCGCGATCGGCGATACCGGCCGCGCGCAGCTTCAACACATCGCGGATTTGAAAACGCAGGAAGCCGAAGCCGACCGCGGCCTGCACGACGCGGATAGCCAGACCACTTCGGTCACCGCGGATGAAGAGCGCATACGGCGCAACATCGCCAGCTTGAACGTGGTCAGCGGGCAACAGCAGCAGGTGCAGGATTACGCGCGCCAGCTCGCGGTGAGCGAGCAGCAACTGGCCGCCCTGCGCGACCGCAAAGCCGAATTGCAGAAGAAGAAAACCGCGCTCGATGGCGAGCTGAATAAAGCCATCGAAGCGCTGTCGTTCTGATGGGGCGCTCTACGAGC
>CAYRWE010000157.1:0-11779 GCA_964427655.1 uncultured Solibacteraceae bacterium | reverse complement strand
GGAAAGGCGCGGGAGACAGATCCTGGGAAGACACGATGGATCGGCCGCGGCAGCAGTCTACTGCAGCGTCTGCAACTCCTTGCCGGGCTTGAAGCGCACGGCCTTTCCGGGAGGAATGGATACCTCGGCCCCAGTGCGGGGGTTTCGCCCGATGCCGGTTTTGCGGGGTTTTACGTTGAAGACTCCAAAGCCGCGCAGTTCGATGCGGTCACCCTGCTCGAGAGCCTTCTTCATGGATTCGAACACGGTTTCGACCGCCATTTCGGCCTTGGTTTTCGTGATTCCGGTCCGGTTTACGACTTCGTTGATGATGTCGAGCTTGATCAAAACAGCCTCCTCGTCCGGGCGCGGGGCGAAAACTGGTTCCCGCTTTGGTCAACTCCATGATAGGATTGAATTTATACCCATGTCAAGCGAACGTAACGGGGGATCGCCCGCGGCGGTTTCGAGCGACCTGTTCAAGCGGGCGTGCGGCCGCTTCGCCATGGGTATCACGATTGCCACGGTTCTGGACCCGGCGGGCGAGCCTCACGGCCTCACCGTGAGCTCTTTCACGGCGGTTTCGCTGGACCCTCCGCTGATCCTCGTCTGCCTGGGTCACGCGGTCGCTTCGATCGAGATCTTCCGGGCTTCCACTTACTTCGGAATCAACGTGTTAGGGGAAGATCAGCGGCCTCTGTCCGAGCACTTTGCGCGCAAGGGCCACGACCGCTTCGGCAGCCTCGAGTGGCGCCGCGGCGAAACCGGCGTGCCGCTCCTGCCGGACGTACTGGCGGTCATGGAGTGCGCCGTGAATCGGCGCGTCACGGCCGGAGACCACGATATCTTTATCGGCGAGATGCTGCACGCGCGCGTAGGCGAAGGCGCTCCGCTGATTCATTACGCCAGCCGCTACCGGCACCTGGCCTGAGACCCGCGAACTGCCCGGCGGCGGTTTCATGCCGGTTTCGTAAACACGAAATAGAGCGTTTTGGTTCCCGCCACGCGCTTCCCACTGCGGGAGCGCGCCGGAGCGAATTTCCATAAGCGCGCGGCCCGCTCGGCCTTGTCGGCCAGATACTGATACAGGCTGTCGCCATCGGTCTCGGCCAGCGCGCGGGTCACTTTCCCGGAGGCGCTGACCGTCACCTCCACGGGAATCACGATGCGGCCGTGAATACGGGCGAGAATACCGGACGATAGCCCTGGTTGCACCTCGTGCAGCGCTACAGGCGGGCTGGCAGCCGAGGCCGGCTCTTCCCGTTCCGCGACGTTCTTATGCGGAGCGGCGGCCGGTTCCGGAAGATGAGCCGGAGGGGCGGCGGTTGCGGGAGCGGCGGCCGGTGCCGGTGGCGCAGTGGGCCGATTGGCCGCCAGGCTCAGCACGCGCAGCGAATCCCCCGAACTGGCCAGCGGCCCGTCGAAGAGTTCCAGGCGGAAGGAAATATCGTTGTGAAGCGGAACGTAAGAGAAGCGGCCCGCGCGAATGTCCGCGGGTGGAAGGGCGATGCTCTGGCGAACCGGGCCATCCGTGACCACGAGGATTCCGCTCGAAGCCTCGAGCACGGCGGGCGCCTCGCGGTCCCAATTCAACTCGAGACCCGACGGCGTGCGTTCGGCATCCAGGCGCAGCTCGGTCCAGCGCGGGGCGCGCGCCAGTTTCCAAAGCTCGTAGACGAATGCTCCGCCTCCGCCGAGCAGAATGCAGGCCAGCAGCACCAGCCATAGCGGCGACCGACGGCGCACAGGCTCTTCGGGCTCGTCTTCCTGCGCGCGCCAGCGCGTGGCGGCGAACGAGGGCGGCGGCAGGGTCTCGGGCGGGAGCGGGGCGGGGGGAGCCGTCGCGGCGGCGACAGCCGTCGCGAAGGGAATTTCGGCGGGCAGCGCGGGAGGCGATTCGGCCGTGCCGTGCCCCGGATCTTCCGCCGGCGGAGCGGGAACTTCGGTATCCCTGCGCATTTTTTCCGGATCCAGGCGGAAGCGCGGATAGGGCGGCTTATCGGGCAGATCGTCGCGGTTCCAAAAGAGAAAGGCGGCCGAACATTCGGCAGCGGCGCCCTCCGGCTCGATCAGCAGAAACGCGAGGCGCGGGTCGCGAAAGAAAGTCCGGATCAAGTCCTCGTCGGCGGCATCGAGGACCGGCTCGCGGCCGGTGAAACTGCGATACAAGCCCACCACGCGGCTGGGGCGGTCAGGCCTTTCGAGCGCTTCCGCCAGGCGCGCGCGATCGGCGTCCGAGAGGACGAAGGCCGGCCCGTAGCGGTGCTCGCAAATGATCTCTTCAAACGCGGTAACGCGCAGAATGCGCGGATTGTAGGGATCGATCTCTCCCAGGAGCAGCCCGCCCGCCTCGGCGCCCCGTCGCGGCAGGGCCAGGGATGCCAGCATGGCGTGGGCCTGCAATTCCGCCACGACCCCGCACTCGACGAAGACGGTCCGGGTACCGTCCGGTGCATCCCATCGGCAAGGCATATGTAAAAGTGTGCAATCGGCGCGCCATCGCGCGGCCGAATTGTGAAAATTAGGACTTATCGCACAGTCGGATATTTAATCCCCAACTGCTCGATGTAAGTGTCGTACTTAGAAGGGTCGTAGTAGAGCGCCTTCATGCGCGGGCGGTACTCGTCCATGATCTTTTTGTTCAGCCAGATGGCCGGTGGGTCGCCCGGACGGAGAAAGCTCCGGTATTTCACCGTCTTCGTTTGTACATTGTTGAAGTAATCCCATGCACTTTTGACCAGCTCGGGGTGCAGCAGAATATCCAGCACGGTCATGGCCTGCACCTTGGCGCCGGCGATAACTCCCTTATGCGCGATGGGAGTAGCCATGGCAACGCCATCCGCCCAACTATGTCCCGGGCCGCCGGGAATATTGGACGGATAGTTCAACGTGATGGTCGGCACCACCCAGGAGACGTCGCCGATGTCGTCCGAGCCGCCGCCCATCGGCATGGGAGGCTCGCCTTCTTCCTCGTCGCCAGTCTGGCCGGTGCGCGGCGCGTGGAGTTCCCGAATTTTAGTGGGCAGACCGCGAACCTCGACCTGAAGCTCCTTTTGCAGGCCGCGCGCCAGAGCCTGGTCGTCTTCGGACCATTGCGGCAGCCCGACCTTCTTGATGTTTTCGTAAACGGCTTCCGCGATGGGACGGTTGAAATGACCGGGCCAGGCTTCGCCCAAGAGCCGCGAAGTGAAGGTGGTGTTGGTCATCAGCGCGGCGCCTTTGGCCATGTCGTCGCCGATGTGCCACAGATCCATGATGTGGTCGTAATCGGCTTCGCGGAAGTAATACCAGACGCTGGCATCCGGCGGCACCACATTAGGCTGGTCGCCGCCATTGGTGATCACGTAGTGCGAGCGCTGCGTAAGGCGCAGATGCTCGCGGCGGAAGTTCCAGCCCACGTCCATCAACTCGACGGCGTCGAGCGCGCTGCGTCCGCGCCAGGGCGCTCCCGCGGTATGTGCGCTCTCGCCTTTGAACGAGTACTCCACCGAGACCATCCCGTTCTCGGCGGGAGAAGCTCCCCAGGCGACGCCGAAGTTGCTGGCCACGTGGGCGAACAGCACCACATCGACATCTTTGAACACGCCCGCGCGCACGTAGTGAGCTTTGCCGGCGAGCTGCTCTTCGGCTATCCCCGGCCACAAGCGGATGGTGCCGGCAAGGTGCTCGCGCTGCATCACGCGCTTCACCGCCAGGGCTGCCAGAATGTTCATGGGGACGCCGGAGTTATGGCCCTCGCCGTGGCCGGGGGCGCCCTCGATCACGGGAGCGTGCCAGGCCACGCCCGGTTTCTGCGAAGCGCGGGGAATATCGTCGATATCGGACCCTAGCGAGATCACCGGCTTTCCCGATCCCCACGAAGCCACAAATGCGGTGGGAATGCCGGCCACGCCGCGCTCGATCGTAAAGCCCTCTTTTTCGAGGATGCCGCTCAGGTAGCGCGAGGTCTCGAACTCCTGAAAGCCCAGCTCGCCGAAGCTGAAGACCGAATCCACCATGACCTGGGCCTGTTTCTTCATACCGTCGATCTGGCTCGCGAGGCCGGCCTTCAGGGCGGCTTCGCGCTCCGGGGAAACGGCCGGTTGGGCTAGCGCGCAGGCCGCGCCCAGCGCGAGGGAGAGAACGAGTCTTCGCATTGCAGATCAGTATACTATTCGCTCGAAGGCGCAGGCATTCAACGGCGGGCAAGCTAGGTCTGCGACCGGCGAGGTTCGGTTCCATCTTGAAGACCGCTCCCTCACGGTCGCGGCTTTGTCTGAGCCGCGACCGTGAGGGAGCGGTTTCGCTTCGCGACTTGTGATGCTGGCTCTTTCGGGCTGCGGAGCCGTTGAGAGTGGTATCGCGCACAGCTCTTTGCAGACGCAGGCATTTCGCCGGCTGTGTGCTGCATCCTTACAGAGAGTCGTAACCGTCATTTCAAACAGGAGTAATTTACCATTGCCTCGGGGAAAAGCGCTTTTCGCGGTAAGTGTGGTGCTGGCCGGAGCCGCTTTGATCGAGGGCGGCGCGCCATCCGCTCCGAAACTCTCTTCGGGCGCGGCGCTGCAGGTGACCCGCGCAACGTTGCCGAACGGCCTACAGGTGGTCCTCGTGCGCGATGAGTTCGCGCCGGTGGTGACGGTCGAGGAGAACTACCGGGTGGGCGCCGACGAAACACCACCGGGCTTTCCCGGGATGGCGCACGCCCAGGAGCACATGGCCTTCCGCGGCTGCACGGGGCTCTCGGCCGACCAGATCGCGGCCATCTACGCGCAATTGGGCGGCTCTAACGATGCCGAGACCGGGCAGAACGCCACCCAATACTTTGCCACGGTGCCGGCCGAAGATTTGGAAGTGGTCTTGCGCCTGGACGCCGCATGCATGCAGGGCGTGGAAGATTCCGGGCAGCAGTGGGACCTTGAGCGCGGCGCCATCGAACAGGAAGTGGCCCGCGATCTATCGAATCCCACCTACAAGTTCCTGACGCGGCTGAACGCGGACATGTTCGCCGGTACGCCTTATGCCCACGACGCGCTGGGGACGAAGGACTCGTTCGACGCCACCACGGCCGCTATGCTGCAGAAGTTCTACCGCACCTGGTACGCGCCGAATAACGCGGTGCTGGTGATCTCGGGCAACGTGGAGCCGCAAGCCGCGCTGGCCTCGGTGCGCCGAATTTACGGCGGCATACCGCGGCGGGCGGTCCCCGATCGGCCGGTGGTGAATCCGGGGCTGGTGAAATCGGAGACGTTCACGCTGGAGAGCGACTTACCCTACAAGCTGGTATTTCTGGCTTACCGCATGCCGGGAACGGACAGCCCCGATTACGCCGCCATGCAAGTGCTGGCGGACGTTCTGGGGAATCAGCGCGCCCGGCTGTACAACCTGACGGTCGAAGGCAAGGCACTCGGTACGGAATTCGGCATAGCGCAGAGCTATCGCCGTGCCAGCGTGGCTTACGCCGCGGCGGCCATCCCGGCGGCGGCCGATGGAGCGGCCATGCTCGCCGATATGCGCAGGATTCTGGCTTCCTACAGCGCCGGCGGAGTGCCGGCGGAGCTGGTGGCAGCGGCCAGGCGCAGCGAAGTGGTGGCCGCCGAATTCCGCTCCAACTCGATAGCCGGATTGGCCCAGGAGTGGTCCGAGGCGCTGGTGGTGGAGGGCCGGAATTCGCCGGACGACGATATTCAGGCCATCCGCAGAGTGACCACGGCGGATGTCAACCGCGCGGCTAAGGCGTATCTGGTGGCCGCCAACGGGATCGCCGCCATCCTCAATCCGGCGCCTTCAGGCAACGCGGTTCCGTCAACAGGCTTCGGCGGCGCGGAAACGCTCACCGTGCCGCCGGCCGCCCCGGTGAAACTGCCGGCTTGGGCCGAGAACGCGGTGACCAAGCTGGCGGTTCCGCAAGCCGCGATTCAGCCGCAGGAAGCCAGGCTGGCGAACGGCCTCCGCCTGATCGTGCAGACGGAAAAAATCACCCCCACCGTCACGCTGCTGGGGCAGGTTCGCCACGAACCCGATCTGGAAACTCCCGCGGGGAAAGAGGGCGCGCGCGACGTGCTCGAAGCGTTGTTCCCCTACGGCACCGCGACGCTCGATCGCGTGGCGTTCCGCAAGGCTCTGGACGATATCGCGGCGGGCGAATCGGCGGGAGCCAATTTCAACTTGCGCGTGCTGAAACGATATTTCTCGCGCGGCCTGGCGCTACTGGCGGATAACGAGCTGCACCCGGCCCTGCCCGCCCAGGCGTTTGCCATCGTGCAGCGGGAGACCGCCCAGGCGGTGGCAGGCGAGCTCGAAAGCCCGTCCTACAAGACTTCGCGCGCGCTCGACGCGGCGCTCCTTCCCCAGCGCGACCCGGCGCTGCGCCAGGCCACGCCGGCCACCGTTGGTGCGCTCACAATGGCCGACATTCGCGACTACTACAAAAGGACGTTTCGCCCCGATCTCACCACCATCGTGCTAATCGGCGATATCACGATGCCGGAAGCTCGGGCGGAAGTCGAGAGCTGCTTCGGGAGCTGGAGGGCAGCCGGTCCGCCGCCGGATGTGACTCTGCCGGCGGTGCCGCCGAACCAGGCGGCCTCGTTCAATGTGCCCGATCCCGGCCGGATCCAGGATGAGGCTTACCTGGCCGAAGAACTGCCGATGAACCGCTACAACCCGGACTATTATGCCCTGGAGCTGGGCAACCACGTTCTGGGCGGCGGCTTCTATGCCACGCGGCTGTATCACGATCTACGGCAGGCCACCGGTTACGTATACAGCGTGGACGATTCGCTGGCGGCGAATCGATCGCGGACCATTTATACCGTGACGTACGCCTCCGACCCGCAAAACGTATTTAAGGCGCGGGCGCTGATCGACCGCGACCTGGAAGAGATGCAGAAGCAGAACGTCTCGCCCGGGGAACTGGACCAGGCCAAAGCGATTCTGTTGCGGCAGATTCCCTTATCGGAATCGAGCGAGGACCAGGTGGGGGATGAGCTGGTGGCCTTGGCCGAGCTGGGGCTGCCGCTGGACGAACCGCGGAGGGCTGCCGGGCACTACCTGGATCTCTCGGCCGATCAGGTGCGCGAGGCTTTCGCCAAGTGGATCCGGCCAGGCGACTTCGTGCAGATTGTGCAGGGACCGCCGCCAAGGTAGCCGCGGAGCGTTATCGCCCGGAAGGTTCCGCGGGCGGTCCCGGCTCCTGAAGGGCCTCGGTCAGCACACGGCCGAAAGCGCCGCTGGGCGGCTCCACATCCATGAGGGCGGAGAGCGTGGGCGCGATATCGTTGACTTGGATTCTCTCGCGGTGCCAGCCGGGTTTGATGCCCGCGCCGAAGAAGATCGCCGGAACGTGCGTATCGTAGTTATAGGGCGTGAAGTGGGACGAGTTGGTGGGTTCCCTCAGAGGCGGCAGGTAGTACGGCTCGAAGAGCACCACGATGTCGCCGCTGCGCGCCGGATAGAAGCCGTTCTCCACCGCGGCGGCGAGCGGATCGCCAGCGATCCCCTGTTCCATTTGATCCCTCGTCAGCACGCGCGCAACGTGGGCCTGGGGAACCGCGAACAAAGCCTCGGCGGCCACGCGATAGGCCACCGCCGGGTCGATCTTCTTGGATTCGAGGGTCTTGAAATTCAGATAAATGGAAGTATCGACGCTCCCCAAGGTGTAACTGCCGTCGCCGAACTTCTTCACCAGGGCGGAGCGCACCAGGTCTTCCAGATCCACGAAAACGGAATCGCCGGGCATCTTCCGCTCGTGCTGAACTTGCGGCGAGGGCGCCACGCCGTGGTCCGCGCTTAGCACGAATACGACATTCTCGCTGCCCGCCTTTTGGATGGCGAAATCCATGAGCTGCCCCAGGAGCCGGTCGGTTCGCAGGCACATGTCGCGCACTTCGGGAGCATCCGGTCCGACCTGGTGGCCCACGTAATCGTTGGAAGAGAAAGACACCGTCAGCAAGTCGGTTACGCCGCGCTGGCCGAGCTTCTCGGCATCGATGGCGCGCTCGGCCAGCTTCTCCAATAACTCGTTGCCCCAGGGACTGGCCAGGAGCTTCTCGTAGGCTCGCATACCCGGCTCGGGGCGGGAATCCCAGGCGTCGAACCCGTCCCATTTCCGGTTCATGTATTGGTCCGCGAGCTTGAGCCCGTTAAACTCCTGAACCCACGAGGGGAGGTCGGTGAAATAGTACGTGCTGCTGATGAACGCGCCGCTCTGGTCGTCGAACCAGAAAGCTCCATTGGCGCGGTGGCCGGAGGGTAGGATGGCGCTGCGCGCTTTCAGCGAGATTCCGAAGACTTTCGACCGCTCGTCGCGATTGCGCAATTCGTCGCCCACGGTGCTGACCAGCAGTCGGTTGGGCGAGGCCGGGTCGGAATCGTCGCAGCGGACTCCGCGTAGAGGCGTTTCGGCGCCCACCACGCGGTAGTTATAGTCGCAGACGCTGGTGACTACGCGGCCGCCGAGCCGGTCGAACCACGAATTGCCGACGATGCCGCTCACCGAGGGCATCGCTCCGGTGGTGACGATGCTGTGGCCCACGGCCGTCACGGTGGGCGCTTGCGCGTAGAAGGCGTTGGTGAAGACGGCTCCCTCGCGGAGCATACGGTCGAAACCGCCCTTGTAATCGGCGCGGAAGCGCGTCAGATAGTCGTAGCGGAACTGATCCACCACCACGGTGACCACGAGTTTCGGCTTGCCGGCCGCCTGCGCCGTGAGGGCTGCGACGGCTGCCAGACCGATCGCCAAGAGATTGGGCTTCATCTTGTGGCATCGTAGCACGGCCAAGTGAATGGGCCGTTACGGGTTCCGGGCCGCCGGCGGGGCTATAATGGGTCGGCATGCGCTGGTCGGTAAGGGACGCTGTCCCATTCAACTCCTTCGAGTACTTCGACGAGACCCTCATATCGCCGAGCGGCTTCCGCGAGTACGATCTTCGCTGGCTCCTGGGCAAGGACGTCAATCCCAACGGCTTCTACGTTCTCGGCCGGGCCTACGGCTCTTTCATGCAAACGTGCTACGATGAGCGGCGCGTGGTGGTGGGACACGACTTCCGGTCCTACAGCCAGGAGTGTTGCCGCTCGCTGATTCTGGGCGTACTGACAAGCGGTGCCGACGTTTTGGACGCCGGCCTTACCACTACGCCCCAAGTCTATTTCGCGCAGCACTGTTTCGGCGTCAAGGGCGCCGCCATGATCACCGCCAGCCACAACGAAAACGGCTGGACCGGTCTCAAGCTCGCCAAGGGCCTTTCCTCGACCTTCGAGCCGGACGATATCGCGGATTTCAAACAGCTTGTCACGAGCGGCGATTTTCTTTCCGGCAGCGGGCACTATGAGATCGCGGATGGCGTGTTCGACCGCTACGCCGAAGACATCCTGCACCAGGGCAAAATGGAGCGGCCGCTGCGCGTGGTTATCGCGGCGGGCAACGGCACGGCGGGCCACTTCGCTCCGCAATTGCTCCGAGCGCTGGGCTGCGACGTGGTGCCGCTCGATTGCACGGGGGATTGGAACTTCCCCAACCACAATCCCAATCCGGAGGACATCGCCTTTCTGCATTCCATCAGCCACAAAACCGTTGAATCGCAGGCCGCCCTGGGGATCGGTATCGACGGCGACGGCGACCGTATCGGCGTGGTGGATGGGCGTGGCCGGGAGATTTACTCCGACAAGCTCGGCCTTCTGTTGGCGCGCTGGCTGGCGCGGAAGGAAGGCGGCCGGCCGATCGTGATCGACGTCAAGAGCACCGGCCTGTACTATGACGACCCGGTGCTGCGCGCGGCCCAGGCTCCCATCATCACCTGGAAGACCGGGCATTCCTATATCAAGGCCAAGGTGGCCGAATCCGGGGCGCTGGCCGGCTTCGAAAAGAGCGGCCACTGGTTCTTCAATCACCCCTTCGGACGGGGCTACGACGATGCCATGCTCTCCGCGGCGCTGCTGCTCCGCTTCCTGAGCCAGAGTTCGCAAGACCTGGCCGCCTTGGTGGACGCTCTTCCGGTGACGTGGCAATCGCCCACCCTGGGCGTCTACTGCGCGGACGACCAGAAATACCAGGTGGTGGAGGAAGTCGCCAGCCAATACCGGGAGGATCGCCGGCAGGGGCGGCAGATCGCCGGCCGCGCCATCAAAGAACTGATCGAGGTCAACGGCATCCGCTTCGTGCTGGATGACGATAGCTGGGGTCTGGTGCGAGCCTCCTCGAACAAGCCTTCGCTGGTGGTGGTAGGCGAGGCCCGCTCGTCGGCCGCCGAACTGCGGCCCATCATCGAGGATATCCAGCGGCGCCTGGCGGCTACCGGCAAGGTCGGGGAATACGATCAGCAGTTGCCTGGGTAAGTCGAATGCTGGCACTCGAGATTCTGGGCGTTGTGGCGCTCGTGCTGGTGGCGCTGATTCTAGCGGTCGCGGCCACGATTGTCATCCCGCACTTGAAGCGCCGGCCACTCGCGGCGCGCGCCGATCTGGACGGGATGTATCTGGTTAAAGACCTCATGGTGAGCGCCTGCGTGATTCCGCTGCGAGAGCATGAGGCCGCGCTGGTGGATGCCGGGATGGACAAATCCGGAGCGGCGATCCTGGCCGAGCTCGGGCGGCACAACCTCGGACCGGGGGACGTCAACGCGATACTGCTGACGCACGGGCATCACGATCACGCCGGCGCGGTTCCGCTGTTTCCCAACGCGCAGGTGATGGCTTTGGCCGCTGAAACCGACGTGGTGGAAGGCCGATCCGGCGGCGGCGGTCCCTTGCTGCGCGTTTTGCCCTTACGCACCACGGGCGTTCGCGTCTCCCGAGCCTTGCACGATGGCGAGACATTTCCCCTGGGACCTTACCAGGTGCGGGTCTTTGCCATTCCGGGCCACACGCCGGGCAGCGCGGCGTACGCTATCGGGCCGAACCTGTTTCTGGGCGACAGCGCGGACGCCGGGCGCAACGGGAGGATCCAGGCATCTCCCTGGATTTTCAGCCAGAGCACGGCGCAGAACCGCGCGTCGCTGTCTGGGCTGGGGCGCCGCCTGGCGGGCGACGCGGCTATACGCCGGCTGGTATTCGGCCACTCGGCCCCGCTCGAAGACGGGGTGGCTCCGCTAGAGGAGTTTGCGCGGCACTAAGATTCCCCTGAGCGGATCATTGTCAAGGATAATAATTTCCATACGTTTCAGTAGCTTACACGACACTCTTGTCACTCTAGCCGCGAGTGTGCTAATAATACTCTACGGGACTTGGCTCAACTGGGCCGATCCCTTGCGAACGCAAGAAGTTCTCAAATTTCCAAACTGTGGAGGTCGTGAGTTCTATGAATATTCGTCCGCTTTATGACCGGATTGTGGTCAAACGGATCGAGGATACGGAGCAGATGCAAGGCGGTCTGTACATCCCCGATTCAGCAAAAGAGAAGCCCCAGGAGGGCGAGGTTGTTGCAATAGGTAAGGGCAAGCGTCTCGACGACGGCAAACTGGTTCCCCTCGATGTTCAGGTGGGCGATCACGTTCTGTTCGGCAAGTATTCCGGCACCGACGCCCCGAAGTCGATCGGCGAAGAGTACCTGATCATGCGCGAGGACGAGATCCTCGGTGTTCTCGAAGGCGCCTCCAAGGCGGCAAAGAAATAAGGAGTCGAAACTAATGGCAAAACAGATTGTCTATTCCGAAACTTCCCGTCAAGCGATTTTGCGCGGCGTTAACCAGCTCGCCGACGCCGTAAAAGTGACCCTCGGCCCCAAGGGCCGGAACGTGGTCCTTGAAAAGAAATTCGGCGGCCCCAATATCACCAAAGATGGCGTCACGGTGGCCAAAGAGATCGAGCTGAAGGATCCGCTCGA
>CAYRWE010000156.1:0-11799 GCA_964427655.1 uncultured Solibacteraceae bacterium | reverse complement strand
CTCGAGTGGATCGAAGACATCGAAGATGCGCGCGGCTTCGAAGCCCAGCGAGGCGGCCGCTTCGCCGGTGGCCCACACGTCCACCAGGCGATGGATGACGTCTTCCTTAAGCTGCAAGCCCAGATCGTAGCGCGGCGATCCCGGCGCGGCTGTGGCACCTCCGCGGAAGCGCCCGCGCTGATAGCGGATCACCGGCTCGACCGCGGAAAGCAGCTTGGCGGCGGTGAGCAGGGCGACGCCCACGCGGGTGCGCCGGAAGACCGCCTCGATGATCTCGCCGTGGCTATAGTTCGGGACGATGACGCCGTCCTTGACCGTATACCCGCCGATGATGCGCGAAGCCGGAATGCGCAGGCTGAAGATGGGGTCGCGCGTGGAAGAGAGCTGGTGCACGAGCTTGCGCGTGGGAATGCCGCGATCGAAGACGCCGGGATCGGTTTCCTCCAGCACCACCATGCAGCTTCCCTTGATGCGCGGGTCGTCGGAATCCACCGCGGCGGTGACGAAATTGGCGAACCCCATGTTGGTGATGAAGCGGCCGCGCTTATCGACATGCAGCACGGGTTCCTGGCCCTCCGCCCATTCGGCGACGCGCACCTTGCCGCCCAGCAGGCCGGTCTCGACGCCCACGTAGGGGATCGGCTCGGTGAGGCAGAACGCTCCGCGCCACGGGCGGCGGTCCTCGCCAGGCTGGGCGGGGGCGCAACGGCTCATATAGAAGGCGCGCTGCTCGGGGGTGCCGCGCTCGTGGATAGGGGAGAGCGCCAGGCATCCCACCATGGCGCTGGTGGCCGAGCCGGCATCCACCCAGGCCAGTTCCAGAGCAATCAGGGACATGGCCAGGTTCTTGGGACCCTCGATGAAGCCGCCCTCGGAGGGTTCGAGAGGCAGCGCGGTAACGCCCGATTCATCGAAGTGCTGGATGAGCGATTCCTTCTCGATGGTCCACTCGTGGGTGCTGCGGGCCCCCTCGGCCACTAGGCGGGCCACCGGGCCGCGGGCCACCGCGCGCACGGACTGCACCAGCATCTGCAAATCGAAACGGTCCTCGAAACGCCACATGATCTGCCGGACGTCGTCTCCGGGAAGCGCTCGCAAGTGCTCTGTTTTGTTATCTGTAGCGGTCGATTCCATAGGGGTCAATCCTTTTCCGCGGAGGCTAGCGCATCTTGGCGCAGACTCCGCTCCCAATACTGCCGGAAAGGTACAGGTTAGCAATCATTCTGCCAGGAAAGGGAACGCTGAAATTAAAGAGACTTGCGGGATTGTACAACAGATTTGCGGATCGGGTATGCGGGAAATGCCCCAGGGGGAGGCGCGGGGCAGTGCCTATGGGGACTAGGACGGGCGAGCGGCATGGGGAGTTTCGCATTCCCGCTGGGTACGCGGCCGGGATGCTACCATCGATTCGTATGGAGCTGGCAATTCATATTCAAATTGAGGAGTTGCCAGAGGGGCCTTTTCTGGCAACCTCGGAGGAACTTCCCGGCCTGGTCGCGCAGGGGCGGACTGTCGCCGAGGCGCTCGACATCGCGCGCGATGTAGCACGCAAACTGATCGAAGCTCGACGCGAGCGCGAGGAAGCTCCGAACCTACCGGCCGCCGCAGAACGGCGAGACTACACAATTGTGATTGCCGCGTAAATGGGCCGTCTGGCAGGATTCCGATACAGGGAGATAGTCAGAAAACTGAAGGTGTGCGGTTTCCAGTTCGACCGGCAAGCAGCCGGCAGCCACGAAATCTGGTTCAGCCAAAGCGCGAATCGCTACACCACCGTACCGAATCACCCCGGCGATCTGCCCGAGGGTACGCTTCGGGCGATTCTGAAGCAGGCGGGAATCGATCCGGAGGCTTTCTTGGCGGCATGAACTGCCCAACAGAAGATCACCTTCTGGAGTTCTTGGATGAAACGGCGTTTTGGGGCCAGAACGCTATCATGACCGCACACTCGTTCGCAAATTGGCCCCCCGCAACCGTGTGGAAACTACCCTCTATCGTCAGAGTCCGCGGGCCAGCTGGGTATGGGGAAGTCGTAAGATGGCAGTGCGAACAGAGTCGTCAGTGCATCCGATGCGCATGAGGAGTAGCTGCACGAGGATAGCGGTAAGATCTTGGCTTGCGCGCATTAGATCCGGGCCCGGTTGTGGGTTACGCTTTGCGTGGGTTAGGCTGTTCCGAGCTTTGACCACAAACTCGATGAATCCCTTGGGACGGTTCCGCTCGCAGTTAGCGTGCCCTTCTTCGAAATTTTTAGCACTTCGAGGAGTAGGACCTTGAGGCGAGCCCTCAGGTTGCACTCGTTTGCATGGTCGATGTCGCCAAGCAGTTTTTCCCTCAGCTTCGGAGGTAGACCATTCGGTAGGCCGGCGCTGAGAGCTTCTCGCCAGCGTTGGAAATCCTCGTCCGGAAGGAGGCCATCATCTTGGGTTGCACGGTGGAAAGCCTCCACGGCGTTGGCTAGGAGGAGGAAGGTGGCGGTAGCGAAGGGCGTTGAGCATGCGGTGAGGAGCATCGCTACCGTATGGCTCAGCAGATCCCACTCGCCAAACCATTTTGAAAAAACTGCCGATGCGCGCTCAGCGAGGTTGCATAGGGGCATGGGCATGTCACAGTGCGTTGGGTTGCCATCGTGTCTCTTGGTGAATATGGCTATGAGTTCCAGAGGTGCCGCGTCGTCGTGTTCCTGAACCCGGAGTACGCGTGGGCGGGCCTGATCCCCGAATAGGAGTGTTAGCAGTGACAGGAGCTTTTCAAGTTCGCGCATCAGGCCCTCCAACATGATCGGTTCAAGCCACTTTCCGAAGACCGAACATGTGTACCGGGTACCAGACTCGCGTTCTCGAAAGAAGGGGGCGCCCCAGGCTGTCAGCTCGTAGCGGCCGGTCTCGGTCTCAAATGTGAATAGCGTCTCAGGACTAAAGGGGTCGCTGCGAACCACCTGGGCCAATCCTGGTCCGCCGGCCCAGGCCTCCAAGTGGTCAACTTCGAGCGATACCGTTGTAAATGTTGCCGCCTGCGCGTTTGGGACATTGTATTCGCCTCGAAGGACATGGTTGGCGAGGAACAGCATTTCGCCAGCGGTTTGGGTGGGCACGCCATCAGCGGAGACTAGTAATTTGGTGCTGATGCTGACGGCTACTGCATCGATAACCGTGAAGTGATCGCTCCCATCGTCGCTGTTCCCGAGAATTATGTTTTCCTGACGATGCCAGCGCAACTCCCTCTGGGAGTAACTCATCCCAAGATGTTCGAGTGGGTCCGCGCTCAAAGCCAACCGTATGCCTGAAGTGGAACTGTAGGTTAGGATTCCTGAGACCTTGCAGTCTGGTGCTTCGGCAACCCACCAGAGGCCGTGCACTGCGCACTCTTCACCAGCTTGCACATTTCGGCCGTGCCGCTTGTTCATTCCTTACTCTCCCGTACCTGTAGGCGCTGCCTTGCTAGCCATTTCGATGCGCTGTGACGACGGAACTGGCCCGCCGCTCTTAAACTCCGGACCAGGTTCGCCCCGGGCTGGCTGGATTCAGCCGAAAACACGGGCTATTCGTCATGCTCCAATTATCGCCTGACGAATTGTGGTTGCCGACCGACTCCTGTACATTGGGAACGCTAAGCGGCGTTTGCGGAGAATAACTTCGTTGAAATATTCCATAGCCAGTCAAGATCCGTCATTAGGCGAGACGCGGTGTAGATATTCCGCCTCGTCAAGGGTCTTAGAGTTGAGCCATGCGCCCGATGGTCGCACTTCTCGCGTTTTCCATGACCGCGATCCTGGCCGCCCAGCAGCTTTCGCCTTCCGCACACATAACCGCCGCCATCCTGGATAGCGATTCTCACCTGATTGTGGCGGGCGTGGCATATGGCCCCGACCTGCCGACCACAGCCGGCACGATCCAGCCCGCATGGCCCTCTACCTGTGTCTCGAACACGGCCTTGGCCGAATGTACGCACGGTTTCGTCGCCAAGATTGCGCCCACCGCCAACCAGGTCTTGTGGGCGACATACTTTGGCGGGAACGGCGCCGATTCGATTGGCGCGCTGGCTCTGGCGCCCGATGGGAGCGTCTTTATCGCCGGCACTACGAGTTCCAAAGACCTGTTCGCAGGATTGACCGGATACCAGTCGCGCCCGGCAGCCATATTCGTCGCCAGGATCGCCGCCGATGGGGACTCGATCCTCGCAGGCACTTACTTTGGCAGCGACGATCAACTCGGAGCCATGCTCCTCGATGCCGCGGGAAACGTGTACATCTCGGGCGATGCATATTCGAATCCGTTTCCCACCACTCCGAGCGCCTATCGCCAGACCTATTCGCCGTCGGCGTGCGGAGTCAGCCCCGATCAGTTCGTGGCCAAGCTCGACCCCTCCCTCACCACGCTGATGCTCTCGACCTTGCTCGGAACCCCGGGAGGCGTCGTGCCAAGCGTGGTCGAACTCGGAGCGGATGGCACAATCTACGTCGCCGGGACCAGCGGGTATGAACGCGCTGGCCCTTGCCCCGCGCGCCCGACCCTAACCAGGCTCGCACCGGACGCCAGGAGCGCTATCTTTTCCGTTCAAATCGATCCCGGCGCCGTCCCGCTCGGAGGATACGTCCTGGCCGTGGATGCGGCGGGAAACGCTTACCTTGAAGGCGACACCTGGAACTCGCCCCCTCCCTGGCACGGCGTGATCTGGAAAGTCGCCCCGAATGGCACGCTGGCGGAGAGTCAGCCCATCGACGGCTCAATCGATAGACTTCTTGTCGATCCAAGCGGCGAGGTCGTGGCCGTGGGAACCGCCAGCCCGTCGGATCTCGCGATAACGCCTGGAGCGGTGGCCTCGTGCGACGGAATTCCGGCGGCGCAAGCCTCCGAGGTCAGTCCGGAGGATTTTTATGTAGCCAGGCTGAATTCGCCGGACCTGAGTTACTCCTATGCCGGTTTTCTGAACTCCGCGACAGCCCTCTTGATTGGGCCCGACCTTGTCCTCACGTTCAATCCCTACACGACCACGCTGACCTGGGCGCTCATCCCCGCGGGTCCACCGCCCTCCGGTACGGTAACCTGTGTGGCCAATGCGGCGAACTTCGAGGGCTTCGGGCCGTTGGTGCCCGGAGAATCGGTGGCACTGTTCGGGAGAGATATCGGCCCTGAGGATCCGGTATCCGCCCAATTCGACCAGGACGGAAATCTCACCGGGGATCTGGGCGGCATCAGCGTATCGTTTGACGGCGTCATGGCTCCGCTACTCTTTGCCGGCCCGGACCAGATCGACGCAATCGTGCCATTCGAGAGCCCCACGGCCGGACAGATTCATACCGAGATTCGGCGCGATGGGGCGGTTGTCTCCGCGTTCGATAAGACGGCCGGCCTCACCAACGTGGGCATCTTCCGGAATTTCGCCTCCGGCTTGTCCCCGCTGACAAGCTCGTTCCCGTTGGCGGCCATAAACCAGGACGGCAGCGTAAACGGCCCTGACAACCCTTCCCCTTCCGGCAGCGTGGTTACGCTATACTCGACTGGCTTCGGTCCGCTGGCAAACGAAGCGGTTGACCGTACCCACCCACGGTTGCGGTCCAGCTATCCGGTCGTGCCGATCTCGGTTACTGTCGATGGCCAACCGGCCACCATAGAATTCATTGGGAACGCTCCAACTCCGGTTCAAGGCGTGTTTCAGTTGAGCATCCGGCTCCCGGGTTCGCTCCCGTCGGAGACGTCCGGCTCGGCCGACATTTCCGTGACTGCCGGCAAACCGCACAACCAGTCCGCGGACGGTGGCGCGATTTGGATTCGCTGAGCCGGTGCGGAGAGAAGGTCCCCCGGGCAAAAAGGGCTGAAGTCGGCTAAAGTGAGGGGTATGCGTTGGGCCTGTTTCCTGGCCGTGCTAGCCACTGCAATTCTCCACGCTCAGCCGGAGGATAGCGCCACGCTCGCGCCGTATTACCCCACGCCGGAATCTATCGTCGAGCAGATGCTGAAGCTGGGCGGCCTGAAGGCGGGCGAAAAGATGTTCGACCTGGGGTCGGGCGATGGGCGAATCGTGATTATGGCGGCGCGCAAATTCCATGCCCAGGCGATAGGGGTGGAACTGGATAACGGCCTGTTCCGGCAGAGCGTCGCAGCAATCCGCAAGCTGGGCTTGCAAGGCACCGCGCAAATTATCCACGGAGATCTGCTGCGGCAGGACTATAGCTCGGCCGACCTGATCACGGTGTACCTCCTGCCGGCCTCGAATGAGAAGGTCCAGCCGCTGCTCGAAAGCCAATTGAAGAAGGGCGCACGGGTGGTGGCGCACGATTTCGAAGTGGGCAACTGGAAGCCGGAGAAAGTCGTGAATATCGCCGACGATGGCCAGGGCCGCAGCCGCACGCTGTTCCTCTATAGAAGATAATCCGTGTTGTTCCCGCCCCAATTCGGCTGGTCAAGGTATGTCGCCACGGCGCGCGCGCTGCTGGTCGCGACGGCGGTGGGGGTCACGTCGCTCTATGCGCGGCCGGCGTGGAACTCGCTCTATTACCTGTTCCAGTGGGTCTTCCTGGCCTGGGCAATCGTGCTGGTGGGGCGGAGCCATTGGCAGAAGGGCCCGCTGGCGCTGCTGGCGCTCTTCGGCGACATGGTCTATTTCCTGCTTTTCGCCGGCAACGCGGCCGACCCGATGCTGTGGCTGGCCTCGCTCCTGCTCCTCTACCTGCTGGCCGAGGCCGTGGTGCTGTTCGGACCCGTGGAGGTGGCGGTGACGGCGCTGGTGAGCGGGATTTTCTGCGCGGTCTCGACCTCGGAGAACGTTCGCCTGCTGGACCGCACGGTGCTGGTGGCGGGCGTGCTGGCCTGCGGTTTCGCCATGACCATGAAGCGCCTGGGACGCGATCTGGAAACCGCCGAAAGCCAGCGCAAGGAAGCGCTGGAGGCGGCCGATAAGGCGCGCGAATCGGAGCGTCTGCGGATCGCCTCGGATTTCCACGATGGGCCGCTGCAAAGCTTCATCAGCCTGCAGATGCGCCTGGAGATTCTGCGCAAACTGCTGGGCCGCGATGCGCAGGCGGGAATGCAGGACTTGCAGGAACTGCAGAGCCTGGCGCAGACGCAGGTGCGTGACCTGCGGGTGTTTCTGCATAGCATGCGCCCAGTGGATGTGGATGGCTCGAACCTGGCGGTGGCGGTCCGCCGCGCGGCCGAGAGCTTCCAGAAAGAAAGCGGCATTCCGGTCACGTTCATGGGCGCGGGCACGCCGGTGGGCTTGCCGCAGGAGATGACGTCGGAAGTCTTGCAGATGGTCCGCGAATCCCTGCACAACGTCCAGAAACATGCCGGGGCTACGCGCGTGGCGGTGGCGCTGGAGAAGACCGACCGCGGCCTCGAAATTTCGGTGGACGACAACGGGCACGGCTTCAACTTCGCGGGCAGCTACACGCTGGAAGAACTGGAGATGCTGCGCCTGGGTCCGGCCAGTTTGAAGCGGCGCGCGCGCACGCTGAACGCCGACATGCTGCTGGATTCGCGGCCGGGGCGCGGAGCGGGGCTGAAGTTCCGCATCCCGCTGCAATGAAATCCGCCTGGCTGGCCTCGGCTGCGCTGTTGCTGGCGGGGTGCGCGCGGTATGGCGATTTCACGCTTCCGGCGGCCGCCGGAGGAAACCCGCGCGCGGGCTTCGAGTGGGAGGTGCGCCCGGGGCCGGTTCTGGGACGCGGCCCGGGCTTCGATTCGCGCGACGTCCTGAACCCATCGGTGGTGCGCCGCGGAGGCCTGCTGAACCTCTACTCCGGATTCGACGGCCGCACGTGGAGCACCGGCGCGGCGGTCTCCAAAGATGGCCTGGCATGGCGCAAGCTGGGGGTGGTGCTGGCGCCCGTTGCGGGCACCTGGGAAGGCTCTTACATCGCCGCCAACGGTTCGGCACTGTTCTACGACGGGCGCTTCTGGTATTGGTACCAGGCTGGGCCGAAGGGCGCGCCGCGCGTGGGGCTGGCGCGCTCCGTGGGTTCGGACGCCGGGAGTGCGTGGCGCAAAGAACCGCAGCCCGTTCTGGATGCCGGCCCTTACATGAGCTGGGACGAGCGCGCGGTGGCCGACCCCTGGGTGCTGCGGATCGAGCCGTATTTCTATCTCTACTACCTGGGACAGGACCGCGCCGGGCGGCAGCGCCTGGGAGCGGCGCGCTCGCGCGACGGCATCCGCTGGGAGAAGCTGCGCTCGAATCCCGTGCTGGATCTGGGCGACGCCGGCGCCTTTGACGAGAACGGCCTGGGCGAGCCGGCGGTGTGGAATTCCGAGGGCTTCTACTGGATGCTCTACACCGGCCGCGACCGGGCCGAGAACCGCCGCCTGGGGCTGGCGCGCTCGCTCGATGGCGTTCACTGGCGGAAGCAGCCCGCGGTATTCGGCGGCGGCGACGCTTGGGATTCGAAGGTGCTGTGCGATGCCAGCGTGCTGGTGGAAGAGGGCGTCGTGCGCGTCTGGTTCGGCGGGGGCGATAGAGCGTCGCCGGATGAGAACCTGAACGGGCAGATCGGCTACGGGGTTTTGCGGCCGGCCCTACAGTGAGATCAAACGTGGCCGAGACAAGCGCGGAAGTGGCCGCTGGAAGTACGGCGATTTTCTCGATGGGCAGGCTAAAGCGTGCCCCACCTACTCTACGGGCGTCCAGGAGCTATCGGGGTCGAAGCGGGTTAACGAAGGGAACGGCTTGCCGGCAACAGGCTCGATGTCTTTTTGGTAGACCACCCCATCCTGATTCACGATGAAGGTGTGAATGCCGGTTACTCCATATTCGGCCGGCCACGCCAAAAGGGCGAACCCGCCGATCATCTTGTCTTTGACCACGTAATTGTGCGCACCCTCGGGCGCATTCGAGCCTTGCGCATCGAGAACGCGGAAGTAATATCCGTGGTAGGGCTTGGCCGTGCCCTTCTGCGGGCCGGTCCATTCGGCCTGGGCGAGACCCGCGGGAATGAGCGGCTGGCTGGCGCCTTGCCAATACAACCCATTCTGCTGCCCTGGCTTGCTCATCAGGTGGGGAGAGTATTCGAGCAAACCGTCTTTGTCGCGATCCTCGGAAGCATACGCGAGCTGGGCGTCCACGTACCCGTGACAAATCTCGATGGCGTCGAGCTCATCCGCGCCGATCTTCCGCGCGCCCATCTCGACCGGCGTTTGAGACGCGTCGAAGCTCCACTTTCCGTTCGCGCGGACGATGGGCACCGGAAACGGCCAATCTTCGTCGCCGATGGCCAGCACTACCCGGTTCGGGTTCAAGCGCGAAATCTCCAGCCGGTGGTTGGCTCGCGCCAGGCTCGCGAATTCGGTCTGTTCGGCCTTGTCCTGCTCGGCATTGCCGCACGTTAGAATCGCTCCCGCCTGCGGGCCGAGGATGGCCGCCAGCCGCGCGGAATCGTGGTGCTCCGCCGCCACGATGACCGCCTGTGCGGCGGCCTCGGCGGAATCGAAGCGCTCCTGAGCGAGCGCCGGGGCGGCCGAAGCTATCGCCGCCGCGCAAACGATATAGAGTTTCGAATTCATGTTCTAACGCCTCCCCCCGCCGCCGCCGAATCCACCGCCGCCGATGCGGCCCGCGCCCATGCTGGAGAAGCCGCGGTCGCTTTGCATACGCGCGGCTCCGCCATTGTGATAACCGCCGAAGACGCTGTGATTCCCGTTGAAACCTCGCTGCTCGAAGCCGGGGCTTCCGAAGCGCTGCCCGGCACCGGCCTCTCGGCGCCCGAGGGCCTCCGAGCGGGCGCCGGCGAACCGGTCGGCTCCCGCGCCGGCTCCGCCGGCACGTCCAAAACGGCTCGCCACCTCGCGATTCGCATAGGGAACCCCAAGACGGTGTGCGGGATCGTGCATCCAGACCGAGTTACCCAAGCGGCCTCCGTAATCCCGGAAGCCGTAACGATGAAAAAAGGAATGGTCCAGGAAGATATTGCCGGCATACCAATTCGGAAACCAGCCCCAGCCGCCCCAACCCCAGCCGCCCCAGCCGCCGAAGAACAGGCCCACGTCGATTCCGGGAAACCAGCCGAAGCCCACATCGATACCCGGATAATACAATGCTGGGTAGGCTCCCCAGACCGGCGGTCCCCACACATATGCGGGGTTGTAATTCGGTACATACCAGACATCCGGGTTAGCGGGCTGGATAGTAATGGCCGCCTGCCCGTTCTGGGTTTCGGAACTTACAGTTTCCTGAGGTGTGGAACGGAGCACGCCTTTCGACTGCGCCTGAGACCGCATACGCTGGACCGCCTCCATCACGTCCGCCTGCCGCGCCAGGAAGGCGTTACCAAGCTGCGTGGTCCAGCTCATATTTTGCGCCAGGCGGGCGAGCACCTCCGGAAAAGCCACCAGCCCTTGAACGCTGGGATCCCAGTTCTGTTTCTTCGCCTCGTCCATCAGTTTGGATGGCTTCCACTTAGGATGATCGCGTACCCATTGTTCGGCTTCGGCAATCTCCATCGGGTAAGTAGAGGCGGCCAGCACCTGAGCAACTAAGGGATCTGGATACAGCGCGATGGGCGCCACCAGATCGTCAAGCTGCTGTGGCGGCAAGGGCTCGCCGGCTTGCTGAGGAGGAGCTTGAGCATTCGGGGGGGCGGCACTCTGCGGAGAAGGCGGGGCGCTCTCTTGAGAGTACCCGGCAGTCGCGCAAATAAGGAACAAAGTAATCAAAAGCACGGCGCCAAAACGGTTTTCGGAAGGGCGCGGCGGAGTAACCACTGTATTCTCCCTTCATGGAGACGAATCTTGAGAGCGGCCGCCCCATGGCCGGTTGGGAAAGGTAGCAGTTGCTCTGGGACGGCCGCAGCAGCTCAGGTCTGGCTCTACCCCAACTTACGGCACTTCGAATGCCGGACCTATCGCTCAGTTATAGTATTTATCATAAGTTCCGCGCAGTAGCTTCTCGAGCTCGAAGGTGGCCGTGAGGCGGAGCGCATGTCCGTCCTTCAGGGTGTTCGTAATCATGCCGAAATCGCAAAGCGAGGCACCAGGGCTCCGAATTGTGGCGTGTTGCACAGATCGATGGATTGCGCGAGAACCAGCGCGGAATCGCGTTTGTCGCGCTTCACGCCGAAGTTCAACTTGACAAGCGAAAGGCCTACTGCGCGGCGTGGAACGAATAGGCGCCGGATTCGATTTCGAACACCGCCGCGCCGGCTTCACTGCGCAGGAACTTCACGCCCTTGGCGGCGGAAACCGGACTCCCCGATTCGGTCACGGCGCCGGCATCCTTGGCCGGGACCCAGACGGTCGCGGTGGTGTTGGCGGGAATCGCGACATCCAGGGTGAAGACGCCGCCCGCGCGCTTCCACGAAGAGAGGATCGTGCCGTAGGGCGTCTTGTGGGACGCCTTGACGAAGGTCAGGTCGCCCGCCGGATAGGGACGGATGATCGCGTGGCGGAAGCCGGGAGCTTGGGGATCGGAACGGATGCCGGCCAGGTATTCGTACATCCACACCGCCAGATCTCCGATCTGCATGACGTGATTGCCGGAGTTCATGGCGGGATCGGCCGTGTCGCCGTTCCAGAGTTCCCAGATGGTGGTGGCGCCGCGCTCGGCCATGTAGCCCCAGCCGGGATAGGTCTTCTGCGTGGCGATCTGATACGCAACATCGGCGTGCCCGTTGTCGGAAAGGGTGCGCATGAGCCACTGGGCTCCCACCAGGCCGGTGCCCACGTGGCCGTGGCTCTCGGCAGAGATGCGATCGACCAGGCTCTTGACCACCGCGGCGCGGTACTCGGCCGGAACCATGTCGAAGGAGAGCGGGAGAATGCTGGAGGTCTGGGTGCCGTTATCGTAGATGCTGCTGGCGGGCTTGAAAAA
>CAYRWE010000155.1:0-11831 GCA_964427655.1 uncultured Solibacteraceae bacterium | reverse complement strand
CGCATCGAGTGGAACCGCGAGGGCATCCTGATCGTGGGCGGCAACGGCTACAACATCACCGGCAATTACTTCGATCGCGCGGGCACCTGCGGCCTGGCCATCCTGGACGGCCGGCAAATGAGCATTACCGGCAACTTCGTCAACCGGAGTGGAAAGAACGCCCAGCCGGGCACCTACGATTCGTCTCAGATCCGCCTGGAGCGTTGCCGCGGGATCACCTGCTGCGGCAACAATCTCAGAGTCGGCCGCGACGATGGCGGCCGGGGCGTCTGGTCGCCCTCATATGGCATCGTCTACAAGGCGCTGCAGAACTGCGTCATCACGAACAACGTGCTCGATGAAGGCGCGATGCAGCAGCTCATGGCCGACCTGGGCGGCCACGGCGAGGGCGCCGTCGTCAAGGACAACCCCGGCTCTCTGGCAGCGCACTCCGGCTAGAAAGCGAGCGGGCCGGCGGTCTACCCGTTAAACATACAATTCGCTTTTGACAGCAGGGCGCCTCTCTGGCAAGCTTTTCGTTATCGAGTGTCGAAAACGAAAGTAGATGGCGGGGATTCCGCAGGGGATCGTGAGCTCTATTCGGGCCTGATCCGCCTGCATGTTCTCTATCACGCCGCCCGGGAGCCTATCTTCGGGCTGGGCATGGCCGAGGAACTGGCCCGCCACGGCTATCGCATCAGCCCCGGAACCCTCTATCCGCTGCTGCATTCGCTCGAGGAAAAGGGCTACCTGCGCTCCACCGAGCGGCGCAACGGCAAATCTCTGCGCAAGGTCTACCGGGCCACCGCGCGGGGGCGGAAAGCGCTCGAGACGGCCACCGGCAAGGTGCGCGAGCTGTTCCACGAGTTGATGGAAGGCATGGAGCCGTGAACAGACCAAACCTCCGTCGGGCGGGAACCTGGTTGATCGTAGCGGCCGCAGTGCGCGCTTTGTCGGCCCAGCCGCTCGCCGCGCCGCAACCCCTCACCGTGGCCCAGGCCGTCGAGCGCGCGCTGCGGAACTATCCCTCCATCCAGGTCTCGCGGGAACAGGTGGGAGCGGCCGCGGCCGCCATCCGGCTGGCGCGCACGGCTTACCTGCCGCGCATCGACGGCTTCGCCATGGTGAACCGCGCGACGCGCAACAACCTGCTGGGCATGTCTCTGCCGCAAAGCACGATTCCCTCCATGTCCGGGCCGGTGCTGGGCACCAACAATTTCGGCACGGCCTTTGGCAGCGCCGTTGGAACCCTGGTCTCCTGGGAGCCTTTCGATTTCGGATTGCGGCAGGCTAATGTGGCCCTGGCGGCCGCGGCGCGCGCGCAATCCGAGGCCGCCGTCAAGCGCACCGAGTTCGAGGTGGCCGCCACCACCGCGGATGCCTGCCTCACACTCGAGGCTTCCCGCGAAACGGTTCGCGCCGCCCAGGCGGGCGTGGAGCGCGCTCAAACGGTTCTCACCACCATCGCCGCCCTCGTCAACGCGCAGCTTCGGCCGGGCGCCGATCGATCCCGCGCCGAAGCCGAGCTGGCCGCCGCGCGCACCCAGGCGATCCAGGCGCAGCAAGCCGTGGATGTGGCGCGCGCCACCGTGGCACAGTTCGTGGGCGCACCTCCCGCGGAGATCGCGCTGGCCGCCCCGCGTCTGTTGGATCTGCCGCCGGCAGCCTCGCCGGCGCCGCTCGACGCGTCCGCCAATCCCGTGGCTCTGGAGCAGAACGCCGCCCTCGCGCACGCCAAGGCGCAGCTTGCCGCTCTCGAACGTTCCTACTTTCCCCGGTTTGCCCTGCAGGGCGCCACCTATGCGCGCGGCACCGGAGCGGAAACCAACGGCGCGCTGCTAGGCGGCCTCAATGGCTTGGCACCCAGCGTCCAGAACTATGGCGTGGAATTTTCGGTGACCTTCCCGATACTCGATTTTCCGGCCATCCAGGCGCGCGAGGCGGCCCAGTCGGCCCTCGTGCGCGCCGAAGTCGCGCGCTACCGGCAGATCGCCGTGGATCTCGCCGCCGATTGGAACCGTGCCGTGGCCGCGCTCGAGGGCGCCCGCCAGGTGGCCGCCAACACGCCGGTGCAGGTGGCCGCCGCGCGAGCCGCCTCCGCTCAGGCCAGCGCGCGTTATCGATCCGGCCTGGGCGCGATCGATGAAGTGGCCGAAGCCCAGCGCCTCCTCACGCAGGCCGAAATCGATGACGCCCTGGCGCGCCTGAGCGTCTGGCGCGCCCTGCTGGCGATCTCGACAGCCATTGGCGATGTCCGGCCTTTCCTCGCGGAGGTCAGCCCCTAATGCGCCTCGTGCTAGCCGCGCTCGCCCGGCCCGTCACTGTCGTGGTCGCGCTGGTGGCTATCGCGCTCTGCGCCCTGCTGGCCATCGAGCGCATGCCCGTCGATATCTTCCCGCAGGTCGGCGACCCCGCCATCTACGTCGCGCAGCCCTATGGCGGCATGGACCCGGCGCAGATGGAAGGCTACCTCACGTATTATTACGAGTACCACTTCCTCTACATCACCGGCATCGATCACGTCGAAAGCAAAAGCATCCAGGGCGCCGCGCTTATGAAGCTGGTTTTCCACGCGGACACCAACATGAGCCAGGCCATGTCGGAAACCGTGGGCTACGTCAACCGCGCCCGCTCTTTCATGCCGCCGGGCACCGTGCCGCCCTTTATCACGCGCTTCGATGCCGGCAGCGTGGCGGTGGGCCTGCTGGTTTTCAGCAGCCCGTCGCGCACCGCCGGGGAACTGCAGGATTTCGCCATCAACCGCGTGCGCCCGTTGTTTGCCACGCTGCCGGGAGTCTCGGCCCCGCCGCCCTTCGGCGGAAACCAGCGCACCATCGTGGTCACGCTCGATCCCGCGAAGCTCCACCAGTACCGCATCTCGCCCGAAGAGGCCATCGCCGCGGTCAATAAGGCCACCCTGGTGATGCCCTCGGGCAACATGTACACCGGCCCCATCGAGCGCATCGCCCGCACCAACGCCGCGCTGGGCGGCAACCTGGCCGAATTGCTGAGCGCGCCCATACGCCCGGTTTCCGGCACCACGGTCTATCTTCGCGATATCGGCACCGTCGAGAACGGCACAGATATCGTCACCGCCTACGCGCACGTCAACGGCAAGCGGACCGTCTACATCCCGGTCACCAAGCGCGCCGACGCCTCTACGCTGGCCGTCATTCACGCGGTCAAGGCGGCCATCCCAGATTTCAAGAAGGTGGTGCCGGACGACGTAGACGTGCGCCTCGAATTCGATCAATCGCCCTTCGTGGTCAACGCCATTCGTGGGCTGATCCTCGAAGGCCTGGTGGGCGCCGCGCTGACCGGCCTGATGGTGCTGCTCTTCCTGCGCGACTGGCGCAGCGCGCTCATCGTGATCCTCAACATCCCGTTCGCGCTATTGGGCGCCGTGGTGGCACTGTGGATCACCGGCCAGACGCTCAACATCATGACGCTGGGCGGCCTGGCCCTGGCCGTGGGCGTGCTCGTGGACGAAGCCACGGTCGAGATCGAAAACATCCACACGCAAATGCAGCCGGGCGTTTCGCGGGCCCGCGCGGTCGTCACGGCGTGCAGCCGCACGGCCATGGCGCGCCTGCTCTCCATGTTCTCGATCCTGGCGGTCTTTGTGCCCTCTTTCTTCATGATCGGCGTGGGCCGCCAGCTGTTCGTGCCGCTCTCGCTGGCGGTGGCCTTTTCGATGATGGCCTCCTACCTGCTCTCGAGCACGCTGGTGCCAGTCTTCTCCACCTGGATGATGCGCGAGGCGCATCGCGGCGAAGAGCGGCGCCTCTACGCGGCGTACGGCCGCTATCTGCGGGCGGTGCTTGCCTGGCGCTGGCTCCTGGCGGCGGTCTACCTGGCGGCCTCTATTGGGCTGCTCTTCCTGCTGCTGCCGCGCATGGGCACGGAACTGTTTCCCGAATCGGATGCGAGGCTGTTTCGCCTGCGTCTGCGCGCTCCGGCGGGTACACGCATCGAGGAGACCGAGCGCGTGGTGCTCCGCGCACTCGATATCATCGGCCGCGAATCGGGAGCCGGCAACCTCGAAATCACCAGCGATTTCGTGGGCGTGGTGCCCTCCAGTTACCCGGTCGATCTCATTCATCTCTTCACCAGCGGGCCGCAAGAGGCCATCATCCAGTTCGCCCTCAAGCCCGGCGCGCCGCGCGGCGAGGCCCTCCGCGAACGCCTGCGCGACGCCCTGCGCCGCGAATTGCCCGGCAGCACGATTTCCTTCGAAGCCGGGGACATCGTCAGCCAGGTGATGAGCTTCGGCTCGCCCACCCCCATCGAGGTCGCGGTGCAGGGCATCAGCCTGGCGGACGATTACGCGCACGCGCAGAAGATCCGCACCCGGCTCGCGGGTCTCAGTTTTCTGCGCGACCTCCAGATTGCCCAAGAGAACGGCTATCCCACGCTCGATATCGCGATCGACCGCGACCGCGCCGGCCAGTTCGGGTTGACCATGGCAGACGTGGCCCATTCGGTCGTGCCGGCGACCTCTTCCTCGCGCTTCACCGACCCCAACTACTGGCGCGATCCCAATTCCGGCAACGCGTTTCAGATCCAGGTCGAGATTCCCCAGAACGCCATGCAGAGCGTGGAGCAGGTGGGCGATCTCTCCGTGATGCGCGATGGCAGCCCAGAGACGCGCCTCACCGATATCGCCACCCTCAAGCTGGGCACCATGCCGGGCCTCATCGAGCGCTACAACGGCCAGCACGTGGTGAGCCTCACGGCCAACATCCACGGGCTGACGCTGGGTGAAGCGGCGCGGCGGATCGGCCAGGCGGTCGGGGCGGCCGGCGCGCCCCCGCGCGGCGTTACGGTGCGCATGCGCGGCGAGATTCCGCCGCTCGAGCAGACCCTTTCCGGTTTGCGCACCGGCCTGCTGCTGGCGGTGCTGGCGATTTTTCTGCTGCTGGCGGCCGACTTCCAATCCGTGCGCCTGGCGCTGGCCATCGTGCTGATCGTTCCGGCGGTGCTGTGCGGCGTGCTGGGCATGCTGCTTTTGACCGGCACCACGCTCAACGTGCAATCGTTCATGGGCGCGATCATGGCGATTGGGATCGCGGTGGCCAACTCAATCCTGCTGGTGACCTTCGCGGAACGCGCCCGCCACGAAGGCCGCTCGCCGCGCGAAGCCGCCGAGGAGGGCGCGCGCGGACGCTTGCGGGCCGTCCTGATGACCGCCGCGGCGATGATCTGCGGCATGGTGCCGATGGCCGTTGGCGTGGGCGAGGGCGGCGCGCAGACAGCCCCGCTGGGCCGCGCGGTGATTGGCGGGCTGATCGTTTCGACGTTCGCCACGCTCTCGATTTTGCCTTCTATCTACGCCATTCTCCAGGGGCGGGCGGCCACCAGCTCGGCCTCCCTCAACCCCATGGACCCTGCGAGCCGATACTATGATGCAACTCCGTAATCGCGTGCTCTTTGGTGGGGCATGCTTTAGCTTGCCCTTCATCATGCTAGCCCTTGCCGCGCTCGCCTGGCCGCAGGCCACCGCCCTGGTCCCCGTCGTCGCCCGTCCCATGGCGCGCACCATCGATCTTCCAGCCGAGCTGCTGCCGTTCCTCAGCGTCTCACTCCACGCCAAAGTGGCCGGCTACATCGACCGTGTGCTGGTGGATCGCGGCTCCGCCGTGCACGAGGGCGATCTCCTCATTGAGCTGAGCGCCCCGGAGCTCGAAGCGCAGATCGCCGAAGCCCTCTCGAAAGTTCAGGCCGCCGAATCCGACCGGCTCCAGGCGGAAGCGCAATTGGCCGCCGCCGAAAGCACCTACGAGCGCCTGAAGGAAGCCGCCGGCACGCCCGGCGCCGTGGCCGGCAACGAGCTGGTGCAAGCCGAGAAACAGGTGGAAGCCGCGCGGGCCCTGGTGCTCTCGCGGCAGCAGGCTAGCCGTGCCGCCGAGTCCGCCGCCGACGCGCAGAAGAGCCTCTCGGCCTATCTCCGCATCACCGCGCCCTTCGAGGGCACCGTCACGGACCGCCTGGTGCACCCCGGCGCGCTGGCCGGACCGCCCGCCGATCCGCCGCTTCTGGTACTGCAACAGGTCTCGCACCTCCGCCTGGTCGTGCCCGTGCCGGAGGAAGATGTGGCCGGCGTGGTCCGCGGCGCAACCGTCGCATTCCACGTGCCGGCCTATCCCGAGCGCGCCTGGTCCGGCACGGTGGCGCGCATCGGCCACGCGCTCGATCGCGCTACCCGCACCATGCCGGTCGAGCTGGATGTCGCCAACCGCGATGGCTCGCTCGCTCCCGGCATGTATGCGAATGTGGCCTGGCCGGTGCGCCGTGCGCAGCCCTCGCTATGGGTGCCCCGCAGCGCCGTCGTGACCACCACCGAGCGAACCTTCGTGATCCGCGACCGCGCCGGCGTCGCCGAATGGGTGGATGTCCGCAAGGGCCCCGCCGAGGGAGACCTGGTGCAAGTGATCGGCAACCTGCGGCCGGGCGATCTGGTCGCCCACCGCGGCACCGACGAGCTGCGCGAAGGCAGCGCCATGCCGTCTCAGACGAAGTGACGCTCGGGAACGCGAACACGATCCGCCAGGAGTGCCCTTTGGTCTCGGCTCCGTTTGGCTGCGTACTGAGGTGGGACCGTAAGTGCCCGTATCGCTGAATCCCGTAGATATCGGGCAAGAAATTCGAGGCATGCATTTTCCGCCAATGCTTTCAGGCGGCTGGATCCCGAAAATGGGTCCAACCTTTCAGTGTTCCCCCGTCTGGTTTCGACGATGCCGGGTTAGGGTTATAGTAAGAGGTGAGCTAAAATCGATGGCCAGAATAAGCGGATTCGGATACGTCATTAATCCGGTTGCGTCTGACGACGAACGGCTGATCCTGAAATTTCATAATGAAAATGTGGCGATCACCGGCATGAGTGCGTTCCGAAATCACAGTGGCGACCCTTCCAAAATTACTCTTGCACTCAGCACCAATCTCGGAGAAGCGCAGCTTGAGATGACTCCTGCGTTCGCAAAACAATTAATCGCTGCCGTAGGCGGAGCCGTGGGCGACTAAGACGTGCTAAACCGCGCCAATACAGTTGGAGCATTGTATCGGTCGAAGCGGTGAAACCACCGGATCGCTATTAAAAGTGGTTTCCGGGACGAAACCGCGAGGCACAGTTTCTTCCGCCAATGTTTAAGAACGCTTGGTTGGGGTCAGAAAATGACTCCAACCTTTCGTTACTCGCCTGTTTAGGAACCGGCTTTCCAAATACGCCGCCGTAATTGCAACCTACACCGCCGCTGCCGTCCGGATCTTCGAGCCGCTCAATCCGTAATAGAAAACGTAAACGTAGCAGAGGGCCGGCACAATATACGAGAGGTGCAGCCCGATGTGGTCGGCCAGGTAACCCTGGACCGGTGGCAGCAGAGCCCCGCCCACGATCGCCATGTTGATCAGGCCCGAGCCTTTGGCCGTCAGCGTACCCAGGTTGGATACCGCCAGCGCGAAGATGGTCGGGAACATGACCGATTCGAACAGGCCCACCAGCACGATACTCGCCACGGCGATCGCTCCCGTGGTCATAATAGTGGTGATCGTGAGGGCAAACGCAATTGCCGCGGCCGTGGCCAGCACCTTGCCGGCCGGGATCGTGCGCATGATCGCCGTGCCTAACAGGCGGCCCACGATCATCCCGAGCCATAGCAGCGAAAGATACCCGGCGGCTGTCTTGGGAGTCATGTTGCCGATGTCAGGCTGCGTCAGATAATTGACGAAAAGGGAAGTGACGCAGATCTCCGCGCCCACATAAGCGAAAATCCCCAGAGATCCCAACACCAGGTGCGAATGCTTCCAAACGCTGTCGCCGGGTTCGGGGCGCGCGCTGGCCAGCGACGCGGGTAGGCTGAGCTTGAGCTGCGAGAGCACCACCGCCAGAATCAGCAGGATGGCGGCTATCACCAGGTATGGCAATTTGACCGCTTGCGCCGCCGAAAGCTTCTGCTGATCGCTCAACGCCTCGGTGGCGGCGACCGCGGAAAGGAACAGTAAGCCGCCCAGGTAAGGCGCCAGCATCTGGCCCACCGAGTTGAACGCCTGCGCCAGGTTCAGGCGGCTCGAAGCGGTGGCAGAAGAGCCGAGCAGCGTAACGAAGGGATTGGCCGAGACCTGCAGCATGGTCACGCCGGCCGCCAGCACGAAAATGGCCGCCAGGAATACGCCATAAGAGAGGTAATCCGCGGCCGGGTAGAAGAGCAGCGCGCCGAAGCCCATCACTCCCAGGCCCGCCACCATGGCCTTCTGATAACCCAGCTTGGCCATCAGCGCGGCCGCCGGCATCGACAGAACGAAGTACGCCGAAAAGAACGCGCTCTGCACCAGCGTGGACTGCCCGTAATTCAAATTGAAGATCGATTTCAGGTGAGGCTGCAAGACGCCGTTCAGCGAGGTGCCGAAGCCGAAGAGGAAAAAGACCGTGGCGGCCACGGCCATCACAAAACCGGTATTCTGTTCCGGTGGGGCGTTCTTCAGGGGGGACGATTGCGTCATAGTCTCTCTTTCGTCGTGCCGGATAGGCTCGCGAATCAGACCGCAGTATATCGCCGTTCCGCCGTCGAAACCAGCGTCCCAGCCCGTTCTAGGCGGCTACGGCCGATTCCGCCGCCTGGAAAGGCAGATAGGCCGCTCCGAACAAGCCGGCGTCGCTGCCCAGCGTGGCCTTCTCGATGCGCGGCCTGGTGGAGCGGTATGTCAGCGAGCGCCGCTCGATCTCGGCGAACATGGCTGGCGTGAACAGATCCCAGGCCGCCAGCGGCCCTCCGCTCAGCAGGTACAGCGGAAAATTGAAAACCTGTATATAAATCGCCAAGCCCATGCCTAGCGCCTTGCCCATGCAGTCGAAGACTCTGCGGGCCAGCGGATTGCCCTTCATGGCAAGATCGTAGACATCCTTGGATGTCAGGTCGTCACCCAGGTTGAGGAGCCGGGCCATGGTCGAGATGGCGGTCGCGGAGGCGTGCTTCTCCAGACAGCCGTCGTTGCCGCAGCCGCACGGGTTGCCGTAGAGATCCACCGTGACATGGCCCAGTTCGCCGGCCATTCCCATGAACCCGTGCAGCACACGGCCCTCGGAAATAATGCCGCCGCCGATGCCGGTGCCTAGGGTCAGCAGCACCAGGTCGTTGAAATTCCGGCCGGCGCCGATCCACTTCTCACCTAGGGCCGCCGCGTTGGCGTCGTTCTCCAGAATGACGGGCGCGTTCAGGCGCTGCTGGAAGGCATCGCGGGCGGGAAAGTTGTCGAAAGGCGGGATGTTGGGCGAGACCACCACGGTGCCGGTCTCCATGACGATGAACCCCGGCAGGGCGATCCCGATGCCCACCAGTTCGTCCCCGCCGCGCCGGTTGCGCAGGAATTCGACCGCATCGACGACGTCCTGGATAATGGCTTCCCGTCCGGCTGCGACGTTGGTCGTGCCGTTCACCCGGTCGATCAGGCTGCCGTTCCGGTCGACGGCCGCGGCGCGGAAATTCGTGCCGCCCATGTCCACTCCAATCGAGTATTTCGCCATAGATAGGAATGATACCAAAGCAAAACTGGAGGCCTCGGACCTCTTTTTAGGGAGCGCGGCCTACGGCTGCCCGGACGGCGTTCCCGCCGGGACCGAAAATTGGGCCGCGTTCTCCCGCGTGACCAGCGTCTCGCCGGTGTCGATGCGCGGCTCGACAGGGCGTTTGCGGGCCGCCCGTATGGCCGCCAGCACGGCATCGCGTCCCAGCGCTTCGGGATGCATGGCGACATCCGCGGCCAGCCGGCCGGCCTGGACTGCGCGTACGGCTTCGCTGGTGGCGTCTACCCCCACAATGGCCACGTGCCCGGTCAGATTCCGCGCGGCCACCGCCTCCACCGCTCCCAGCGCCATCTGGTCGTTGGTGGCGAACACGGCCTTGAGATCCGGGTAGCTCGTCAACAGGTTCTCCATTACCGACATGCCCAGCGTGCGCTCGCTGTTGGCCGGCTGAACCGCCACGCATTCGATGCCGGGCGCAGCCGCTAGGGCCTCGCGAAACCCCGCCAGGCGTTCTTCATGCGTGGCAATGCCCAGGATTCCGCGAATCACCGCCACTTGCCCTTTGCCGCCCAGGAGCTTCACGATGTACTCACCCGCCAGGTGGCCCGCGCGGCGGTTATCGGCGCCGATATAGCTCAGCTTGGAGGGCCAGTTGACATCCGTATCCACGATCAGCACCGGGATGCCCGCGGCTTTGGCGCGGTCGAGCACCGGCAGCACTTCCGCCGCGCCCGCCGGCGCCACCGCCAGCGCCGATACGCCGCGCGTGATCTGGTCTTCCAGGATGGAAACCTGCTGATCGACGTTGACTTCGCGTTCGGGCGCCAGTACCACCAGGTGCACGGCTTTGTCGGTCTGCGCGGCCTCTTCGGCGCCGGCCTTCACGCGCTGCCACCATTCACTATCCAGGGCCTTGGTGACCAGCGCAATCTCGATGCTCTGGCCCCGCTCCCCGCGGCCACAGGAAACCAGGCACGCCAGGGCCCCGGCCGCGGCCAGACATCCGCATATCGTCCGATGCATGTTTCTGATAGGGTAGCGCCAATCGCGCCCTTCGGAATTCGATAGCAATCTGCGCGTCGAGAATCTGTAAGGTTGCGGCTCGCGGCGCGGCGAGTCGCGCTTTCATCAATCGAATCGGTGTATTCTGGAGGGTCGAGAGAGGGAGGCGGACAATCGTCAAGTTCTGCGTGCTCGCGAGCGGCAGCTCGGGAAACGCCGCGCTGCTGGCGGCTGGGAACACGCGCATTCTGCTCGATGCCGGGCTGAGCATGAAGGAACTGGGGCGGCGCCTGGCCTCGATCGGCGAAAGCCTCCAGAACATCGACGCTATCCTGATCACCCACGAGCATTCCGATCACGTAGCCGGCCTTCCCGTGCTGGCCCGCAATAAGGACCTGCGCTCGTCCATCTACATGAGCTGGCTCACCGAGCCAGCCATCGATTGGGGCGAGACGCGGCCCAGTGTCGAGCTGTTCCAGGCCGGCTCAGCCTTCCAAATCGGCGCGATCGAGGTGCAGAGCTTTAGCGTGCCGCACGACGCCGTCGATCCCGTGGGCTTCTGCTTCGAGGCCGAGGGTGTGCGCATCGGGGTGGTCACGGACCTGGGTTACGTCCCCGAATCGATCAAGTACCATCTGCGCCGCACGGACCTGCTGCTGCTCGAAGCCAACCACGATCTCGACATGCTTAAGGTGGGGCCGTATCCTTGGTCCGTCAAGCAGCGCGTGATGAGCCGCGTGGGCCACCTCTCGAACCTGGGAATGTCCGAATTCCTGGCGCGCGACCTGGATTCTTCGACCGCCTTTTTGGTGATGGGCCATTTGAGCGAGCAGAACAACCATCCCGAAATCGTCCGGCTGGTGGCTACCCAGACCCTCGAAGGGCGCGGTCTCGCGGCGCGGCTTTCCATCGCCTCGCAGCGCACGACTTCGGAAGTGTTTCAATTTTGATCTTATGATTCCTCGATATACGCGGCCCGTCCTGGGCCGGATCTGGAGCGACCGCAATCGCTTCCAGCAGTGGCTCGAAGTGGAACTGGCGGCCTCGGAGGCGCTGGCGGAGCTGGGCGTCGTCCCGGAGGAGGCCGCGCGGTTGCTGCGCGCTCACGCCAGCGTCGAGCCGGAGCGGGTCCATGAAATTGAGAAGGAAGTCCGGCACGATGTCATCGCTTTCACCACGGCGGTGACCGAGAGCATGGCCCGCGCGGGTCATGGCCAAGCGTCGCGCTGGCTGCATTACGGGCTGACTTCGAACGACGTGGTGGATACCGCCCAGGCGCTGCTTCTCCAGCAGGCCGCCGCCATAATCCTGGCGGATATCGAGGCGCTGCGCG
>CAYRWE010000154.1:0-11986 GCA_964427655.1 uncultured Solibacteraceae bacterium | reverse complement strand
GCGCATGGGGGCGGCGATGGTGCCGATGCCGCGGCTGACGTAGAGCTGGCCGCCGGCCGCGCCGAACCAGCCGGCGACGTAGGGCGTGATGATGCGGCTGGGGGCGATCTCGGGGCTGACGAATTCGAGAGCCAGTTGGCCGCCGTGGGTATGGCCCGCGAGGCTGAAATCGATGCCCAGCTCGGCCGCGCGGTCAAAAGTTTCGGGATTGTGGCTGAGCAGGATGTTGGTCGAGCCGGGAGCCACTAGGCGCTCGACTCCGGGGAGGTATTGGCGCAGGAAAGCCTTGCTGTGGCGCACCATCATGGGGCGGCGCGAGCCGTAATCCACACCGATGAGGTTGAACGATTCGCCGCCGGAGGAGATGGTAGTGCGGGCGCCGCGCAGAATGGGTATGCCGGCTTGGGCGAACAGGTGAGTGATGGAATCCTCGGTGCCCGACCAGGCCTCGTGATTTCCCAGGCAGCCGAATACGCCGAAGGGGGCTTTCAGGCCGGCGAGGGCGGCGACGACGGCCTCCTGTGTGGACGGATCCCAGGTGACGTAGTCGCCGGTAATGGCGATGAGATCGGGCTTCTGGGCGTTGGCGACGGCGACGAATCTGCGAATCTGGTCCTGGCTCATAAAGGGACCGATGTGGATATCGGTGAGCTGCGCGATGCGGAAGCCGGAGAAGGCCTGGGGAAGGCGCGGTAGGCGGATGCGGGGATGGCTGACCTCGAGGTTGAGGCGGCCGTAGAGCAGGCCGTAAGCGCCCGCTACGAAGGGCGCGGCCACCACGGCCTGTTCTAGAAAGCGGCGGCGCGAGGGAACGGCGAGGTTTGCGGCGGGAGCGGGAGTCGGTGCTTCGCGGCGGGGGCGCAGGGCGCGCGCCAGCCACAGGACGGCGCGAGCAATGGCCTTGACTATCCAGACCACTACGACCAGGAAGAAGGCCACGGTGGAGCTGAAGAGCCACCAGAGGAAAGGGGCGGAAATGAAGGCTTCGGAAAGCGTGAGGTGGGTGGGGGTATGGCCTCGTTCGGCGTGCACGCCGAGGGCGAACCAGGCGGCGTAGAGGGCCAGGAGCGCGGCTGAGAGGGCCGTGCGCGCGACGGGCTTGGGGAATTTGCGGCCGATGAAGAGAATGGCGCGCAGAAGGAAATAGATCTGGCCGCCCAGGAAGAAGAAGAGGACGGGGGCGAAGGAGAAGACGAACGGCATACTCTTTCAGGATCGCATTTTGGGGAGGGGAACCGGATGCGTTGAACAGGTTTTGGGCAAGCTAAAGCATGCCCCACCTTATAGGCCACGGCCTCCACGGCGGCCGGGGCCGCGACCGGGTTCGCCGCCCGAGAAGTTGAGTGTGACGTTGACGATATGAGTCTTGGCATCGATCTGGGTCTCGGATTTGGTGGCTCCGAGGTTATCGAACATGGCTTGCTCTTTCACGCGGCCGAGGAAGAAATCGGGGTAATCGGGGTTGAAAGGCTTGCCTTCCTTGAGAGTCCAGATGCGGACGATCTCGGCTTCGCCATCGAGATCGAGGCCCTTGATCACGAGCTTGCCCATGGTGAAGAGCGGGCCGGGGTCGATGGTCACGGCGAGATCCACGGTCTTTTTGGCGTCATCGATGCGGCGCTTAGTGGCGGCCTTGGCTTCGAGGTAGCCGGCGTGCCGCAAGGACTTGCGCATGCGTTCGAGACCCTCGTTAATGCGATCGAAATTGGCCACGTCGCCGGATTTGAAGTCGCCGGCCTTGAGGAGTTGTGGGGAGGGAACGGGCGTGGCGCCTTCGATGGCGACCTTGCCCAGCGTGTAGCTCTGGCCTTCATCGACGGTGACGAAGACGTGCAGGCCCTGAACATCCGGGGCGGCCTCGATGCGAATCTTGGTCCAGGCCACGCGCAGGCGGCCGCGGGCTTCGTAGACAGGGCGGACAGCGTTATCGAGCAACTCGCGGAAGCCGGCTTCGGTGAAGAGCAAGCCGATGCCCACCTCCGAGATGGCGGCGCGTAGCACGGATTGCGGCACTACCTGGTTGCCCTCGAAGGTGACTTCGGCCACGGAGGGGCGGTTGCGCGCGGGGCGCACGAGGACCTCGTACTTGTCGGTGGAGGTGGAAACCACGCGGGCGGCGATCTTTTCGGGCTTGCCCTTGGAAGCCAAGTACTCTTCGATCCAGCTTACGTAGCGATCGAGCACGGGCTTGGTGGCGGGGATGGCGGCCATGGAGAAGAGCGGGTCTTTGGAATGCAGCAGGGCGGTGAGATCGGCATCGGGGACGGTCATCTCCTCGAACTCGACGGGGTAGACGGGCTGGACCTCGGTGACCTGAAAGCTGGCGGTGTAACCGGAGCCCTTGGATGCCGGCTCGAACTTGTAGCCCACGGTTTCGAAGGCGCCGGTGGCGACGAGACGGCCGCGGGCGGCTTCGAACTCGGGTTTGCCGGCCATTTGGCCGATTTTAAGCCCCGCTACGGCGAGAACCTGAGCGGCGGTATAGGTGTGGTTGCCTTCGACGGCTAGCGACTGGATGGGCCATTGGGTGGCGGGCGGCGGGGGGGCGGCTTTCTTGCGCGCGGGACGGGGGGCCTGGGCGAATCCGCAACCGGAGGCTAGCATCAGAAAAATGAGGAAGAGGTGCATGCTTCTTCTTCTATTAATTTAATTCTAATAGGAGGGCAAGCTAAAGCATGCCCCACCTGGGCGTCTACGCGAGTTATCTCCAGGTAGAATAAAACCAGTGGCTTACGATTTGATTGTGATCGGAAGCGGCCCGGGTGGCTACTCGGCCGCCATACGCGCAGGACAATACGGACTCAAGACGGCATTAATCGAGAAACAGCCCCGGTTGGGGGGCACGTGCCTGCTGGTGGGCTGCATCCCCACCAAGTCGCTCTTGCAGACCGCGGATGTATGGCAGCGGTTCGTGCACGCGGACGCCGAGGGCATCGAGTGCGAGAATCCGCGCCTGGAATTCGACAAAGTAAAGGCGCGCAAGGATGGCATCGTCACCAAGCATTCGAACGGCGTGGCCATGCTGCTGAAGCGCGCCAAGGTGGAGCGCGTGGCGGGGTTTGCCACGCTGGCGGGCGGCGGCAAGGTCGCAGTTCAATCCGACGCGGGCACCCAGACGCTGGAGGCGCGGAATATTATTATCGCGACGGGGTCGGAGGCGCGCATGCTTCCGGGCCTGGAGCCGGACGCGGAGCGCATCCTCACCAACATCGAGATTCTGGATCTGACGGCGGTTCCCAAAAGCCTGATCGTAATCGGGTGCGGCGCGGTGGGCGTGGAGTTCGCCTCCATGTTCCGGCGCTTCGGCGCGGAAGTGACGTTGATCGAGATGTTGCCGCGCATGGTGCCGGTGGAGGATGAAGACGTTTCCAAGGAGCTGGAGCGCAACTTCCGCAAACAGAAGATCCGTGTGGAGACGGGGGCGCGCGCCGAGAATATTCGCAGGACCGAAGACGGCGTGAGTCTGACGCTGATCGCGAAGGATGGGAAACAGGAAGAGCTGGTGGCCGAGAAGCTTCTGGTGGCGGTGGGGCGCAAGCCGAACACGGATGGCATAGGCCTCGAGAAGACGCGGGTGGAGCTGGAGCGCGGCTTCATACGCGTGGACGAGCACCAGCAGACCGCCGAACCGGGCGTGTATGCCATCGGGGACGTGGTGGCGGGGACGCCGCAACTGGCGCACGTGGCCACGCGCGAGGGCATGATCGCGGTGGCGCACATCGCGGGGAAGCCGGCGGTGCCGATCAACCGCAACCGCATTCCCGGCTGCACCTACACGGAGCCGGGGATCGGCAGCGTGGGATTGACGGAGGCGCAGGCGCGCGCGCAAGGATACCCGGTGCGGGTGGGCCGGTTCCCATTCGCGGGCGACAGCCGGGCGACCATCCTGGGGCACCACGAGGGCTTCGTCAAAGTGGTGGCGGATGAGCGGTACGGCGAGATTCTGGGAGTGCACATCATCGGGCCGGAGGCGTTCGAGCTGATCGGAGAAGCCGTGGCGGCCATGGAAGCGGAGGCCACCGTGGAGACGATGATGCAGACGATCCACGCCCATCCGACGCTGTACGAAGCGGTGGGAGAGGCCTTCAACGCGGTATACGGCCTGGCGATCAATGCGTAAATGCAGGCTGTGCCAACTGGGCCGGATCGACTACGACCAGGCGTTCGAAATGCAGCAGCGCCTGGTGGGAGAGCGCCAGAAGGGCGTTATACCGGATCAGCTTCTGCTGCTGGAGCATCCACACGTGATTACCATGGGCCGCAATGGGCACATGGAGAACGTGCTGGCCTCGCACGAGGTGCTGGAGCGCGCGGGCGTGGCGTTCTGCCCCACGGACCGCGGCGGCGACGTGACCTATCATGGCCCCGGGCAGCTCGTGGGATACCCGATTCTGGATCTGCGGGAGTGGCAGCGCGACGTAGGGGCTTACGTGCGCGGCGTGGAGCAGGCGATCATCGACACGGTGGCGGAATACGGCATCGAAGCGGGCCGCATCCCCAAGCTGACGGGCGTGTGGGTGGGAGAACGCAAAGTGGCGGCTATCGGGGTGCACATCAGCCGGTGGGTCACGTCGCACGGCTTCGCGCTGAACGTCAACACGGATTTGGACTATTTCAAGTACATCGTTCCCTGCGGGCTGACCAAGCCGGTGACTTCAATGGCGCAGCTTGGCGCGCGCGCAACGGTGGAAGAAGTTTCCCGGAAACTGGCGGCGCATTTCGGCCGCGTTTTTGAATGCGAGATGCTGCTCGAGGACACCGTCCTCGCGGCTCCGGAAAGGGAGAACTGACATGACCGACGTAGTGATGCCCCAGATGGGCGAAAGCATCGTGGAGGGGACTCTGACGCGCTGGCTGAAGAAGCCGGGAGAGAAGGTGGAGCGCGACGAGCCGCTGTTCGAGATCTCGACCGATAAGGTGGATACCGAGATCCCCTCGCCGGCCGCCGGCACGCTGGCGGAAGTGCTGATCGAGGAAGGCAAGACCGTGGGGATCAACACGGTGGTGGCGCGCATCGCCGAAAACGGCGCGTCCGGCGCGGTCGCGCAGGCCGCTCCGGCGCCAACGCAGGAGGCTGTCCAGCCGACGCCGGCGCCGGAGCAGGTCGAGGAGGTTGCGGGCAAGCTAAAGCATGCCCCACCGGAGAGCACATCGGAGCCCGTGCCCGAGCCGGTGGAGATCGGGGAGCCGCAGGGGCCGCTCTCGCCGCTGGTACGTAAGATGGCGCGGGAGCTCAACATCGATCTGCGACAGGTGAAGGGCACGGGAGCCAACGGACGGATCACGAAGCAGGATGTGGAGAGCTACGTGGCGCAGCGGGAGCAGCCGGCTCCTGAGGCGCCCGCGGCGGCTCCGGTGGCAGCGCCTGCGCCCGCGCCGCCGGTTGCAGCACCGCCGCCTCCGCCGCCGGTGGCTGCCGCACCGGCGCCGGCTATCCAGCCTCTTATGCCGGCGGGCCCTGCGCGGACGCGCATCGAGCCGCTCAGCACCATGCGCAGCAAGATCGCCGAGCACATGCTGCTTTCGCGGCGCACCTCGGCGCACGTGACCACCATCCATCGCGTGGATATGACCAAGGTGGCGCATGCACGCGCGCGCCACAAGGCCACGTTCCAGGCCAATTACGGCTTCTCGCTGACGTACCTGCCGTTCATCGTTCGGGCGGCGGTGGTGGCGCTGCGCCAATACCCGCTGGTCAACGCGTCGCTCGACGGCAACAATATCGTCTATCACAACGACATCAATATCGGGATCGCGGTGGCGCTGGAGAACGGGCTGATCGTGCCGGTGGTGCGCAACGCCGATGAGAAGAACGTGCTGGGGTTGCAGCGCGCCATCGTGGATCTGGCGGGGCGCGCCCGCTCGCGCCAGCTCAAGCCCGATGAAGTGCAGGCGGGCACCTTTTCGATCAGCAATTTCGGTAGCTTCGGGAGCCTGGTGGGCACGCCCATCATCAACCAGCCGCAGGTGGCGATCATGGGAGTGGGGACGGTGGACAAGACGCCGGTGGTGATCGACGACGCGATTGCGATCCGGTCGATTTGCCATCTTTCGCTGAGCTTCGACCACCGGCTGATCGACGGCGCGCTGGCCGACCAGTTCATGACCAAGGTGAAGCAGGTGCTGGAGGGCTGGTCGGAGGAAGTGCTGTAGCGTTTCGTATGACGACGTTTCCGGCCGCGTACCTCGATATCGCCGATGTAAAGATCGTGGCGGTGTTCATCGACGCGGCCCTGGAACGATGCGGGGGCGCCGAGGGGCGGCGGCGGCTCTACGCCGCGCTGGAACGGAGCGCATCGGAAGATGGCGCGGCGGGAAGTGTGGTGGCGCTGTGGCAGGATGATCTCGGCCGCACGCGATACCTGGCTTCGCCGGAGCAGCAGCGCTTCTGGCAGGCGACCCGCTACGAGCAGCTTCGAGCGCAGGTGAACGGCGAGATTACGGCGCGGCGCTGGCCAGAAGAGATGTGAGGCGCGCCGCGGCGTCTGGGGGCACCAGACGCAGGCGCCGGGACACTTCGGCGCGGGCGGCTGCGACGAGTTCGAGATCCATCCGATTTAAGCGCAGGAGTTCGGCCCACACGGCCGGGTCGCAGGCGGCCTCGACTTCGGCCACGCGGGCGTCGAGCGTGCTCTCCATGCCGCGCGAGACATTCGCGGGCGGCTCGGCGCAATCGAGCTCCGGAAAAACTGGATTCAGGAAATACTGGCCGGCGACGAGGCTCTCAGTATACATATCCACCACGCCGAGAAACGACGTGCTCAAGATACGCGCCAGGGCGCGCTCGAGGTCCGCTTCGGTGGGGACGTCGTTGGCGATGCCGTTCGCGATCAGGTTCACCTGGGGATCGTTGACGTACCAAGGCATCTCGCGGACGATTTGCGCGACGAAGCCGCCCATGCCGGACCCGCAGGCGAAATCGCTCACAGGATCGCCGGGCTGGGGCTTGGCGCGGAAGTAGTAATACATGGAGCGGAGGCGGTCGATGGGATCGCGGAGAAAACAGAGATCGAAGAATATGTATCCGGGGACGGCGGGCACCGGGTAGCGGATCTGGTGGCTGGAGACGGCCTTGACGGCCGGGTTGCGCTCGAGAAGGGCGATGAGGCCGGCGGGGCCGACGTGGCCATCGCGATCCGGGGTTTCCATCTGCGCGCAGCCCTCGCCGAAGCTGCGCATCAGGAAGCTCAGAACGGTCATGCCGGCGTTCTTCAGGAAATGGTAGTGCAGGAGCACACCGCGCATCGCTCTAAGGCTCCCGGTCGCAAGCGAACAGCCCGCCTTCGACGGGCGGGCCGCCGCGGGCGCCGCCTTCGACGAAAGCTACCAGAGCGTCGCCGGCCGTGCCGGGATGCGCGCGCAGATAGGCCTCGTAATCGAAGAGCGGGTGGGGACTGGTGTTCTCGCGAGACCCCACCTCGAAGAAATGCTCGAGAGGATTGCGGCCGGTGCGGCGGGCGTCCAGACGCTGGCTGAGATAGTAAGTGGGGTCGAACCAGCGATGCGGCTTGAGGCGATTCATCCCACCTTGCAAGACATAGTGGATTAGCGAATTGGATGGGGATTGCTTGGCGTAAAGGGCCGGATCGAACAGGGGATTAGGCTGGTAGCCCGCAGCGGCGCCGCGCAGAAGATAGTGAACTAGCGGATTCAGGCCGGAGCGAGTTACTTCGGGATACTTAGTTACATAGTAAGTCGTATGGAATAACGAGTGCGGACGGGCGGAGGCTTTTGCGCCGAGAGTTAGAAAGTGCACCAGGGGATTGATACCGGCGCAAGCGGCCTCGGGGTATTTCAGCCGGTAGTAAGCGCAATCGAACAAGGGATGGGGGCCGATGCAGAGCGCCGGGTCGCTTTTCAGAAAGTGCAGCAGCGGATTCCCGCCGGCGCGCGCAGCGAGCAGGGATTGCGAGACGTAGTATTGGGGATCGAACAACGGGTGCGGCCGGAGACCTTGGCCGGCGCCGTGAAAGATGTAGTGGGCCAGGGGCGAGCCGGACGGCTTTTCCGGAATCTGCTCCAGGTAATAAGCGGCGTCGAATAAAGGATGCCCTTGGCGAAACGCACCGGCGCGCCAGAAATACCACCAGGCGGCGATGCGGCTGTAGAGCAGTCCTTCTTTCAGCGGACGCAGCCGGTCTTTGACGCGGGCCGGCAAGCGATCGCGGAGGCGCCGCGGCGGGGCGGGCGTGGGATCGACGGCAGTCAATGGCGGGCGGCCCATTCGGCCTCGAAGCGCTCCCGGGAAACGAACGAACTTTGCGTGCCGGTCGAGAGCGTGGAGAGCGCGGCGTAGAGATTGGCGCGGGCGATGGACTCGGCCTCGGGGCATCCGGCCGCCAGCGAGCAGGCGAAGCTGCCGATGAAGGCGTCTCCCGCGCCAGTGGTATCGGCGGGCTGGACGGCGACGGGCGGCACGTGGCGCGCGCCCTCGGGCCCGGCCAGCAGCGCGCCATTGGCTCCCAGGGTTACGATGACGCGGCGGACGCCGCTCGAGAGTAGGCGCGAGGCGGCTTCGCGAGCCTCATCGACGGTGCGCACGGGCAGGCCGGTGAGCGCCTCGGCCTCGGTTTCATTGGGGATGACGTAATCGGCGTGAGCCACTTCGGCGAGATCGAGGGGCTGAGCCGGCGCGGGGTTCAGGATGCTGGGAATGCCGTGGGCGCGCGCGAAACGCAGGGTGTGGTAGACGGTTTCGAGGGGAATCTCGAGCTGGAGCACGATGCAGGCGGCGCCGCGCAGGAGATCGGCGGCGGCATCCACGTCGGCCGGCAGGAGGCGGCCATTGGCGCCCTTGACCACCAGAATGCGGTTCTGGCCGGCGCTATCGACGAAGATGGGAGCCACGCCGGTGGACACGCCCGGCGTAACGAGCACGCGACGGGTATCGATGCCGCACGATTCCAGGTTGCGGATGTAGGCCGGGCCAAACAGATCGTCACCCACGCGCGCCACCATGGCCACGGCGGCGCCGAAACGGCACGCGGCGACCGCCTGGTTGGCGCCTTTGCCGCCGAAGCCGAGGTGAAACTCGGAAGCGAAGATCGTCTCGCCCGGCCGGGGGAACTGGCTGGTGAAGGTGGTCAAATCGACGTTGGCGCTCCCCACCACAACGATGCGCGGCTGGTGATTCATCAGCGTACAGTGTAACGCTACGGGAGCGGCGAGATGCGCGGGGCCTGGCGCAGGCGCGCGATGGCCGCTTCGACCTCTTCGAGCTGGGAGGGAATGGCCGCGGAAAGGAGTTTCGGCTCGGCGCCGATCAGGAGGTCGTCCTCGATGCGGATGCCTATTCCCTTGAATCGTTCGAAGGCGGGGCGCACGGCGGCGATGAACTTTTCGTTGGCGAGCGTCTCGGGGAGATGGTCGAGGGCATCGGCGCGGAAGTAGAGGCCCGGCTCGACGGTGACGACCATGCCTTCGCGGAGTTCGCGGCCGCCGGGGTCGTGAACATTCAAGCCGATGCCGTGGCTGACGCCGTGGTTGAGCCACACGCGGAGCTGCGGCAGGCTGGAGATGTCGGTCATCAGACCGAGCCTGACCAAGCCGCGGCGGAGGACCTCGCCGGCCGCCGCATCCATGGAATCGGCGCTGCCGGACATGGTGTGTCCGGGGCGCGCGGCGCGGATGGCAGCCTGCTGCGCCTCCCAGACCAGGCGGTAGATCTCGGCCTGCTCGCGCGTGAAGCGGCCATCGGCGGGGACGGTGCGTGTGACATCGGCGCTGTAGCCATCGAATTCGGCGCCGTCGTCCATCAACACGAGGTCGCCGGCGGCGATTTGGTCGCGGTTGCTCTCGTAGTGCAGAGTGGTGGCGTTGCGGCCGGTGCCCACTATACACGGATAGCCCCAGTGGCCCGCGCGGCGCAGGAAGGTGAACTCGAATTGCGCCTGGATCTCATATTCCGATGCGCCGGGTTGGGCCGTTGCGAAGGCCCGCTGGAAAGCCTCGGCGGTGATATCGATGGCGTGCTGGATGAGATCGATTTCCCTCGGCGACTTGATCTGGCGCAGGGCGGCGAAAACCGGGGTGGCATCCTGAATGGAGACGCCCGCACCGGCCGCGCCGAGCTTGGCGGCGAACTCGCGCTCGCGGGTGTACTCGGGGTCCGGCCCGTCCGGAAGGAGCATGTAGAGATCGGCGAGCGGCGGGACGACGGGCTTTTCGGCGTCGGTGGCGGGTGGGTTCAGGAAGGCGCGGGCGCGCGGTAAGGCCGCGGCGAGGAAGCCGGGCAGCGCGGCGGCATCGGAGACCTCCTGGATGCCAGAGATGCCGCGGGCTTCATCGTCGCTGAGCATGTGTCCGGTCCAGGTTTCGCGGGTGGGATCGGGCCGCGGGAGGAAGAGGATTTCGCGGGCGGCCGAGCCTTCCGGCAGCAGTACCAGGGAAAGGCCCGCCTGCGAGATGCCGGTGAGGTAGAAGAAATTATTTTCCTGGCGATAGGGCCAATCGACATCGCCCGCGTAATTGCGCGGCTGGGCGGCATAGAGCAGCAGCATGGAGCGATCGCCGATGCGCTGCTCGACGGCCTTCCGACGGTGCGCGAGGTCTACGAGGCGGTCGCGCTGCCAGGAGGCGGGCGGCGGCGGAGCGACCTTCCAGATGCCCGGATCGGCGCCGAACAGTGCGATGGCCGCCAGCAGGCCGCACAAGGGAAGGCGAGGCATGTCTGCCTAATACGATATCAGGGGACGGCGGAGCGGCGCGCCGCGGCCATTTTACTTCCTTACGGGAGGGCAGTGATGCCGCGGCTTTCGTCTATGAGCACCCGCTGATTGGCGGGCACATTCTTAAACTGCTGCTTCGCGCCGCTGGGCCACTGGACTTCCACCGCCGCAGCCGCGTCGGGGCCTAGGCCGAAGGTAAGCGCGAGATCGCTTTGCGAACAATAACTGGAGCCGCTGCGCACCATGTCCCATTGTTTGCCGCCGGGACTGACGAGCCGCACCACGGCGCCGATGCCATCGCGATTCGATTGCGTCCCTCTAAGACGGATACTCAGCCAGTGATTGGCGTTGGCGCGGTCGTTGCGCAGCAGAAGAGCCGGCCCGTTGTTAGTGGAGATCAGGACATCCAGATCGCCATCGTGGTCGAAATCGGCATAGGCCGCTCCGCGGGCCACCATGGGGGTGGAAAACGCCGGCCCCATGCGGGAACTGACGTTATCGAAGCGGCCGTTTCCCAGATTGCGGAAAAGCAGCGGGGTCTCCCTGTAACTCACCTTGGGCTGCACGCGGCCAATTTCGTCTTCGATATGGCCGTTGGCCGCCAGGATATCGGGGTAGCCATCGAGGTCGTAGTCGAAGAAGAAGACGCCGAAGGTGAGCGAAAGGAGACTGCTGCGGCCCACGGTGGAAGATGGCGCTTCATCCACGAAAAGACCGTTGCCCTCGTTGTGGTAGAGGCCCAGCATCTGGTTGGCGAAATTGCCTACCAGGAGGTGGGGCCGGCCGCAGCGGTCGTAATCGGCGGCATCGGCGCCCATGGCTCCGCGAGCGACACCGTCTTCGCCGTAGGCCACGCCGGCCGACATGCCTTCTTCCTTGAAGGTGCCGTTGCCCAGGTTGCGGTAGAGCTTATTCGGCTGGGTGTCGTTGGACACGAATAAGTCCGGCCAGCCATCCTGGTTATAATCGAGCACGGTGATGCCCAGCGACTTACTTGTGGGATCGCCCAGTCCGGCTTTTTCGGACACCTCTTCAAAGCGGCCGTTGCCGAGGTTATGAAACAGGCGCGAGCGCGTGCCTTTGTAGGATTCCGGCGTGCAGTAGGATTTCGTGGCGCCGTCGAGGGAGCACCATAGGTCGGTTTGGGCAGTCCACTGGACGTAGTTAGCGACGAACAGATCCAGCTTGCCGTCGCGATCGTAGTCCAGCCAGGCGGCACTGGTGCCGAAGTTGGCATTCTGAATTCCGGCCGCGCGGGTCACGTCGCGAAACTTGCCGTTGCCTTCGTTATGGAACAGGCGGTCGCCTTCTAGCGCGGT
>CAYRWE010000153.1:8960-12034 GCA_964427655.1 uncultured Solibacteraceae bacterium | reverse complement strand
AGGTCGGCCATCCGGGTGGCGGCCGTGCTGAAGGCGGTGACGGTTTCCTGGTGGGCGGCCATCAGCTTATCGAGCCGGACCTCGCTGGCCTGGGCCATCGCCGCCCGCTCGTCGCGGGCCGCCTTCTGCTCCCGCGGGTCGGCCACCGTGAGCCGGTAGTACAGGTAAAACCCCAGCACGCCCAAGGCCCCGCCCGACTTGATGAGCGTGTCGATCCAGTCGCCCACGCCGCCCGGTGCGGCCTGCGCAATGAGCGTGCCGCTGTGGCTGGAAGGCGCCAACAGCGCGCCGGCGGCGACGGCCAAGAGGACCCCGGGGGTCACCAGTTTCAGTGCGGTGGCGAACATGGGAGTGGTTAGTGGCGAGTGGTTAGTGGCGAGAAGGGGAGAGGCAATAGGCAATAGGTCATAGGCCGCTGGTTCGGCCTCGGAGGCTCTCCTATCGCCTATTGCCTATTGCCCCTTTTTCAACAGCCGCGGGGGGCGGAATTCTCCAGCCCGCGCGGCATCACGGATGGAGGTCTCACAAAATCCACTGGCCGGTCAGCGGGTTGTACCACATGTACGTGCCGGTGGCCGGGTTTAAGAGGTACTCGAACCCGCCGTAACCGCCCCATCCGCCACCCCAGGGGTGCGGACCGGGATACGGGTGCGGGCCGGGGTGCGGACCCGCCTCGACGTCGTCTTCATCGCCGTAGTCCTCGCCATAGCCGTAGTCGTAGGGCGAAACGGCATGGCGGAAAAAGTGGTGATGGAACGGGTGCGGAAAGGCCGCCGCGTGCGGCGCCGGGGCCGGCGTAGGATACGGCGGATAATACGGCGGATAAGGCTGCGGCTGTGGGAAGGGGTTGATGAAGGGGAAGGGGAACGGGAAATGAAACCCGCCAAAGCCTCCCTTTGCACCTTTCTTGGCCACGAGCCCCTTGAGCGCGCCGCTTAAAAGCCGGTACTTCGTCACGTCGCTGGTCTGGAGCGCGTCGACGTCGGTCACCAGTTGCGTGACGGCCGTGGTGACGGCCGCGGCCGTGCCCTGCTGGGCCGTGGTGTCGGTCGCAAGCTGGGTGTTGGCGGCCGTGACGGCCGCCTGGTCGGTGGCGACCTGGGCCTGGGCGGCCTGGTCGGCAGTGACGGCCGCGGTGAGCGCGGTCACGTCGTTTTGGACTTGCTGCAACTGGGCCGGCGTCGGGTCTTGGCCGAAGGCGGAAACGCACAGCAGCAGCACGCACGCGATGGCCCCAAGGGCCGTTTTCGCACAAAGCATAGCACAGTCTCCTAGAGAAAAAAGGATGGTTTCTTACGAAGTTGGAAAGAGGGATTAGGGATTAGGGATTAGGGATTGGATTGGCGGGTTGGGTCTTTTGGTGCTGCGGGCTCCGTAGGGTGCGTGAAACGCACCGTTGCCCGCTAATCGGCGTCGGTGATGTCGAGATAATAGCTCTTGCCAAGCTCAAATACGTCAGCGCGGATCGTGCTCACGTGCAGCATGCCTCCGGGAGTGGACTCAAAAAACGCCTTGTTTTCGGGTCCGTCCTCGGCGCCCACGGCAAACAGCTCAGCGTCGTTGACTTCTTTCACCTCGCTCCGGCCGTCCTTGTATACGGACTGTTTTCTCCGGGTGATGGACAGGCACTTGAACTTGCAACGCGTCTTCATAAAACCTCCATTTTCTTTGCTTCGATCGGAGTAAATGACAGGCCGAGTCTCTCGGCACGGGCCTCCATCCGCTGGCGCAACCGGCTGTACTGCCAGCTCGAGGGCATGTAGGAGCGCAGCCCGGCGAGCCATTGGTCGAGGTCCGTGGGGCACAGGCCGTCCGGCAGCGCCAGGAGCGGGCCGTCGCACCGCTTGAGCGCGGCAATGCAGACCTCGCTGCAAAACCAGCCTAGGACGGGCTTGGGCGACGGCAGCCCGAGCACGTGTTGCAGGCCCGCGTCGATCGCGGCCCGCAGGCTGTAGGGCTGACCCACCTGGCCGTTGCACCAGGCGATCATGGCGGGGCTTTCCCGGCAGCCGAATTGCTCCAACGGTACGACCTTCCACCGCGTGGGATCCGCTAGCTCCTGGTCGGCAAGCGGCGGCAGCCAGGCCACGCCGCTGGGCACGCCGGCGGCCCGCTGGGCCGACGACGGCCAGAGGGCCGTAAACCGGTGGCCGCTGGCGACCCGCAGCTCGGCGTGCACGTCCGGGCCGCAAAACTCGTGGATCACCGCCGCGTAGGAGCTACTCACGCCCGGCTTGTATTGCTCGAACAGGAGGTCCATGGGTGGCGGGTGGCGAGTGGTTAGTGGTTAGTGGCGGGGAGGCGGGCAGGTGATAGGCAATAGGTCATAGGTCATAGGCCGCTGCGTCGGCCTCCGCGGCTCTCCTATCTCCTATTGCCTATTGCCTCTTCCCGCGGGTTGTGGTGCGTTTCACGCACCCTACAAACTGAGGTCATAGGTCACAGGTCATAGGCCGCCGGTTGGGGCCGCGCGGCTCTCCTATCCCCTATTGCCTATTGCCTCTCCCCTATTGCCTCTCCGCTCCGGGCGGTGAATCAAACGAATAATCTGGCGCCGCGGACACATTCACGATCACCCACAGATCGCTGTCTTGGGTGAAAAACTTGTCTTCGAGGTAGGCGTAGCCGCCCACGCCCCAAGTGCTCGACCAGCTATTGAGGATCTTCCAGAAGCACCGGCCGGGGTAGTTGGGCGAAGTGAACGTCCCGCCGCAGACGGTGATCTCGTGGTTTACGCCGTTGCCGGCGCCGGCGGCGTAGGTGATGAAGCCCTGGCTGTCCGGGTTGAACCCGTTGCCGACCGAGATCCCGCAGGTGATCGGCAGGCCCCGGGCGATCGCCGCGGCGATGTAGCCGAGGTTCTGGCTCGTGTCGTTGGGCGGCCCGTAGACGCCCAAGAGCGTGTGCTGGGCCGCGTCGCCCTGATAGCCGGCCGGCAGGTTGCCCCAGCGGGGCATCAAGGACAGGGGTATGGTGCCGGTTTGCCCGAACAGTTGAATCACGTCGCCGGCCATGCCGCCGTTGCTGCCATCGGTGGCCGCGGCGGCGTACCAGGGCGAAAACGGGTAGAAGTT
>CAYRWE010000153.1:0-8860 GCA_964427655.1 uncultured Solibacteraceae bacterium | reverse complement strand
TGCGAGACGGTGAGCATGGCCGGATCAATTACGAGCCAGGAGCCGTTCTGAGAGCCCAGGAAGGCGGCGATCGCGTGGGAGTGGGAGACCTCGGCCAAGGATTGCGAGAGGGCGAACTCCGAGCCGATACCGACGACCGAGAGCGTCGAGTCGATCGAGGCTGGCGCCGGACCGGGGGTCGGATTCGGCGTCGGGCCGGGGGCCACCGTGACCGTGACGGTTGCTGTGGCGGAGCCGCCGCGTGCGGTGCATGAAGAGCAGCCGCCCGAACAGCATCCACGGCCGCGGGTGGCCACCAGCGTGTAGGTGCAGGTTTCCGTGGGACTCACGATCGTGTAGCCCGTCGTGACTCCCTCGTCCTGGCCGGTGATGGTGACCCGATCGGCATTCGCTGTCGACCAGGCCAGCCGCGTAGACCCGCCCGGTAAGATTTGTTGGGGCGTGGCGGTGAAACTCAGCACCCTGGGGGAGAAAAAGAATTGCTCTTGCGCGCACAACGCGGAGCCGGAAAGAATGGCCGCGAGACAAACGAGGCTAATTGCGAGTCGTTTTGGCTGCAACATGAGACGGAAGGGGGTTAGAGTGGGTGTTGCGGGGGCGATCGAGAGACGCCCCACGGAAGAAAGCGGGACACAGCGGCGTACACAAAGATCGCATCATGCGAATGATCCCTGCTAGCATCCTGCGTTGGGCCGGTGTACACCTGAGCGGCTCATACGCCGCTGGTCCCGGAGCTGCTGCGAAAAACCCTAACCGCCGCGAAGGGATAAGTCAAGCAAAATCCGGGCGCCGTAAGTGGTTAGGGGTTAGAGGTTAGCGGCGAAAAGGCAGCACGGAAGGGGCAATAGGCAATAGGGGATAGGAGAGCCGGAAGGCCCGAACCAGCGGCCTATGACCTATGACCTATTGCCTCTTCCCTCTTTCACGGCCTCGCCCCCCGCAGATGCACCCCGTCGATCTCGTTGGCCACCTCGCCGCGGGCCTCGTGCATCGCCCGGATGCCCAGCGTGAGCGCGATCTCGATCTCTCCTCGCGTCAGATGCTGGTTAATGTCGAGCGTCAGGCTCTGCCTCAGTATCCCGCCGGGGAGTTCGATGGCCGGCGGCAAATCAACCACCTCGAGCCGCGTCCGCCACCAGGCCTCCTTGACCTGGATCCGCCGCCGGTCGGCCTCGCGGCGCCGCTCGAAATCCTCGGGCGTGACCAGGGGGTGATCGACAGGGAGCGACGGATCAAAGACGAGGATTTCAGCGAGCCGCTTATCGCGAACGGGTTCCGAGATCGGCGGGATCGGCGCCCGGGGCTTCGTGGTGGAGGTCGCGGATTTGGTCGGCGGCAGCGGCGGAGATGAAGGTGCCACGCGGGCGCCGAGCTTGTGTAGGTGATAATACAGCCCCTGCCGCGACAGTCCCAATCGCCGGGCTGCCTCGCCGCGGCGCCCGCCGCAGGCCTCGAGTACCGCCAGAATCTCCCGACCGCGATCCGTCACGTCAGTGGCCATGATCGGCCATTGTAACGCGCAGAAGGCGAAACCCCCCTCCCGCCGCGGTCGGCAACATGGGGAACCTGCGCGGGCGTTGTGGCCTGTGAAAGCCCCGCGAAAGCGGGAAACCAATGCTTCCGTGGTGGGGTTTATTGGCTTTTGTGGGGTTTCAGCGTAAATTCAATAAGGTGGGCAAGTGGGTTTGGTCGATCTTGTGTTTTTGCGATATGATTCCCGCCGGACGGAGGCATTACGATGTCAAAAGTTGAGCAGCTTATTCGGGAGCCCGGGGTTGGACATCAGGTGGTCAGAGGAATCATTGGGATTTCACCGGGCACAACGGGGAAAATCACGGTTACGAGCGGGGGCAAGAAGTACGTCGTTAACGCGACGGTCTTGCGAAAGGTCGGCACGAAGCTAACAAAGTAGGGCCGGCCGTCTTGAATATCGCTTTCCAGGCTCTCGCAATCGTCGTCCTGATTCTTCCGGGAGCCATCTTTTACAGGTTCAGGTCTGCATTTGGCCACTTTCGAGCCCAACGTCAACTGACGGACGAGATTTTGCATAGTCTCGTGGCAGCAGCAGTCGCTCATCTCGTTTGGGTGCCCCTCAGCAATATTGTGAGTTCGTGGCTCGACCTTGGATTGTGGGTCGATCTAAGATCCGTCTGTACCTTGGTCGCCGGACGGTTGGACGAAGGCTCAAGTTCGGTGACTGCGCTGAATTCGCTCAGTGACCATCCGGTGGCGGTTTTCGTTTATTTTTCCACGTTGTTCGGGGCGTGCGCTCTATGCGGTTACGGCCTCAGAAGATTGCTTCAGTGGATTCACGGGCCTATCAAAGAGCTTCTGCTTTTCGCCGGACCCGACGAATTTCAGGCGCGTCGGTTTGCTCACTGGTCCCGCGTGTTGTCCGTTGACATTGCCACGAATCAAGTAACATGCACCACCGTAGTAGCCTCAGCCCTCCTCGGGTCCAAATCGTTCTTGTACGCTGGGCTCTTAAAAAGCGTGCTTTGGAATGAATCATCCGGGGAACCGGAGTGGTTGGAGCTATCTTCAACCATGCGCCGCGAGACAGGGGCGGCCGACGAACCGCCCGAAGGTGAAGACGAGCACTGGTATTCCATCCAAGGTGAATCGTTCATGTTGAGGTATTCCAAAGTGGATACGCTCAATCTGATCTATTCGGCGCTGGGCGACCAACCGGCCGTAGAAGAGCCGCCACTCGATTCTGGTGCCGCGTCTTAACTGGTCGGTCGCCACGGCGACGGCGCCCGCCCCGCTGGGCAACGGCGTCCGCAACTCGCCGTCGGCCAGGGCGGCCAGCACGCGTGCCGGCATGGATCAGCAGCGGGCCGCGGTAGGCCGGCCGCCACTTGCGATTTTCGACCCGCTTCACGTCGGCCTGGTCGATGCCCTCCCAACCGACGATCAACGAGGCGTACGGCTGGCAGACCGTAAGGCACTTCATACGCCCACCTCCCACGGCGCGGGACAGGCGGCCCGCGCGGCGTCGTACTCGCGCTTGTAGGCCTGATACTGCGCCTCGGTCATGCCAGCAAACTGCAATCGCATGGCACAGGCAACCGTGCTGCGGGGCGGGCGCCGCACCGTCCGGGCCGCGGCCCGAAACTCCGCCAGGTGCTGCTTTCGCCGCAGCCGCGCCTCGAGCGCCCGGAGATCGTCCGCCGTTGCGTTACTGGCTGCCTGGCTCATACGGCGGCCTCCCGGGTCGTCTCCGCAGGTGCACGCCACGGCTGGGCGCAGGCATCCCACGCGATCCGCCGGAACTGGCGCTTGAGCGTCGCCAAAACCTGTTGCGGATCGGTGCCTTCCGGGCAGACCTCAGCGAACTCCGCGGCCGTGTTCCGAAGGATCCCGATCAGGCAGGCGACCCGCGTCTTGCGGACCACCTCGCGGGCCGTTTTGCGGGCGGCGCCGTGGATCCATTCGCGGTGCTCGGCGCCCAGGAAGACCACCGCCGCGCCCAGAATCGCCAAAAACAGCCGATCGTCGCGCGGCACCGTCCAGGGCGCCGGCACACGCCCCGCCGGCCAGGTGATCCTCACGGCGCCGTCGTCGCAAAATTCCTCGACGGCGCCCAGCAGCAGGTCCTTCACGACCCGCGCGGCGATCGAGACGGCGCGCAGTGCTTCCCTGCGCTGTGTGTTGGGTAGGGTGTTGTAGTTGAATTTAGAACTACTACTACTACAAACAAAACAAACATCAGGCGCGCGCGCCGGCGCGCCCGCGCGTTGGGAGCCCATGCCATTCAGCGAAGGGCCCTCGGGGGTGTCCCATGGATGGGACGGGGTGTCCCATGGATGGGACGGGGTGTCCCATGGATGGGACGGGGTGTCCGGCTGGTGGGACACGCTTTGGGCCGGGGTGGGCTGGTCTTGGGTGGGCTGGGGTTCGTGGTCGGCACTGGGTCGGCCGACCGAAAGAAAATGGAGCGATTCGGGCAACGGCATCCCGCAGACCGCGTAGATTCCAGCCCAGTCAATCTGGTAGGTGTTGCCGACTGGCTGTCCGCACCGCTCCGTGGCGATAACGCGCAGGATGCCAGCTCCCCGCGCGTCAGCAATGATTCGCAAAATCGTGGATCTCGAGCCCCGAGGGCCGATCGGGTCGAGCGTAAACGCCAGCCAGCCCTGGTCGGGAGCCCAGGGCTCGCCGAGCCCCCGTCGCGTATTGAAGTATACGGCGAACATCAACCGCACGAATTTATCCTCGTGGGCACAGGTGGCGCTCATGCGGCTCACAACATACACGAACTGCCGCCAGCGGGCCGCCTCGGCCGCCTCGCTGTCCTGCCACGCCCCCGCCATCGTCTGCTGCTGCTTTTGGTTCTGGTTTCGGTTCCGTCCGCTCATCGTGTCGCTCCTAGGTCGCAGCGTAAGTGGGATTAGGGATTAGGGACTAGAGGATCATCCTCAGCGGGATTGCCTCCACGGCAAACGACGGCGGGCGGCAGGATTGCAGCTCCTCATCAAACTGACTGCTGTCCTGGACGTGTTCCACGGCGATCCGCGTAATGAAACAGTGGATCGGAATACCGCTGGACGTGTGGCCCTCCCAGACGCGGGCAGGAACGCCATTTAGGTCGACGATTTTCGTGGTGCTTTCAACTTGGATCTGCATGCCTCATCACCCTTTCGCTCTGCGAGCCGGCGGTCCGTCCTCGACGCGGTCCGGCCGACGGGGCCGGAGTCGAGCCGATTTGTCGAGGGGACGCCGTAGCTCCTTTCTTTTCGAGGCGGCTATTTTCCATACACAAACTCCGCGTCGAAAACGGACGGCCGGCTCGTGGCCTTGTGTTACGGCTTGCCGAAATAGATCGGCACGGCCTTCGCGTTGTCCTGCGGATCGTCCTCGCCCAGGGCCGCAGACAGCCGTGAGTGGATGTCGGCCTGGTGCTGCTCCTGGAGCTGGTCCAATGCCCCAGGCTCCGGCAGCAGCAGGATCCGCTGTGCCTGGCCGTCGTATTCCAACAGCAGGCGGACAGGATACTCCTCTCGCTCGCCAGTGTTCGTGTAGATCGGCACGCGGACGACGATCTCCTCGGGCAGGTCCGCCGCCCCTTGCACCTCGGCCTCGATCGTGCGGCCCAGCGACTCGCGCGACTTGCCCACGTCACCGGCGCCGCCGATGATGGCCTGAAAACTCAGTCGCCGGAAAGCGGTAATGAGGACCTCGTTGGCCTTCAAATAGAACCGCAAGAGGCGGATCAATTCCTTCTGGGTGAACGCCACCGGAGCGTCCTGATCCTCGATTTGGCGGAGCTTGTTCCAGGGGGCGCTCCAACTCAGCGTAAACACCACCAGGTCCCGCCGGTCCGAATCATCGAGGATAAGGGTCACCGCCCCGCCGCCGTGCCAGATCACCGGATCGGCCTGGCAGGTCCGGGCGTAGGTGATCAGGTCCTCAAGGGATTGCACGAAGTGCTTCCGACAGGGCGGCGGAACGGAAAAAAGCTCATGCTTGCCGGATTGGACCAGCAGCTTACTGCGCGGGTCCGGGGTGTCGATGAAGGCGACGGCCTTCGTCAGTTGCTCGGCCTCGCGGACGGGGGCCTGGATCGCCTTAATGGCTCCTTCGGTCAATTCCACGGAAAAATCTCCTCGGTTAAAAGGCTAATGAAAACGCATACAGCCGGCCGCACTAGACCGGCTTGACGTCGCGGACCTCGCCGCGATCGACCTTGCCCGTATCCGGGTTGAGGTCGTCGAAGGTGGTCTGTTCGAAGTTCTCCGGCGATTCGCTGCTGAAGTAGGGCCGGCCCTTCGGATCGAGCCCCAGCGAATAGGGCCGCGTGCGGCGGTCCGGAATGACGGCATTCAGGTTGAAGGTGGCCGTGAGCCCCTTGGTCCGCAGGGTGTCCTCGAACTCGGGATCCTCCGCGGCTACGGGCGTGAGTTGCAGCTCCATGACCACTTTCCGGGGCCGATCCTCCAGCGGCCGGTCGGTGCAATCCGCCACGAACTCCTCGACCAGCCGGCGAAAGGCTCGCATTGCCTTCCCGCCGTCAAGGTCCTTCAAATTCTGCAAGTCGAACAGTAGTAGTCCCATGGGATTCTCCGCAAAAGTGGTTAGTGACTAGTGGCTGGTGGCTGGTGCTCAGCGGCTCTCGCCACTGGTCACTCGCCACTCGCCACTTCTCTAAGCTTCCATCGCCGGCGCCTTTTTTCCGGCCGCTCGTCGCGCAGCCGCGTCCCCAGGGCCACCTGGCGGCGCATCTGCTGCGAGCGGATCGCGGCGACCAGCAGACGCATGCTCTTGTCCAGCAGTTTGATGCCGGCTTGGAGATCCTCCTCCAGCAGGATGTCCGCCTCGCGCGCCACGAGCGCGCGGGCCAGCGTCTCGACGTGCGTCGAAATGGTAATGAAATGTGCTGGCGGCCTGCCGATCTTCCGCTCGCCGTTTACCGCGTTTGCTCCGTCAACCATGCCGTATCCCTCCTGAATTGTGGTAAGAGGTAATAGGCAATAGGTCATAGGTCGAAGCCCGCTGCTTCGGGCCGCGAGGCTCTGCTATTGCCTATCCCCTATTGCCTCTCACCGTCGTAAAGTTCCCACGGCGCCGGCCCGGCCGACCCGCTCGGCGAGCAGGAACTCCGGCCGCACCCTATCATCCAGCTAACTCACAACCACCATTTCCGGCACCGCGGGCGCGGGCCGCGTCGATTGAGCTCGGCCTGACCGGGGAGGTCGTTGAGGTCGTGAACTCTTCGGCGCGGCCCGCGATCGCGAAACCACACAACAGAAAAACAGCCGGCGGGGACGGGAAACGACCAACCGAAACCCGTCCGCGGCGCGGCGTCCGTCGCGGGACCGATGGACCGGGCCGCGGGCGGGAAGGATAGCACCCGCTCCGCCGGCCCAGAGCCCCGCGAAGAGAGGTAATAGGCGATAGATTATAGGCAATAGGCGAGAGCAGAGCCCCGAACGCCAGACTATTGCCTCTGACCTATTGCCTCTTCCCTCTGACCTCACCCGCCGAAGACATCCGGCAGGTGCATCCGCTCGACCGCGGCCCGGAGATCGGCGGACGGATTGATATAGTGCCTGGAGGTGTCGATCGAGGCATGATCGAGCATCGCCTGGATCGCCCAGGGCGAGGCGCCCGAGGCGGCCAGCCGCGTGCCGCAGGCCCGCTTGAGGTCGTGCAGCCGGATATGCTGCACGATCCCCCCGGCGCGCTGGATCGCGTGCCACTGGCGATACCACGTGCCCTCGCTCGCCGGCCAGGCGAAGATCAGCCGCTCCGGGCCGCGGATCCGCAGCAGGTGTTTTACGGCCGTCTCGCACAGCGGCTTTTGGCGGTCGCCGCCCGTCTTGTCGAACTCGGCCGGCAGCCAGATCGCCGGGCCGCCCCAGTCGATCCAGGCCCACTCGAGCGCCAGCAGGGCCTCGCGCCGAAACCCCGTCGTAACGGCCGTCACAACCAGCGCCCGCCACCAGTCGGCCGGCGCCGCACCGGGCAGCAGCGGCCGATCGGCCGCCTCGGCCCCGCGGTAGATCCGATCGAGGACGTCGTCGGGCACGTCGCGCGGCAGCCGCCGCGGCTGGCGCAGCGGCTTGACCCACGGCACGGCGGCCAGCAGCCCCAACGCGTCGCGGTTCCGCGGGCCCGGCGGACCCGCCTTGTAGATCAGCGAGAGGATCTGGCGGCGGTGCTTGTTGACCGTCGCGGGCTTGAGCGGACTGCCCTTTTTCCGTTTGGCCTCCGGCTCGCAGCCGGGCGGAAACTGCTGGACGGTGCGGGCGGCCGAGGCCGGCGGGTGCGCCAGGGAATCGAGGAAGCGGGCCAGGATCGACGGCGTGATGGACGCCAGCGGCGGGTCGCCCACCAGCCGTCGCCAGTGTTTCAACGTCGCCGAGTACTCCTTGAGCGTCCGCGGGTCGGCGCCCAGCAGGAACGTCGGCCGGTAGTGCTGATCGTAGTAGTCTTGGAGGCCGAGATCCGCTGCGCCCATAAGCGACTCCCTCCCCAATGGTAGCTCCTAAACGGGGCCTCCGTGCCGTCATTTTTGTGACCCTCCTGCGGCCGAGGCCGCGGGCCTCGGCCGCCGCGACTCGACGCAGCACAGCCGGCCCTCGGCGGTGAGCTGATCGAAGCGGGCCCGCATCAGGTGCAGCTCGCTGGTGTGCCACGGGCCGCTGGGGTCAAGTCGGCAGATGGGCCGTTCGAGGATCCAAATGAACCACAGCAAGTCCATCGCTATTTCCCTCCCTTCGCCGCGGGTGGCTGGTTTTGTTGCTTGTGTTGCTGGCGGCTCCGCAGCCGCATCACGCGTCGGGCCACTCGCACGCCGCCCTCGCGCAGGAGGCCGTCAAGCACGTCCTGGCGGCCGGAGTCCTCGAGTTCCAGCCGGATCATGGGCCAGAGCGCCCGGATCGAGAGCCGATCGGAAATACCGGCCGCCGCGCGGCGTGCGTAGACAGCCTCGATGGCGTAGGCCACGCGCTGGCGGATCTCGTCGGTGGTGACTTGCGAGTCGCTCACGCTCGAACTCCTGGCTGGCGGTCCTCTTCGCCAAAGACGCGGTCTTGGATCTCTGCGAGCACGTCTCGTCTCGGCGTCGCTCGTGTTTCCCGCAGCTCGCGGATTGCGTCGATGGCCTTCCGGCGGCACCACCGGCCCCAGGCGAGCGGGCCGCCAAACTCCAGCAGCGTCGAGGCCGCGATCGCGTGGATCGCCCGGTACATGGTATGAACCTGCTCGGGCGTTATCTGCGAGAGATCATCCTCGAGTTCAAGACTCAGTTGCGTCGCTTGGCCGCTCATTGATGCACTCCCTCGCCGGCGCAGCCGGCGCAAAATCACCGCGACCGCGACCCCGACCGCGACCGCGACCCCGACCCCGGCCGCGA